>NZ_CAXBAE010000007.1:0-202982 GCF_963973825.1 uncultured Haliea sp.
CTGCGCTCCTGAGGCGCAGCGCAAAACCCAACCCGCCCCAGTGGCGGGTTTTTTTTGTGCCCGCGATTTGCTCGCAGGCCCTAGTGTTCCTTATTCGCTGACTAATTCGCCAAGCATGTTGGGAAAGCTCAAACAAATAGCTGCGATGGACTGCCGGATCTGCTCGCCAAAGGCGCTGAATAAAAGTTTATTATCAACAATATCAGGTGCTTATGAATTTCTATGAGTGGTTATTAAAAGTTGGCACTGTTTCTGCTTAAGCTAACACAGGATCGCCAGCACGGCGAAAAACATCGCAACCTGATAACGCACGACGACGTATTCAAGGAGAGTTCTCATGGCCCATATCACAATCAACGACCTGGAAGACAGTCGCGACCTCGACAAGCAAGCCCTCGCAACAGTGACCGGTGGCTGGTACTGGTTGTACCAACCAGCCTACAGCTACTACTACAACCCGTTTGTATCCACGTTGCAATCATCGTGGGCCTCGCGCGGCGCCTCGTTTGATACGCAACACAACAACTTCATCAGCTTCCTGAGATCATGAGTAGGCGAAGGAGGACACCATGTTCAAGAGATCGAGCAATCTGATAGCAGCAGCGGGAATGGTGGCGGCTCTCGCTGCCCAGACGGCTGATGCCGCGATTCCCTGTGCTGACGGCAAGCGCTATTACGATCTTGCCCGCAAGGCTGGCGCGCAACAGGACTTCGAGAAGGCAACAGCGTGGTTGAACAAGTCCGTTGAGGCCTGCGACTCCTATGCCGCTTGGCACCTGATGGGCACCGCCTTCCAGAGGGAACGCAAGTTGGAAGAATCGCTGCATGCCTATGAGCAAGCGGTCGTGCATGCCGCCACCCAAGATGAAGCCGCCGTATCTCTCGCACGTTACGGTCAGGTGCTGGCGCTCAACGGCCAACGCTTCGAAGCTTTGGCCACCCTGGACCGCGCCATTGAACGACACTCTAACCCTCCGTCCTGGATGCGAGAGAACGCCAGGCAGCTTGATCACAGCCTGATCGACACGCCGATCTCAAGCGATTCCATCAAACGCAGCCTGTCCAGCCAGGAGTTTGGATTGCTCTCGACGGATAGCCTGACCTCCAGCGGACTGGCCGGGGGTGATGCGGAGAAGACGCGGGTGCGCATTCCCATCAACTACAAGCTTGACAGTACTGAGATGGATGCGCTGACCAGTGAGAACATCATGGAGCTAGGCAAGGTGTTGGCCAGTGAAAATTTTGATGGGCGTGCCTTTACTCTTGTCGGGCACACCGATGTCCGTGGCAGTTGGGAGCATAATATGAACCTCTCTGAACGTCGCGCGCAGGCTGCCCGCGATGAGTTGGTGCAGAACTTTCCCACCCTGGCTGGCCGCTTGCGCGTGGAAGGCGCGGGAGAGGGGAGGCCAAAATACCGGGGGGAGAGCTTGCCGGAAGCCGATCATCGACTGAATAGACGGTTGGAGGTGCTCGTCGATTGAGGGGTCGGGCCACTACAGCGCAGCCGTCATGACAGACGTTTTACCTGAAATTCCCGGGTATACCATCGAACACCTCCTTGGTGAAGGGGGTATGGCCCGGGTGTATCTGGCCATTCAGCGCGGCTTCGAGCGCCCCGTGGCGCTCAAGATCATCGCACAGGAGCTCGCGGCGAACGAAGAGTTCGGCAAGCGCTTTCTGCGTGAGGCGCGAATTGTTGGCATGTTGTCGCATCCGCACATCGTACCTGTCTACGATGTCGGGGAGCATAAAGGGTTGCTCTATCTGGCAATGGAAATTCTTGCGGAAGGTGACTTGCGCAGCCGGATGGTCGGGCCCATTCAGGAACAGATTGCCCTGAATATTACACGCCAGCTGGCGAGCGCGTTGGGTTATGCGCACAAGAAGGGTTTTATCCACCGGGACGTTAAACCGGACAATGTTCTGTTCCGGGATGCGGACACCGCAGTGCTCACAGACTTTGGTATCGCGCGTGCAGCGGAGGACTCCGAGGACGTCACGCAGATCACCCGGGTGCAATCGGTCATCGGTTCGCCCAAATACATGAGCCCCGAGCAATCTTTGGGTCATAAGCTCGATGCGCGTACAGACATTTACAGTCTTGGCGTTATGCTGTTTCAAATGTTGAGTGGCGATGCACCCTTTAGCGGGCGCAACTTGACCGAGATCGCCATACAGCGGTTCGAGCACAAATTGCCACAGTTGCCGGGGCACTGGCGACATCTGCAGGCCTTGCTCGACCGCATGCTGGCCTATGAGAGGGATCAACGCTTTGCCAGCTGCGAGGATTTACTCATTGCGCTGGACAACCTTCCGACCGGACCGCCTCCCGTCGTTGCCGGTAGCGCCTTCGACGCCACCGCAATCATGGCGGCCCCCGGGGTGAGCCCGCAGGAAAGGAGCGCGCAAGTTTCTATCGCCGAAGGGCCGCGACGGCAGCGTGCTGCCGGGATCGGAGCGCTTGTGCTGCTCTGCCTGTCCGCCGCAGGGGGATGGTATGCACTGCGCGGTGATGAACCGGTGGCGGCCGTACCGGCAGGGGACTCGCCAGTTGCGCTGCAGACGGAGGCGCTTACCAGTACCGCCGCAGAGAGGGAGGAAACGCTGAATTCCGAGGTGGCGGTTCGCGAGCAGAGTGAGCCGGTGGGTCTCGATGCGGCTGCACTGGAGGATGAGGTGGGTAGTGTTGGCGACGGCGCCGGGTCAGAACGCACCCCTGCTTCAGAGCGATCCTCCGCCACGGCATCGACAATGTCTTCCGCGTCCGCATTGAGCCTCATGCTGCCTGAACCCGATGAATTCTTTGCTTTCTACGATGCTGTCAACCTGGGCTTGCTCGGTGCAGAGAAAGAATTTATTGCTGCGTATCCGCGCAGTATCTTTGCCGATATCTTGCGGGTGAAATCGACGGGTGACATGGCCGCAATTGAAGAGTTGCAGCAACAGGCGGCGTCGGGCTCCGCACGAGCCATGTCGGTTTTGGGCGAGCTGTATGACACCGGCTGGGTTGTGGGGAAAGACAAGGAGACCGCGCTGCGTTACGCGGAAAGTGCCGCGAGACAGGGCTCTCCACTGGGTTTGTATCAACAAGCAACGCTACTGCTTGCGTTGGCGCAGACCGATGCACAGCGGCGCGCGGCACTGCGTATCCTCGAGAAATCCGCCGAGCAAGGCTTCTTTCTTTCGCAAACGCTGCTGGCGAATCACCTGTTTGACGGCCGGTTATTGGGTCGTGATATCGATGAAAGCCTCCGCTTGTTTACCCTGGCGGGCGAGCAGGGCGACCGGAATGCGCTATTCAATTTGGGCAGGATCTACGACGCAGGACTTCATTTGAGCGAGCCTGACACAGCGCGTGCTCGGGAATACTTCCTTGCCGCGGCACAGCTCGGCCATCCGCAGGCCCGCAACTACCTGCAGGACCCAATATGAACGACGAAAAGCACTGCTGTGGAAAAAAACAGCCGTACGGCTCGGTATTTTCTACCAGGTTGTACATGCGTCCTATACTTCAACCTGAACAGGCATTACTCGCAATGGGGCCGTATGCAGAACATTAAGCGAATTTTCCGGGGGCGTCGACCGCGTGGTTTCTGTGTGGCGTGTCTACTCGTGTTCACCACAGTGTCAGCCAGCGCAACCGGTGGCGACCTGCGTCAGGCGATGGCACTGAGTGCTGCTGGCGAATTGCGCGCGGCGCTGGCAATGCTTGATCAGGACCAAAACCTGCTGTCCCGACAACTGGAAGGAGCGTTGTCGCCGGGAGAGATTGATGCGCGTCTGCTGCGTATTGACCTCCTTCGCCGGCTCGGCTCACTGGCACGTGCCGATAACGAGCTCACGGCATTACAGGACTATTTCGGGAGCCTGTCCGCTGCCGTGCCGGCACAGGTTGCGCAGGCACAGCGGCAGCGTGCGCTGTTGTACTACCGCGAGGGGGCCACGCGGCAGGCGTCGGCCGCGATTGCGCGAGCACTGGAATGGGAGGGCTCGCTGCCACCCGCGTTGCTTGGCCAATTGCGCAACGACGAGGCACTCATTATGCAGCGTGAGGGCGACCACCGTGCGGCGATCGAGGGCTTTCGGGCTGCAGCGGAACTCGCTCCGGACGACTCTTCTCGCGTAATTTATAGAGTCAACAGCGCGCGCGCCATGCTTGATGACGGGCGTGTAGAGGACGCTCTGGTAACAGCGCGACAAATCGCAGATGCGCTCGACCAGCTGCCGATCGATGCACCGGGTCGCGCGCGCATGGCCTTGGCATCTCTGTACCGCAAGGCGGTGAACGAGTTCGGTGCCGATGCGTCCTACCGTCTGGCGGCCCTGGAGCAGCTGCAGCGAGCGGGAGAAATGCAGGATGTAAAACCACGCACACGCTCTATGCTGAACGGTTACATCGCTGAACTCTACGCTGATGACCGCCAGTACGATGCGGCGGTCATCTATGCCCAGCGGGCACTTCAGTACGCGAACCAGGTGCAGGTAGATGGTCTGGAGTATCGTTGGGAATGGGTGCTGGCTCGCTCCTTTGGCGAATTGGGCAATACCCGGGATTCTCTCGATGCCTACGCCAGAGCTGTCGCATCGCTGCGCACGCTACGCAGTAACCTCGAGTCACTGGATCCGGATACCTTCACAGACGTTGTACAGCCTCTTTACTACAGTTATGCCGATGCGCTCCTGACGCAAAGCGCGATCGAAGCAGAGGCGGATGAGAAGCAGAAACTGCTGCGCGATGCGCGTTTCGCACTGGAGGAGCTGAAGCTGGCGGAGGTGCAGGATTACTTCGATGAACAATGTGTGGGTGACGAGAGCGTGGTGCTCGACCAATTGGCCGGGAATGCGGCGGTTCTGTACCCCGTAGTGCTGGCTACGCGACTGGAACTACTCTTGACGACGGCCAGCGGCATCCACCAGATCACAGTGCCTGTCGAGCGCTCACGCTTGATCGCTCGCATACGTGACTTTCGGCTGAACCTTGAAGTCGACAACGGTACCGATGGGTATCTGGCGCATGGCCGGCAGCTCTATGACTGGCTGATAAAGCCCCTGGTGTCGGTGCTGGAAATGCACGGCATCGCGACGCTGGTGGTAGTTCCGGATGGGGCGTTACGGACAATTCCTCTCGCCGCCCTTCACGATGGCGATAGCTTTCTGGTTGAACACTACGCATTGGCTACCACACCCGGCCTGACTCTGCTGGATCCCAAGCCGTTTTCCGGAGAATCGTATCGCACATTGGCGGGTGGATTGTCGGAGTCTGTGCAGGGGTTTGCTGCCCTCCCCAGCGTTGATCGGGAACTGCGCACGCTGCGCGAAAGTCTCTCCGCGAATGTTCTGCAGAATCAGGCCTTTACCTTGCCCGAGGTCAGGTCGGAGCTTGCCAACGGCGAGTACAGCATCGTGCACTTTGCTACGCATGGACAGTTCGGCAGCAGCTATGATGACTCTTTCCTCCTGACCTATGACGACAAGTTCTTGATTACTGATCTCGGCAGAACGATTCAGTCCCGTGCTGCAGCCAGTGGCACGCTCGAACTGCTGGTGCTGAGTGCCTGTGAAACAGCTGCGGGCGACGATCGTGCGGCACTGGGCCTGGCTGGTGTTGCATTGAAGGCCGGTGCAAGAAGTGCGCTGGCGACATTGTGGGAGGTCGACGACAAGGCAACCGTCGAAGTTGTCAGTGAGTTCTACGCGCAACTCGCGTCAGGCAACGTCTCCAAGGCGCAGGGGCTGCGCGAGGCGCAGGTGAAATTGATCAACGATCCCTCCAATCAACATCCGAGCAAGTGGGCTCCTTTCCTGCTCATCGGGAACTGGTTGTGAACAAGTGCCTGACGGTAGCAGAGGTGCGACTATGAGGAAAATGAACGTGGCCAGAACAGTACGACAATCGCGGTTGATTACGGCGCTGCTCACCGCTCAATGCCTATGGCTATCCAACGCCCAGGGAGCGGCTGTTTTTGATGGCGCCGTTGGTTCCAACATCGAGGGCGCTACCCGCGCCGGTATCTTCGAGATTGGTCAGCCTGACGGCGAAGTGGCCGGGAATAACCTGTTTCACAGTTTCTCCAGTTTCAGTCTCTCCTCCGGTGAGGCGGCGACTTTCACCCACAGCGCGACGAACATACAGCATATCATTGCCAGAGTGACAGGCGTTCAGCCGACAGAAATATCTGGAGCCCTGCAGGTGCGCCGCTCCTCTGGCGGAACTCTGTCACCGACCTCAGCCGCGTTGTGGATGATAAACCCCAATGGCATTTTCATCGGCGATGGAGCCGCCTTTGACCCCCAGAGCACATTCGTATTCTCCACCGCGAATCGGCTGGGTTTTGACAACGGCGACAGTTTTTATTCACACGAAACGACCATAAGCTCGGAGTTGTCGATAGCAAACCCAGCAGGGTTTGGTTTTCTCGACCATCAGGATCTGCCCTCCGCGGTCACGCCACGGGGCATTTTGCTGGCGGTGAGCGACGTTGATGGCACGAACACGCCGCTGTTGCTTTCCAACATGACGCTGGTGGGGACCAGTGCCGATCCGGACTTTGCCGGAGTGACGGTGGCCGGTGATATTTCCGCTGCAGTAGATCCGGGCAGACCGTTGGCACCTGCTGACAGCTCGCAATTCCAGGCCTTCAATCTTGGGCTCGCCGCGCTCGCACCGGGCGGCGCTCTTGCGGTCGATACGTCTGCCGGCTACGCCTTGAGCGCGGCCGAGAATGCCACGCTCGCTGACATAACCATTGAAAACAGCAACCTGCTGTTTTCGGATAATGCTGTAGCCCCGGTTTCCCGTTTTGCACTACTCGCAGATCGGCTGCTGATCCAGAATTCCTTCATCAGCACCTTCCCATTGCTGCAGCCGACGGACTTCTCCCTGCGCGCGCTGTCCAGCATGCAACTGCGCGGCAGTGTGCTGCAAACCGCCACGGCAACGCTGGCGAATGCCGGCACCATCCGCATTGATACGGGCAGCTACCAGCAGATTGGTGGTCTCGTTTCCAGTCGTGTGCTGGACCTCGGTGCGGCAACGGGAAACTCTGGCAACATTATTTTTGGCGGTAGTGCATCGCTGCCCATGGCAGAATTCCTGTTGCAGGGGGGGCAGATTCAAACCAGAAGCATCGGGGCAGGGCGTGCGGGCGATATTGTCGTGCTGGCTACGGGCGACGTGTCGTTGCGAGGCGCGAGGGACAGCAGGGTCTTTATCGCGAGTATCGCCGATGGTTCGGGCGACGCCGGTGACCTGCTCTTGTTTGGCAACCGGATCAGCGCGGAGTTCTCTGATATGTTTTCCAGCGGGTCGAGCTTCGCGGCACCGGGCCTGATCAGCCTGCAGTCCGGTTCGGGAGGTCTCTACCTGCACAACACGTCCTTGCTCGGCGGATTCAACGTGCAGGGCGTGGGCGCCGCCATTGCGTTACTGTCGGAAGGGGATATCGCGCTCACGACGGATACAGAACGCGCGGTTATCAGCACCGGAACCGGGGGCGAACAGGACGGCGGTGCTATTCTCGTTGGGGCCGTGGGTGACCTCACGCTGCGTGGCCAGTTTGATATCAGCAGCAATGTGCTGGGCGCAGAGAGTGCCGACGGATCGGGCGGGGAGATTTCCCTGCAAGGCCGCAGCGTACGGCTGGAGCAGACCCAGGGTGCCGCGAACGCCAGCAGCATCTCCAGTTTCACGGCCACGGCTGGAACAGGCGCAAACGTGTCAATTGTCGCGGAGGACGCGCTCATTGTTAGCGGTGAGCACGCGATAACCAGCTCAACCGTCGGCACAGGGATGGCGGGTGGCGTAGTGTTGCGAGGTGGCGATATCACTGTTTCTGCCCCCAGCCCCACGACGCTTTCTTCCTCTTCGCTTGGCGTGGGAGACGCCGGTCGAGTAGATATACAGGCAGAAGGCGCGTTGTCCCTGTCGGCTGTTGAGGTTGGGAGCATTGCTGCCGATCAGGGCGCAGCCGGCGTGATAAGTGCGACGGGCAGGTCCATCAGCATCGAGAATGCTACCTTCAGTACGGCCACCCGCGCGAACGACGTCAACAGCTCACCCGGTCAGATCACTTTGGACGCCAGTGAAGAGCTGGGAGTTCGCGACAGCTTTCTACAGAGCAGCACCGGTGGCCTCGCGCCGGCGGGCCAGGTACGGATGAGCGCGGGTACGGCGCTTACACTGGAAAATGTTTCCGTACAGTCAGCCAGCACCGGTGACGGGGGTAGTGGCAGCATCCTGGTTTCCAGCGCGGGAAGCGTGAGTATTGATGGCGGAGACACCGAATTACTGACTAACTCGCAAGGCGTCAACGATGCCGGAGACGTGAGTATCGTGGCCGGTGATCTGCTGCGTTTCGACGGCGGCGGATTTGTGCAGACATCGGCCGTGGGCAGCGGTAACGCTGGCACCATTTTACTTTCCGCAGATGAAGTGCAGCTCCGTCGGGCGAGAATTGAGGGTACTTCCGATAATGCAGGTGGTGGCGATATCAATATCTTTGGCCGCGATATCTACCTGGACAGCGACCCGAGTTCTGGGGGTATCGTGTTTATTACCGCCAGCTCTGCTTCGTCCGATGCCGACGGCAATGGCGGTTCGATCACTCTGGGTAATCCCGCCGCACCGGCCGATCTGGTGCTCGTGCGCAATAGCGGGCTCACAGCCAGTGCCAACGCCGGGAACGGTGGCCTCATCAATATCAATGCCGCCTCGTTTCTGCGTGATGCACGGTCGGTATTTCAGGTCACCTCAACATTGGGTGAAGAAGGAAGTCTGGAGATAAATTCACCGGAACAGGACATCAGTGCCGCGGTGACCGAGCTGGATGTCGCGATTCTCGACGCAACCAACCTCATTCAGGACCGCTGTGCGACGAATACGGGCGCTGGTAGCAGTCTGGTCATTACCGGTCACAGCATGGTGCCGGAGACGGATGACGACTACCTGGCGAGCCCATTTGTACCCAGCGGCATGGAACATGGCGATGCCTCCTTACATTTGGATCGAGCGTCCGCTTCTGGCGTGGAGCTTGCACTGACTCGGAATTGGGGATCGGAATGCAATTAGTCGTTACTACTGTGTGCGCGCAGCGGACGGTGAAAAGTGGGCTTCGCCGGGTGCTTTTGGGTGCCGTTTCTGTCGTACTCACTTTCCAGGTGCTTGCGCAGCCGGGGGGTGTAGGATCGGGGCTTGGGCCGAACATTGAGCGGGGGTTCTCCAGCGGTAGCGACGGGTTTGATGAACCGGGTTTTGAGCCGGATTTCGAGCCGAGGTCGAGCGTGCCGACTCCCCAGGTGCTGCCATCGCCTACGCTGCAGGACGACGGGCGTGCAGCGACGACAGTCCTGTCGCCTCTCGCCGTCACGACGATAGAGGTGAAGGGCAATAGCGTTTTTTCAGCAGAAGAGCTGGATGTAATCGTGGAGCCGTTCGAGAACCGGGACTTGTCCTCCGAAAATATTCAGGAATTGCTGCGACGCTTGTCACTGGCGTATTTCAATCGGGGCTATGTTAATTCAGGGGTGGTATTGCCGGAAGGTGACCTCGCGCCGGGGGTGCTGATCTTGCGCGCCATTGAAGGTGAGCTTCAGGAGGTGCAGATCCTTGAGAACGAGCGGCTCTCGCCAGTCTATATCGAATCGCGGTTACGCCGGCATGTCGCAAGTCCGCTCAATCTGGACGACCTCCAGAGCAGCCTTCGCATGCTGGAGCTCAACCCGCTTATTCGCCAAGTGAACGGGGTGTTGGTGCCCGGGCTGACGCAGGGCGCCGCAGACCTGCGCTTGCGTATCCGCGAGGAGAATCCATTGCGTTTGGGCATGTCGCTGGACAATTACCGCTCTCCCAGCGTGGGTGCTGAACGTGCACTGCTGACGCTGGAGCATTTAAACCTGACCAACCGCGCAGACCGGCTTGCGCTGGCGGTAAGCGCAAGCGAGGGTTTGCAGGATGCGTATCTGGCGTATGAACTGCCCCTTAACAGCTGGGATACCCGTCTCAAAGTCGAGTATCAGCAGGGCAAGTCGGAAGTGGTGGAAGCACCCTTTGATGAGCTCGATATTGATAGCGACACCGAGACGTGGGCAGTTTCCGTTAGTCATCCCCTGATCAATAGTGTGGATCGCTACGTTACGCTCATAGCAGGTCTCGGTCACAGTGCCTCGGACACGTCACTGCTGGGCCGGCCGTTTTCGTTTTCCCTGGGCGCTCGCAATGGCGAGATAGCCGCCACCAATGCAAGTATTGGCGGCGAGTGGATTGAACGCGGCGAATTCCAGGTACTGGCCATGCGGGCAACGCTGCGCTACGGCCTCGACCTTTTTGGTGCCACCATGATTCCCGACGGCGCGCCGCGAGTACAATTTGATACGGGTGCGGAAATTCCGGAAAGCGACTTCACTGTGCTGCTCACGCAGGTGCAGTACGCACGCCGCCTTCCCTTTCGCAACAGCCAGATTGTCTTCAGTGGCGTATGGCAGGAAGCATTTGACCCCTTGTTGTCCGTGGAAAAGCTTGCCATCGGCGGTGTGTATTCTGTGCGTGGCTTCCGCGAGAATCAGTTGGTACGGGATAACGGTATCGCCGCCTCTCTGGAGTGGCGTGTTCCCATTTTCGTCAACGACGCCGGTTACAGCCGTTGGAATCTGACCGCGGTTCCATTTGTCGATTATGGCCGCAGCTGGGACGAAGACGATAATTTGTCTACCAGCAGTGCCGCAGTGCTGAGTAGTGTGGGCCTCGGGTTGCGCTGGCAGCCGAAGGAATACCTCAATGCGAGCCTGTACTACGGCAAACGTATTGATGAAGATGACGTCACCACCGCCGGGAGCAACGATCTGCAGGATGATGGCTTTCATTTCGCGGTCGTTTTCCACTGGCCGTTCGATTAGCCAGTTGATGTTGCCGCTGCAGGGGCGCGTGGCGACTTAATCGTGTGCGATCAGGGCCAGTATGGACTGTAGCGCGGTGGTTCGCTCGAGTGCGTATATCAGCCCGACCACGAGCATCACGCTGAAAGTGGTGCCCGTGACTATGCGTAACAGGCTGAGTTTTTTCTTCACGGCTGGGGGCTGCTCCGCCTTCGCGGGGAGTGCCAGTGTCTGGGTGTGGTCTGCCACTTTGGGGTTCATCTGGGTGTCGCCGCCTGCAACTGTCTCTGCCAGGTGCCAGCGGTTGTCTGCGCCATAGCGCATGAACGCCAGCGTTGACTCGGTTGCGAGAGGCAGGCCCATTTTCGGCACACGTATGATGATGCAGCTCGCGTTGTCCTGCCCTCCGCCACCGACCGCAGCTTCAACTAGCGATCTCGCACAGGCCTCTGCGCTTTCTCCGGAAGCGAGAGTGTCGATTAACCTGCGCTCGGAGAGTTCGCCGCTGACCCCGTCGCTGCACAGCATCAGCACACAGGGGGTTTTCAATGAGCCTTCCTTGTATGCGGTAACCGGCGTGCCGCTGCGGCTTCCCAGTGCTTGGCTGATAACGTTCTTCTGCGGGTGATGCTCGATCTCGGCAAAGTCCAGTTGGGCAGTGTCCACCAGGGTCTGCACCAGAGAGTGGTCTTTGCTGAGCAGCTGAAGCTCGCCATCCCAGACATAAGCGCGACTGTCGCCTACCCAGGCGAGCTGCAGGCGAGCCTTATCCAAGGTTACCGCGACAGCGGTAGAGGCAGAGCCGGGAACGCCTTCGCCGCGGGCGGCTGCGCTCAGCACTTCTGCATGCGCCCGATCCATTGCCGCGCTCAGCGAAAGGCCCGCACGCAAACCCGCTTCCAGCGTGTCGCAAACGATGCGACTGGCAACTTCACCGCCGTGCAGGCCACCGACGCCATCGGCTACTGCATACAGCCCCAGGTCGTCACACAGCAGCAGTGCGTCTTCGTTGTGACGCCGGGCGCCTACGTGGCTGAATCCAGCTGTGTCTAATGTGGTCACCGATCCTCTCTCCCGATCTTCCCGAGCCGCTGCCCACTGCCCCTACTGGACTTCTTCATACTCGATCCACTCCTGCTGGTTCATGCTGGGGTCCAGGCGCGGATCGTAGTTGGGGTTGTCACTTCCCAGGTAGCGGTCATTTTGGTTTACCCAGTATTGATTACTGCCGCTTTGGACATTGTAGCGCTCGCCGGTTTCCGGATTGGCAATGACGGTTCGTTCGCCAATGGCGTTGACGGTGCGCTGGTGTCCTGCACTGTTCATCTGGTCGCGGTTCATATAGCCCTGATGGTTGATGTCAGAGATTTCGCTGTAGATTCTCCCCGTATTCGCGGCGGCATTGCCCGCGGCACGTAGTGAGTTCATGCGTGCGGCATGCTGCCTGCTGCTGACCTCTGACCGCTGTCTGTCCTGCTGGTTTCTGAGTGCCAGCCACTGCGGATTGGTCTGCGCGTTGATGAGGCCGTTGATCAGGGCATCCCGTGCCGCCGGGAAATGCTCGTGTGGAGCTTCCAGGTATTGCGACATGAGAATCCAGTACGAGGAGGGCTGGCTATAGGCGATGTTGATGTTGACCACGGAAACGTAAGATATCCCTTGCTTGTCAGTCCACTCCAGTGCATACGATTTGGCGTCAAGTTGCTGCGGCATGGCGCTGTAGTACTGCGAACTGTCGCTTAGAGATTTGCGCGCCAGTTGCGGAAGTTCATAGGTTCTGGTCAGCGTTCTGCCGGTCTGCTGTGCGATTGGCATGAAGAACCGTTGCGTGATCGCTTCTATGGACATGGGGGGCTGATTGCTTGTGCCCTGCATTTGGAACATCTGTGCCATATCCGGATTGTTGGTGAATTGAAAGGTGGCGCCACTGGTAGCGCTGACCCGGATGTTGTTCGGGCCCTCATAGGTAAACTCCCTGTTGTTGCTGAGTTGCGTCCAGTCAGCCGGCAGCGGAATACGGCTGCTGGGCATGCCGGTTTTGGCATCCATCGTCACAAAGTACTTGATAGGCGCCGGTTGTCCCGTACGGTTGTTGTTTGTTGCTTGGCTAGCCTGCAACCCTTTGTTGGCCAACTCATTTATGGGCGTATCGGGCCGGGCGTGAACCGCCTGGCCGGCCGCGCTGCGGACAGGCTGGATCGCAAAGTTGTCAAAGCGATAGCTACCCAGGTGGCCGGCAACAATACCGACGGCGCCACGACCAAGCCTGTCATTGCCCAGACTGGCTTTTTCCTCACCGTTCACCAGCAGCACGATTTCGTTTCCCCGTTCGACAATGCCGAGGGTGACTGTCTCTGTTACCGATGTACTCAGGGAGAAAGCTGTCTTCTCATGGAAACCGCTGCTGTCCATGGCATGCAGGCTTGCCATGCCGTCGCCCCGTACCGTGAAGAGGAAGTAGGACTTCGGGTTCTCCTGAAACCCATAGAGCAACCCTGCCTGCGAGCCCGCTTCGGAGTGCAGCAGCGTGACATCCACAGCTACTTCTCTGCGGCCTTCCTCGGCGGCGTCGGCGTTCACGTAGTAGTAGCGGATGGCGCCAGGCTCCGTCGTGTTGGTCAGCGTGATGGCGCCTTCGGCATTGCGTACACGCCAGCCACCGTCGTCTGTTTCCTGGATGATCGGGGTCAAGGGCCCCATCCCCGCAGTAGCAGGTTTGTCCGAGCAGGCCAGCACAAGGGCGGCGCAGGCGGCAAGGAGGCAGAAGTTCAAACGTCTCATAGTGAATATCCCGGTATTGAATCGGCTATGTCAGGAAGTCATAGCAGAAAAGGTGCCAGCTCTACTGCGATATTGCGGAAAAAAATCCAAGGTTCTGTTTTTCTTTGAAAAAAAACTACCGCTTTTGAGTGCGCGTGCGTTGTAGCGCGCGCTAGGCCCGGCGAAACTGTGTGACTCGTGGAGACTAAATTAAGTACATGTTGTGACCCTCACAACTTTTTGCAAAGCGTGGGCCCTGCGCTTGCCCGGGCGTACCTTGGGTGGGGCGCGCCTCGGCGGTGAGCCCCTGTGGGGAATTCTGCGGCATTCCAAGGCGTGGAGCGTCCAGTATGTCAGGCGCGGGTGTGCAAACAATCCGTGCCGTTTCCGGGAGGAGATGTATACTAAGGTCAGGTGTTGGACTTTTTGTTTGCTAAAGACCTACAAATAAATAAAAAAGTTTGAAATAAAAGAACAATAAGCAGGCAGTTGCCCCCGCTGTTTAGGCACAGGTAGAGCACGTCTGCGATGAGGAGGTGGATTCTCTGTTTAGCCTCGCCAGATTTTATGCGTTTGTGTGTTCGAATCACCGCCCCGAGTGTTTTTTTTCCCAGCATTTAACAGGTTGGCCCGGGTTTTGCTTTCTATTTCTTGGAGGGAGCAAGCCTGAAAGCCATCAGCATGGCCCGATGACGCTTCGCTTTCGCTGGATTTGCTAGGCGCTGGCTGGGCGTGTGAGGGGGGGAAATGATATGCAGCATTTGAGTTTCTACAAGCGGCACCGCAGGTGCGCTCGTGCCGCGGCGGTCAGCCTTGTGGCAGGCTGCCTGATGGCGTGTGCTGCGGGTGGTGGAGGAAGTGGTGAACTAAAACTCCCGGAAATCGAAACACCGGCCCGGTGGTCCACACCAGACGGCGTGAGGACCTCGGCGCGGGAGACTATCCAGCCGCAATGGTGGCACGGATTTTCTGATGCGTACCTCGATGGCCTGGTGGCGGAGAGCATCGATGGCAATTTGGATCTGCGTATTGCCGTGGCTCGGGTAGGTGAGGCGGGTGCAGCGCTGGGGCAGGTCGAAGCGGGGCGTTTGCCCACAGTCTCCGCTGGCGTTGGTGCTACTGTACAAGGTGCGCGCAACCCGATGACCGGGAACATGGAGACTTCCAACAGCTACAGCACCAGCGCCGAACTCGGTTGGGAAATTGATATCTGGGGCAAGTTGGAAAAAGGGGTGAGCGCGCGCAAAGCTGCCTATCAAGCCGGAGAGGCGGACTGGCGCGCCACGTATCTCACGACGGTGTCGCGTGTTGCCACAACTTATTTTCTGATCCGCAGTCTCGACGAGCAAATCGACCTGCAGCAGAGTTCGATTGCCGCCGCTCAGCGCATTTACACGATCTATGAAAATCAGCACCGGGAAGGTGTTGGTTCCAACACCCCGGTGCTGCGGCAAAAGGCGGAGCTGAATACCCTGAAACGCCGCCTTCTTGACCTGCAGCGTGAGCGCGAAATCGCGGAAAATGCGGTGGCGACTTTGCTCGGAAAACCGGCAGGCAGTATCGATGTGCCGGTCGCTCCGTTGCGCGAGACTGTAAAATTAATGGACATCCCGGGTGGGCTGCCGTCAGACCTGCTGGCCCGCAGACCGGATATCGTGGCCGCGCAGTATCGTGTGCTGGAATCGTATGAGTTGGTGGGTGAGGCCGAGTTGGCCCGGCTACCTTCTATAAGTCTTACCGCCAACGCCGGAGGCGGTGGCAACCTCGCGAGTACCTCTCTTTCCGCCCTCGTGAAGTCTCTCACCTTCGGCATAGGGCCCTCGATAAATATCCCGATATTCGATCCCAAACTGAAAGCACAGGTCAAGTCGCGGGAAGCCTCGGCCAGGGTGAGTGAGGAGCAGTACAGGAAGACGGTGATTCTGGCCTTCCAGGAGGTGGAGAATGCGTTGGTGAATCTCGGTAGCCGGCAGCTGCAAAAGCGCGAACTGGAAGAAGAGGTTGAACATCTGCGCGTAGTGGCGCGGCAGACCCGAGCGCAGTTGGAAGTCGGTATCGTGACTCAGCTGGAAGTGCTGGAGTCAGAACGACGTCTGTTGAATTCAAATCAGTCATTGCTGCAGAACCACCAGCAGATTCTTGTCGACACGGTCGATCTGTATAAAGCCATGGGTGGGGGCTGGAGCGATGCCATGCTAACGCTGGGGGAGTCGTGAAAAATCGTAACAATCAGGGGCGGGATTTATGAAGGCATGGTTGAAACCCCTGTTCGGCGATGGCTACGCTGACGTCGAATTGCGTGGACTGTTGCTGCCGGTTGGTCTGGGAGATGCTCCGTTTGATTCCTACCCGGAAGAGTTTCGGTTACAGCTTGACGAGCGCCATGCACGACTGTTTCTCGATGGAAACACCCTGTATGTGGTCGATTTGAACAGCGCGACGGGCACCCTGCACAATGGCCAAGCGGTCGGGTTGGACCCTGTGGCTGTGGCGGCAGGCGATGTGCTGTGTTTTGGCAAGGATCTATGCTTTGAGGCAGCGCTGGCCCCGGCAGAAGAGCGTGCTGAAGAGTCCGCGGGCTCACTCGGTGCAAGCAGCGATGAGAGTGAGCGTACACAGATACTGGCGCCTTCGACGCGTCCCCGGCTGTTGTTGCTGCCGGTCCGTTCCGGGAAAGGGCTTAACCCGATTGCGGTATCGGTGTTTCCGTTCCTGGTGTCGAAGTCGACAGGGCACTTTGCGGTGTACGTGCAGCAGTTTGCTTCGGAGTCGAATTTTGTGTCCCGCCGCCACGCGCACATCTATGCGAAAGGCGCGGATTTATTTATCGAGGATCTGGGTAGTACGAATGGCACGCTGCTCAATGGCAGACGATTGGACGGCTCGGCGGAGCAACTGAATACCGACGACACACTACAGTTCGGCCATGAGCTGTTCAGCTTCAAGGTGGTTTTGGAGTCAGTGCCGGTGGAGGACGGCAGTTCGGCGGCTACCCGGCGCACCGTGCCCGAGGGCACCATTCTGGTGTCGAAAGCGGCATCTTTTCTCGATGTGTACTGCGACAAACCGGAAGACGAGGAATCCGCGGAGGAGGGGCGCCCGCCAGCCGCCGAGCAAAGTCACATTGAGCGTTTCAAGTCGGTATTTGGTTCGTTGCGCGACACCTCGATCGCGGCCTGGGAGCAATTGCCCCTGAGCAGAGAGCTCCGCCTTGGTCTGGTGGCTCTGGTCGCTGTACTGCTGCTGGGTGGGTTGGCAGCCTGGCTGCTCGCTGACGACCGCATGGCAACGGTTACCGAACTGCTGGAAGAGCAGCAGTACGAGCCTGCATTGCGGCTCGTGGAGGGCTACCTCGCAGAGAACCCGGAGGACGAAGCAGCGCAACGATTGGCGGATGACGCCTTGACAGGCTTCGTCGTGCCGGTTTGGTCGCAGGCCATGCTCAGCGGCGACTATCAGGCGGCTGAGGAGGTGCTAAGCACGGCGCAAAGTCTGGCACCGAGTCAGGGTGATGAGGGCGTACTGCCCTTGCTGCACTGGCTTGGGGATCTACAGCGCTATACATCGGAGCGGGATGCCGCTGCGTCAATCCAGCTCAGCGAGGGCGATCATCCCATGGGTGTGCTGCTCGAACGCTGGGAAGCGCACAGCGACGACAACTTGCGTCTGCTTGAGGAACTCGCCAGGGCTCATCCGGTTTTCGAGCCTGTTCGCACCGATGCCCTGAGCCAACTGCGGGCCTTGAAGAGCGATGCGTCGGTGTTGCTCGACGCAATGACTGCCGTTCGCGATCAGGTGTTGCAGCCTCTCGATCCGCAAACGGGTGCTGCGGCGTTGACGGCGCTGGACTCGTTGCAGCGCGACTATCCGAGAGTCGGCGGAGTCGCGGACTGGCGCGCCGATGTCCGCGCCTACCTGAGGCTTAAAGCTGCGTACGCCGCAAATTCATTGAGGGATTACATGCGGGAACGGCAGGCTGCGAGCTTCAGTACTGAGTACTTTGCCGAGCTTGTCGCGTCAGAACTGCCGGCACTGGATGAGCTGCAGGCGCTAGCCTCGGACTACGCCCTGGCTGATCGGCAGTGGCAGGCGGGAGAGCTGGCGGCGGCGTTGGAGATCCTGGAGAAGCTGGCGCAGGGCCCGTGGGGCCAGGAGGCACAAAACCTGCTCGTAGCGCGGCGGCAACTACGCGCTGAGTTTCTGCGGCTACCGGACCTGTATCAGACGGCGGATTATCAGAGTTCTTTGCTGGAGTTCTATACGCGGATTGACCCGCAGCGTGACAAGTTCATGTTCGATGCGTTGCAGTCAGACTTCAGCAACGAACAGGAGTTTGCAGAGCAACGGGTGAGCGAATTGTATGCGGCTGCAGAGGAAATCTGGCAGGAGTACCAGACGGGAGGTGGCATCAGTGGCGCTTTGCGGCTCGAATCCGAAATTTCCCAGCGCTATCGGGAGCAAGCGGGCCGCCTCACCGAGGCGCACTCAAAGTTGCAGGACGCGGCGCAGATCCTCGGTCTGCTGGGATCCGTTCCCTCCGGCACGGTGAACGCGCTTAACGCAGCTGTAGTTTCTGAAGCCGAGCGCCAGCGCGCAGCAATTGAGGACTTGAGTGCGGTACTCGGTTCTGCAGCGGTTGACGACAAGACTGCTCTATTGCCCGCTCCGGCGAAGGAGTCAAAGTGATCACAAAACCACAACGCTCACTTCGGCTAGCAGATGCGCTGCGAGACCATAGTCTGGAAGGGATCGCGATCCTGGTTTCCGAACCGTCTCGTCTGATCAAACTCACCAATATCCTGATCGTTGTTGTGCTGTTGCTGGCCTTCATCTGGGCTTTTTTTGCGCAAGCAGATGTGGTGGTGACAGCGCAGGGGGTGCTGGTACCGGAAGCGGACATTCGACGTGTCTATGCCCCCATCGATGGCGAGCTGGTGGATGTTTATGTGTCACCGGGGGTTCCGGTTCAGGAAGGCGACATCATCGCGCGGATCAACGCCCGCAGTGCAATCGACTCTGCATCGAAAGCACTGGAGTCCAAATTGCGTCTGGATCAGGCTGAACTGGAGTATGAGCGCCTTCCTGCCAAGCTGGCATTGCAGCAGCGCAAGGCTGAGGCGATGAAGGCCAAGCTCGATTTCCTGCAAAAAGAGACGGACAAGAAACTTGAAGAAGGCCTGTTCAAGCTGGCGGGAGCACAGCGTGCCAAGCTGGATGAGGCGCGAACTGCGCTGGAGCAGGCGCGACGCACCGAAGCGGCTGCGGAGGAGGAGAAAACCCAGTACGAGCGGCTTGCCAGCATGGAGGGTGGTGGCGGCGTGTCACAAACCCAGGTGCAGCAAAAGGTTAACGCTTACCTTGATGCCCAGGCGAAAACGGGTGCTGCACAGGCGCGTCTGTCGTCTCTTGAATATGAGCTCAACCGCGCAATCTCTGAAGCCGACAGTAACGTGGCAAACGCGTCGCAGGAACTCGCGGAACAGCGTGTACAGTATGAAACGCTGCTACGTGATATGGAACAGGAGCAGGCAAAAGTCGAATTCCAGCTGCGTAGCGCGCGCATCGCTGCAGACGCGGCTGAGCGGGTCAGCTTCAAGAATTTCGATGAGAACAACTTCTTGAAGATACACGCGCCGATAAGCGGTGTTGTCACCGAGGTGCCCCTCACGCAGCGCGGAGACAAAGTCCAGTCATCAAAGCCTCTGGTGAATATCGCGCCCGCCGATACCCAGCGCATATTGCAAGTCCAGATACCCGAGAGTGAGCGCGGATTTCTGCAGGTAGGCCAGAGCGTGAAAATCAAATTCAATGCTTTCCCCTATCAGACCTATGGCTCGGTAGAAGGCAGGCTGGATTACATATCGCCAGCGGTGAAGCAGGGCGGGGAGGGCGCTCCACCCACTTACGAGGGCAAGATTCAACTTGAGCGCGAATCCATTGAAACCGCAAATGGAGAGGTGTTGCTGCGCTATGGCATGGGTGCGGCGGCTGAGATTGTCGTGCGCAAGCGTCGGGTGATTGATCTGGCGCTGGAGCCCTTTAGGAGCATCAGGTAACAAGGCGCGGTGTTTCGTCACCAATCAGAGTGTAGTAAATGGCAGTTCAGGCAACCCAAGCAGTAATTATCTTGAAGAGAGGAAAACCATGGATATCGTTCGTATAGATGGAAATACGCTGACAAGTGATGATTTGGTGGGCTGGCTCAAGCTCTCTGGTCGCTTCCCCCATGTTGTCCAGGACATCATCAAGGAAAAGCTCGCGGCAACAGCCGCACGCAAACGCGGCCTCACGGCCAGCCCCGAAGAGCTACAAAACCGGGCAGATCAGCACCGGCGTGCGCTCGGCCTGCATCGGGCCAAAGAGGCCAATGCATTTCTCGACGATGCGTCGCTTTCACTTGAGCAATATGAGGCCTTTCTGGAGGACGCCCTGCTGGCGGAGAAAATGCGCGAAGATATCTGCAGTGATGCCGCTATCAATGAGTATTTTTCCCTGCATGCGCCGCAGTTCGATGCAGTCGAGCTCAGCCACCTGGTGGTAACCGGAGAGGGCAAGGCCCGTGAGATTGTCTCGCTGCTCGGCGAGGATCCGGACAGTTTCGATGAAATTGCGGCGGAGCACTCCACTGCGGAATCCGCGACAGATGGTGGGCGTGTAGGCAAGGTCATGCGTGGAGCACTCAATCCAGCGCTGGAAGCGAAACTGTTCAACGCCTCGGTCGGTGAGGTTCTCGGCCCCTTTGAGGCCGATACCGAGAACACCTTTGAGATATTTTCGGTCACCGCCAAATACGACGCTGTGCTGGACAAGACAACACGCGATGCAGTCAGCAACCTGCTCTACAACGAGTGGCTGGAAACTGCTGCCCGTGATTTCAGGGTAGAAGTGTAGGTGCGATCCTGCGAACAGCCTGCGGAGGGCCGGTGTGACCAGTGAAAAGAGTATGACCGAGGCCGATGTGGCGTCTCTTGCCGAGGTGCTGGCGCAGATCGATTTCCTGTCTGCGCTAAGCGCTGAGCAACGCCTGGCGCTGGCCAGGGCAGCGAGTGTGACGCACTACGAGCTCGGGGATGGCGTTGTCGCGGAGGGCGACCAGACGCAGGGTCTGCTCGTTGTCGTGCAGGGGCGTGTTCGACTCTTCAAGGAAGCAGGTGGCAAGGAAGCCAGCATCGGCGTGCGCAAATCCGGGGATGTTCTCGGCGAGCTAGGCGCATTGCGGAACGTTCGCTACGAGTTTTCCTGTCGAGCGTCTTCGGCGACGGAGATCGCACGGATTCCGTCCTCCGCATTCGCCGCGGTATTCAAGGAGAATGCCGAGGCCGAGGACTTCATGAGCAGCCACGCCGCGATTCGAGCAGCGGGCGGTGTGGTCAGCCAGTTTTTCGAGCTGGGTAACGCGGTCGATGCGGACGAGCTGAAACGATTGGTCGCCAGTGTAGGGATCAAAAGCGTGGCCGCGGGCACCGAAGTGATCACGCAGGATTCGAGCAGTGATCGTCGACTCTACGTTATTCGGCAGGGTCGGGTTCGCCTGGTGAGGCGGGAGAAGGATGTCGAGTATCCGCTGGCGACCCTGGCGCAAGGGGAGATCTTTGGCGAAAAGGCCTGCCTGTTGCGTCAGGAGCAGCAGGCCTCAGCCCTGGCCGAAACCGACCTGACGCTGCTCATCATTCCCGAGGACACTGTTCGCGCGATACTGGAGCACAACCCCAGGCTGCGTCCAGCCATTGAAGACCGCATCCGGTTTCTTGATCGGGAGTTGACGCGTCAGAAACAACTCCGCGAAAAGCGGGGCTCCCAGTTCAGCCTGGATGTTGAGTCCAAGGCGGGCTTTGGTCAGCGTGTGCTGGAGCGCTTTCCGCTTGTGCAGCAGGCGGAGGAAATGGATTGTGGTGCCGCGTGTCTCGCCATGGTCTGCAAATATTTCGGTGTACCCATGGGTCTGGGTAAGCTGCGTGATCTGGTAAATGTCTCTCGGGAAGGGGCTTCGCTGGACAGCGTGGCCAAGGCCGCTGAGGCACTGGGTTTCAGTACTCGCGGCGTGCAGTCCACGCTGGGCGCGATGAAGAGTTTCGACTTTCCGCTGATCGCGCACTGGGAGGGCTACCATTTTGTTGTGGTCTACGGCATATCGAGCCAGCACGTCTGGGTGGCTGACCCGGGCCCGGGGTTTCGCAAGCTGACCATTGAAGAGTTCGAGAAGGGTTGGACGGGAACGTGTCTGCTTTTCAAACCAACCAATATCGAATCGAATGCGCCAGCCCAGGAGTCACCCTGGAAGCGGTTTGTAGGCTACCTGACGCCACATCGATCCACGGTCGTGCACCTTTTTCTCGCTGCGTTGGTCATTCAGTTGCTGGGGCTGGCGCCACCGATCATTACCCAGAATATTCTCGACAAGGTAATCGTGCACGAGAACACCCAGCTGTTGCTGATGCTCACTGTGGGCCTGGTGCTGAGTCAGCTGTTTGCCCAGTTGACCACGATCATGCGAGGCTATCTCGCGGCGTTCATGACGCGAAGTATGGACTTCGCCATGATGTCCGGTTTTTTCCAACACGCGCTGGCGTTGCCGGTGGCATTCTTTGCCAATCGCCGGACCGGCGATGTGATTGCCCGGTTCCAGGAGAACCAGACCATTCGTGACTTCCTTACCGGGCAGACTGTAGGCACGGTGCTGAACGTCATGATGGTCTTCGTGTATTTGACCGTTATGTTCCTCTATAACGTCAAGCTGACGTTGATAATGTTGGCTCTGGTTATTCCCATATTCGTGCTGACGGTGCTGGTCACACCGCGCATGAAAGACTACAGCCGCAAGATATTCGAGACGTCCACCGAAGCCGAAGGGCTTTTGATGGAGACCGTTAGTGCAGCTGAGTCAGTCAAGGCCATGGGCATAGAGCGCCAGATGCGCCTCAACTGGGAGCGAAAGTACGCCAATGCCCTGAATGTTCAGTACGATGCCCAGGGGTTTCAGTTGTTTGTGGCGTTCGGCAGCCAGCTGCTCAACATCGCTGCGACGGTAGCGATCCTCTACATCGGTGCCAACATGGTGATCGCGCAAGAGCTGAGTGTGGGGCAACTCATTGCCTTCAACATGCTGTCAAGTTCGGTGATGACGCCATTGATGCAGCTGGTCAGTCTGTGGGATGAGTTACACGCTGCGGGCATTGCGATGGAGCGCCTCGGGGATGTGCTCGATCTTGAGCCCGAGCAGAAGCCTGAGGAAATGGGCTCGCGTATTGTGCTGCCGCACCTGCAAGGCGATGTGAGCTTCAAGAATGTCTACTTCCGCTACGGTGGCAATGATACGAACTACGTGCTGGAAGACATCAATCTGGAGATAAAGCAGGGTGAGCTGGTGGCGTTGGTCGGCAAAAGTGGCTCCGGAAAGTCCACGCTTGCCAAGCTTCTGGTGGGTTTCTACCCGCCGACCGAGGGGAAGATTCTGGTTGACGGCTACGACCTGAATCTCATCGAAACCCAGCGCTACCGCGCGCAACTTGGCTACGTCATGCAAAGTAACCTGCTGTTTCAGGGCACGATTGCAGAAAACATTGCCATGGGCGATGAAGACCCTGACAAGCGGCGCATCGTCGACGCCGCCGAATTGGCGGATGCGCACGGCTTCATCAGTAATCTGCCCCGGGGATACGAGCAGGAAGTGGGGGAGCGCGGTACAGGATTGTCCGGGGGGCAGGTCCAGCGGCTGTGTATTGCCAGGGCGCTGTACCGCGATCCACGCATCCTGATACTTGACGAAGCGACATCCTCCCTTGATACAGAATCCGAGAGCAATATCCTGAGCAATATGGATGGCATATTGGAGGGGCGTACCGCACTGGTTATAGCACACCGCCTGAGCACCATCATGCGCGCCGATAAAATCCTGGTCTTGTACAACGGTGCAATCGCTGAAAGCGGCACGCACGACGAACTGATTGCAGCAAAAGGAATGTATTATCAATTGGTGCAGAAGCAGATCACTGTATGAAACAGTTCAGTTTTAAATCCCAGACGCCTGCAAGTCATGGTGGATTGATCGAGAAAGTCGAGATTCTCCGTTCACGCCTGCGGTTGGCGACCTATCTTGATAAACAGGAAATCGGCGCATTGTTGGAGGACTTCAATGCGTTGCGGGCGGATATTCTGCTGGCGTCACGGACCGAGCGCCTGGAGAGGGCCACCACACAGAAAACCGTCGAGATGACCGGTGCGGCCAGCAAGCGCTCAAGTTACGATGAACTGGGCTTCGAGGGTGTTCTTGGAGAAAGCCCTGGCCTGCTTGAGGCCCTGGAGATTGTCCGCAAGGCAGCGCCGACGATGCTGCCCATACTCATCGACGGCGAAAGTGGCACGGGCAAGGAGCTGTTTGCCAAGGTTATTCACGCCAACAGTACCAGGGCCGATAAGCCATTTGTTTCCATCAACTGTGGAGCCATACCCGAGAACCTGATTGAATCGGAACTGTTCGGTCACAAGAAGGGCGCATTCACGGGAGCTACCAGCGACCGTAAAGGCCGCTTTGAAGCTGCGAATGGCGGAACGATATTCCTCGATGAAGTCGGTGAGCTACCCATGCAGGGTCAGGTAAAGCTGCTGCGCGTGCTCCAGGCCCATGAGATTCAGCGTGTGGGTTCGGATGAAGTGACCGCGGTGGATACGCGCGTCGTCGCGGCAACCAATCGCAACCTGGCCCAAATGTCGGAAGAGGGCGCTTTTCGAGAGGATTTGTTCTATCGTCTGGGTGTGATTCACGCGAGTTTGCCGCCACTGCGCGAGCGGCGCGATGAGATCCCGCTGCTTTGTGACTTTTTCTTCTCCGAGGCCTCTGAGCAGTTGGGTCGGCCGCCCGTGAAGCTCTCCGAAAACCTGCACCAGTTTTTGCTCGGTTATCATTATCCCGGGAACATACGGGAACTACGCAATCTGGTCTACCGCCTGTCCTGTCTGGCAGACGAGGTTGCCGAGATCGAGCATCTACCGAAAAATATCCGCACCCCCAGCTCGGCACAGGTAGCGCAACCGGATAGCTATACCGGCTCGTTGGCTGACGTGAAGCGCCTTGCCAGCGATGCCGCGGAAAAGCGCTATCTGGAGAACGGCCTTCGGGATACCAAAGGCCGGGTTGTAGACCTGGCCAAGAAACTGGACCTGAACCGCTCCCACCTGCAGACGTTGCTGAAAAAGCACGGTATCCAGTCCAAGGCGTTCAAGCAGCACAAAGGCAGCAGTTAGCATCTCGCTGGCATCAACTGGCAGTGCGATTTCCCAAGTGTTTTACTGCAGCAACCTGACGCATCGCGGACCGGTTTTCGGTCGTAGAATAAGAGTGATCGCTCGCGGAAAAATGCCGGGAAGAGGGGAGCTTCGCAGAGTTGTGACTAATTGAGAGTAGTCTGGATTGCCCACATGCCGGAGAGTACAAAGCCGAAGGAACTGATGGTTGCAACCGATGCGAACATCACGGAGCCGAAGGGCTCCTGTATCCATGTCGTGAAGCGCTGGCCACGCGATGGCCGGGTTGTCACGTCTTGGTGAGCCTTGTCTGGTGTGGTGTGCATATCCTGTGCTCCGGGTCTGTTGGGCGCCTTTGAAAGGCCGGGCTAGGATACCCTCCCCAACTGTAAGGTAAAGTCGAAGTTTATAGCTTTGTAATCAGAAAAAAGCGATGTATGCGCGAGCCCGATGCAGGCGGTTATCGACCGGCCGCGTTTGGCTCATGGAGCATCCGCTTGCTTACCTGCCGTGTTGCGTCAGGCAGATCTTGAGTGCCGTCTGGGTCGCGAGGCAGGATTCCCTGTTGAGCGTCCTGAGCTCTTCCGCGAACAGGCTCCGGTGGTGCAGCAGCCGGGCGAGCACCTGCCGCGGTATCTCGATCTGCACCCATTCCTGGGGGGCATCCCCAGTTGGGTGCCTATCGAGGCTCGAGGTTATTGGCCATTCGGCGGCACTCATTCAATGCACGCGGTGTCTCGGTGCGGCATCGGCTACCGGCCCGGAGTACGGTTGCTGGTCATTGGCGTCAGGTCGACTGAACTGGTCGCCGACCTCCAGCAGTCGCTGGCAGCCCTCAAGGACCGCTCGTCGCTCCACACCACTCAACAGCAGCTCTTCCAGGCGCGCTATCGTGCCGCCAATCACGCCGCAGGCCAGTCGGGCTTCGCCGGACTGGATCAGCGAGGTGCACAACAACAGCGCCGATTGCGTAAACCGGGCGATATCATCCCCGGACTGTCGGGCGTGGTTGAAGAGAAGTAGCTCGGCGGCTTCAAGTGCACAGCCGGCATAATTCAAGGCTTTCGTCGATTCCTGCTCAGCGAGTAAAGCGGTGGCGTGATCGTGGCTGCGCTGCCAGGAATTGAGGGCGGCGACCGCATTCGACGCCAGCCAGTCACGGTGATTGCTGCACAGGAAACGTAATCGCATTTGAGGGCTCCATGAAAGGTTCGCCACTGCAATTTAATGCGAATGGTTATTATTTGCAACACCATTGTTTGAGGGGACCAGTCCAGCCCTGTGCGGTGTCGGCCTGTGCAGTACGCCGCGACTTCCTTTTCCAACGTATTGAACGTGAGGGGCTACGCCGAGATCAGCTGACGCCCTTCGGTTTGTCCTGTTTCATGAAACCGAACAGATAACCCGCCACGCGACGCATCTGGATTTCATCTGCGCCTTCGGTGATGCGGTAGCGGCGGTGGTGGCGGTAGATATGTTCAAACGGTTTGTAGCGGGAATACCCCATGCCACCGTGAACCTGCATCGCGGTATCGGCGGCTTCACAGCAGAGTCGGTTGGCCTGGTAGTTGCAGATGGATACTTTGTCGGACACGGAAAATGCGCCATCGCGGTCCATGAGCCACGCCGTCTTGTGAATGAGCGCTCGCAACATTTCGCAACGCGCTTGCAGGTCGACAAGCGGGAACTGAATCGCCTGATTGCTTGCCAGCGGTTTGCCGAAGGGTTTTCTTTCCCGTGCGTGCTTCACTGCTTCGTTGACGCAGTACTGTGCGGCACCCAGGCTTGAGGCGGCCTGGCGAATACGGTTTTCATTGAAGAAGTGTTGAACGACCTGCAGCCCCTTGCCCTCACCACCAAAGATGGCCGCGTCGGGCACCCGCACGTCGGTCAGCGAAACGCGGGCATGATCGGAGGGCATGTTGAAGGTCCACAGATACTCTTCAACCTTGAGTCCGGGCGTATCCATGGGTACGAGGAATGCCGTGATCCCGCTGCCATCCCCGGGGTTCCCGGACGTCCTGGCCATGATCATATCGCTGTGTGCCGTGTGCACACCGGTATTCCAGGTTTTCTCACCATTGATCACCCAGTGATCACCGTCCCTGACCGCCCCGGTTTCCATCCAGGTGGCATCCGAGCCGTGTGCGGGCTCGGTAATCCCGAACGCAAAGCCGCGTGTGGCATTTTTCAGGCCGTCCAGCCACTCTGCTTTCTGTGCCTCGGTGCCGTACTCAAGCATCAGCAGCAGGCCCACATTATTGCCCACAATCGAATGCTCATTCTGCAGGTCGTTGTGCAAGCCCAGGCCTTTGGCCGCCAGGTGCTCGCGTATAATAGCCATACCGAGGTTGCTGCCGTCGCGGCCACCGTGCTCCGCGGGAAAGGGGTAGCTGTAAATGCCCGCGGCGATCGCCAATTGCTTGGCTTTGTGCAGTAATTCTTCCCATTCCTCGTTGGGGAGACCGTCTCGTTCCCAATCGGTTCGCGCGTCCTCTCGGCGGTGATCAAAGAAACGAATGTTGTCGTCCGCCTGCTCGAGTGGCTTGATCTGGTCGTCGATGAATGTGTCGAGCTCGTTCAGGAAATCGCGAATATCTTCTGGAATATCGAAGTTCATTGTTTTTGATCCCTTGATGGGCTGATGACTCTGCTGCAAGCTGGGTCGGGTTTGAGAACAACCAATGCCATCAACGCCTCGCCGAGCGGCTCATTTGGTATACCGATCACCGCGACCTCTGCCACCGCTTCAAACGGCCTGTCCAGTGTTCGAGGTGCAGGCTCACTTCCTCACCACGCGTCACCACGGTAACCGTGGGCCAAATTGATTGCTGCGCGCATTGATACTCAGTCCAACAGGCTGCTGTAGCGCTCGGAGAAGATATCCCGACCAATGATCAACTTCATGATCTCGGAGCTACCGGCCAGAATGCGATTGATGCGTGCATCGGTAAACATGGTGCAGATCGGGTATTCCTTCATATAGCCCGAGCCGCCGTGCAACTGCACCCCCAGGTCCAGCATGCGCCACTCTATTTCGGTGGCCTGCAGCTTTGCCTTCGCCGCCATATTGACGCTCAGTCGACCTTCGTTGTGCTCTGCGACACAGTGGTCAACATAGGTTTGCACAAGGTCAATCTCCGCGTCCATTTCGGCCATTTTGAACTGGGTGTTCTGCATGTTGGAGAGCGGCTTGCCAAACACCTTGCGCTCCATGACGAAGTTCCTGGTCAGGTCGAACGCGCGCCGGGCATTGATGGCGGAGCCAACCGCACCAATCAATCGCTCCTCAGCGAGCCCCTGCATCAGGTAAAAGAAGCCGTGACCGACTTCGCCCAGAACGTTCTCTTTGGGGATTCTGACATTGTTGAAGAACAGCTCCGCGGTGTCCTGGGCTTTCATGCCCATTTTGTCGAGGTTGCGTCCGCGCTCGAAGCCTTCCATGCCACGCTCGACAACACACAGTGTCATCGCATGGGGGTTGTTCTCCGGATCTGACTTGCCGGCGACAATCACCAGGTCAGCGTTGATGCCGTTTGAAATGTACGTCTTCGACCCGTTCAGAACGTAGTCGTCACCGTCCGGCAGGAGGGTGGTGCGCATGCCAGCCAGATCGCTGCCCGCATCCGGTTCGGTCATGGCAATGGCGAGAATTTTCTTGCCGGAGACACAGTCAGGTAGCCACCGCTGCTTTTGTTCATCGGTGCCGAAATGGTCGAAGTAGGGGCCTACCAGGCGGCTGTGGAGCGTGTTGAACCACTCTCCGGTACCCGCACGGGCACTCTCTTCAATAATGATCTGCTCGTAGCGAAAATCCCGGTCACCGAGCCCGCCATATCGCTCATCAGGCCAGATCATCAGAAAACCGTGTGCACCCGCTTTCTCGAATGCTTCGCGGTCTACGATGCCCTGTTCGCGCCATTTCTCAACATGGGGCGCTATCTCCGTTTCAAGAAACTTGCGATAGGCATCGCGGAACATGATTTGCTCTTCAGTAAATTGACGCATGCTATTCTCCTTTGGCAGACGGTCACCAACGCTCGGACCTGTGCGGATAGCCCCTGAGTCTGAGGTGGATGCGGGAGCGCGTCCATGATGCAACCGCCCAGAAAAATATACATTTGGTTACACGCTCACACAGACGGGAAACGTTTCCGGCCGGTACAGGCGTTGGCGCGTCAGCAACGACGCCCTGTGCCAGCGTTCAACAATGATGGCGGTCATGGCTGTATAGTCAATGCTGCCTCGGTGGCCGCCCATGATGGCCAGATTGGTCAGGCTGCGTATACTGCGTCGAAGGCGATGGACCAGAGATGGTCAAGGCGCTGGGTGATCAGGTGGAATATCCCAAGCGCCTGGGTGAACCGGCTGAAATAGCCGCTTTGGCGCTGCACATCGCGGAAAATGACTACTTGAATGGCGAATGTATCCGCCTGGATGGCGCGATTCGCATGGCTGCCCGGTAAGTGCGTTCAGTCGGCTACTCACGCGGAGAAAAGTGATGGGTGTACTACTCAGTCATACAGACAACGGGGTGACCACGCTCACCCTCAACAGGCCGGAGCAATTGAACGCGCTATCGCTGGAGTTACGCGCAGCGATAGCGCGGGAGTTCACAAGGCTCGCCAGCGACCCGGCCACCGATGTAGTCATTCTCACCGGTGCGGGTCGCGCCTTTTCCGCAGGACTGGATCTCAAGGAGTTGGCGCAAACCGGGCTGCAATCCGGGGCCGCTAACGGATCGGAGATGCATGATGCCATCCGTCATCTAGGCAAGCCGCTCATTGGCGCCATCAACGGCTTCGCCGTCACGGGCGCTTTCGAGATCGCCCTCATGTGCGACATCCTGATCGCTTCTGAGCACGCCCGTTTTGCAGACACCCATGTAAGAATGGGTGTGGTGCCGGGCTGGGGTCTCAGCCAGCGTCTCGCGAGGCTGATAGGCGCCTCGAGGGCCAGGGAGCTGAGCTTCACTGGCAAATACCTGGATGCCGAAACGGCAGAGAGGTGGGGCCTGGTAAACCGTGTGTTGAAGGCAGATGAGCTGATGCCGCACGCGCTTGAACTCGCAAGGGAGATCCAGGCTGCAGATCATGCCACCCTGAAAGCGGTGCAGCATCTTATCGACTATTCGTTGAACCACGGCCTGGATGAAGGGCTTGTTTACGAGGACAAAGTAAGTCGCGAACACGCGGAGACGGTGAGTAAAACTGCGCTGGAGAAGCGTAGGGGAGACGTTATGAGTGCCGGCCGTCTACAGAATTAATCACCGTCGATAAAACAGAGTCGAAGCTGGAGAGTGACGTCATGCACACAGGCGAACCCGCAAATCTGATCATAGAAGAAAAGGGCGCAGTCGACTGGGTGACCCTTAATCGCCCGAAAGCACTGAATGCGTTGAATCCCGCGATGGTCACCGAGTTGAGAGACTACTTCCGTGGGCTTGCCACGCGCCCTGAGCGCAGGATCGTCGTGTTGAGAGGCGCAGGCCGCGCATTCTGTGCCGGGCTGGATCTCAAGGCCGACGAAACGCAGGATCTGGGCACTGTGCAACAGGGCCTCGCGTTCCAGCGCTCGATTGCGGAGATCTACATCGCCATGCGGCGATGCCCGCAGCCCATAATCTCCCTGATAAATGGCGCGGCCTGCGGCGGCGGGTTCTCCCTTGCACTGGCTTCGGATATCCGTGTTGCCGACACCTCGGCGAAGATGAATTGTGCCTACATACGGATAGGGTTGGGGGGCTGCGACATGGGTTCATCCTACTTCCTGCCTCGCCTGGTGGGGGCGTCCCTGGCAGCGGAGCTGATTCTCACCGGCAAGTTCATCAATGCGCAGCGTTCGCTGGCGGTAGGGCTGGTATCGCAGGTTGTGGAGCCCGGGCAGCTTGAGGCGGCGATTCAGGAAGATCTGGAACTGATGCTTACCAATTCCCCGTTGGGGTTACGTCTATCCAAGGAGGCCCTGAACATCAATATCGATATTGGGTCTCTGGAGGCGGCGATCGCGGTGGAAGATCGCAACCAGATTCTCTGCAGCCAGACCGTGGACGCGCGCGAGGGCATGGCCGCCTTCGCCGAACGCAGAGTCCCGAATTACCGTGACGCTTGAGTGACCACAGTACGCTCCCCGTGAACCCGTAACCGGCCCCATGTTTTAATCAAACCTGAAGACATGACGCATGGCTGAAGGCTGAAGCATATATTATCGACGGAGGTGGTTGCCGGGAAGTTCATTCGTCGCCTCAACCTCAGCCTCGATCGCGACAAGGTCAATGTAAACGGCGGTTCCATGGCGCTAATTGGGGAGAGCCACCACAAGTTGGTGGCCCGCCCGAGAGGATTCGAACCTCTGACCTCTGCCTCCGGAGGGCAGCGCTCTATCCAGCTGAGCTACGGGCGGAAAACGGCGGTTGCGGGTGGCTGGTGCCGCAGCCCGCACCCCGCTTGGGGGGAGCGGACTATAGCAAAGGCGCTCACGGCGCTCAATAGACGAAAAGCCGGTGCTCTGCCGGGTGCGGGCATCCCCAGCGGCCGGCTACTGGTCGCCGGCAGCTTCCGGGCCCGGGGGGAAGGCCGCGAAAATGACCTCCGCTGCCTCGTTGTAGCGCGACTGGTCCTGCAGCTGTTTGCCGGTCAGGCGCGAGTGGGTGACGCCGCGCCACACGGAGCGCTTCATGGCCGGATCGATCATATCCACGATGAAGGTGCCCTCGGTGTAATCGCGTACGCTGACCTCGGTGGACATGCCCATGCAGGACCAGCAGTTGTACAGGCTGTAGCGATTGTAGCCGTAGTACATGCCCATGTAGCCGGGGCGGTCGTAGGTCTGTACATCCGTCTTGAACTGGGTGAGCAGGTGCCAGCTGACCAGCATGTCGGCATCCGCAGGATCTTCCACCAGCGCGATACCTTTCAGTGACAGGGCGTGGCGAATGGCCGTGTCGATGCGCTCCTTCTGCATATCGCTGAGCTGCAGCGGGTTGTCCCCCGCCACGGTGCCGGAGTCTTCAAGGAACGCGACGCTGCGCACCTCGCTGAAGTCATAGCTCGGGTTGTAGTCAACATCCGGCTTCGGTGGGCCGCTGGCACAGGCTGCCAGTAGCAGCGCGAGACTGCCTGCGCAGGCGGCTTTGAAGATGTTCAGTCGTTTTGTCACGGGGTACCCCTGGGTGTTGTGGTGCGTGAATGGTGTCTGCCATACCTGTTGGACTCCCTGAGCGCGGCAGAGTTTCCCGCTGATTATCCGGCCGAGGCCGGGTATCAACCGGCTCGCTGACCCAGGCCGCCGCAGGGTTCAAGGGTGGCCTGCAGCGCTGCCACATGGCGTTTCGGCGCCTCTGCCCAGTCTGTCAGCCTGGTGTCTCGCTGGCGCTGCCAGTCGCGATAGGCGGGGGGCAGGGCGGAATCGATCTCCTGTTCGAGCGCCTGCACCAGCGGCAGGAGTTCGTGTTGGCGGCGGCCGAGGTCCGCGGACCAGGGCTGTACCTCACCGACAAAAAACTTCTCGATCACGTTGCCCAGTGTATCCGCCGCCGCCGGGCGAATGCGCTCGCTGCACAGGGGCCCCGCCGCGCGTTGCTGCGCCAGTAAGGCATCCCCGGCCTGCAGCCAGCCAGCCTGAAGTGCCTGGGCGCGGAGCAGGGCGCCGCCATCCCCCAGCGCGATCTCACTGAGCTGCAGCTCGAACGCCATATTGTCGGCGCGGTAGTCGCCAGCGAGCCAGCGCCGGACGCTGGCATTGATGCTGGACAGCGCGGTCAGCGGCGCGCTGCTGGTATTCGCCGGGTACGTTCGCAGATGGTCCGGCGGTCGCCACAGGGCGCGATATTCGGGGCCACCCAGGGTGGCATTGAAGATCAGCGCCGGCAGCTGTTGCCGCTTCTGTGCATGGGCGTCTTCCAGAAGCTCGGCCAGTGCGGCTTCTCCCTGGCTGCGCTGGTAGGCGATACAGTCGGGCGCCAATTGCAGGAACTCCAGCTCCAGCAGCAGGCGCTGGGAGTCGCTGGACATAATGCCCAGGCTGCTGTTGCGTTTGCCGATGGTGACCTGCACGGCGCAGCCTGTGAGGGCGAGAAAGTCGAGCGTGCCCAGGTTGCCACTTTCCAGCGCAAGCTTCAGCTCACCGCGCGCAGGAAGCCTCGGCAGGGTGGGCAGTTGGGGTTGGGGTGCCGTCTGCCCCAGAGTGCGCTCCAGCCGCTGCACGTAGTCCGACAATGCGGCATCCGCCGGCGCCTCACCGCATGCCGCCAGGGCCAGCATGCTTGCGAGGAGCGCGCCGCACAGGGTTCGGGTTGGCGGGGTGACTGTCTGCATGGTGCTGTTATAACCGAATTTGCACAGCCCCGCCGCAGGCAAATGGGGGCAGTGAGCTGGGCGCCGACAGGCTCCGGGCCCCGGCGCCAGCGCGGTTCACTGCTCGCCAGCGGCTGCCTCAAGGGCCGCCTTGGCGCGCGGTAGCCAGGCGTGGATGTGGCTGCACTCATCGGGCACGGCGGCCTTGATCCAGCCGGCAAACTCGACGCATACCAGCAGGTCGATGTCCGCGAGTGAGAAATGCTCGCCGGCAAGGAAGGGACTTTTCGCCAGCGCGCGGTCCACCATGCGCCAGCCGGCTTCCAGGCGTTGTTTGCCGCGGTCAACCAGGGCCGGAATTTGCGCCACCTTCATCGGCCCCGGCAGGGCACGGTCGGCGAAGGCGGGATTGCCGTTGCGGAACACTTCGGCAATCGCGTGGAACATGCTGTTGAAGAGGCGGTGGTTCCAGCTGATCACTTGGGCTTTCTCCAATGCGGTGGTACCCAGCAGCGGCTTTTCGGGATAGAGCGCTTCAAGATAGACGCAGGTGCCGATGACCTCGGTGAGCACCGTGCCATCATCCAGTGCCAGTGCCGGGACGGTACACATCGGGTTGACCTTGCGGAAGCTCTCCTCGAACTGGGCCTGTTTCATCATGTCGATCTGGACCGTGTCCAGCTTTATGCCCTTGTAGTCGAGGAACAGCTGCAGGCGGCGTGGGTTGGGGGCTGGGTCGTAGGTGTAGAGTTTCATGCGGGTGCTCCGGGTTGTGTGCGGATGTTTGCAGCTATGGTACGGGCAAACCCCGCGCCCGTGCCAGCGGCCCGCAATGGCGAGTTTTCCCGCGGCGCATAACTGGCTATAATGCGCGGCCAGTAACCAGAGGACTCTGTTGTGATGAGCCGATTTGTAGTGAGTGTAGTGGCACTGTGTGCAGCCATGGCGGCAGGTGCTATCGAGCTTTCGGACAGCCAGAGGGCTGCCATTGAAGAGCGCATCAAGCCGATGGGTGAAGTGTGTCTGCAGGGTGACGCCACCTGCGCCGGCGCCGCAGCGGCGGGTGCAGCCGCGGTCGCTCGCTCGGGCGAGGAAGTCTACAACGCGGCCTGCATGGCCTGCCATATGACCGGCGCCGGCGGGGCCCCGGTAGTGGGCGACGCCACGGTCTGGGCGGAGCGCATTGCCAAGGGTATGGATGTGCTGCATGACCACGGCATCAACGGCATTCCGGGCACCGGCATGATCGCCAAGGGCGGTTGCATGAGCTGCTCCGATGAGGAAGTGATGGCTGCGGTCGATTTCATGGTCGAGAAGAGCCAGTAAGCTCGAGTGTTGTGAAAAACCGCCCCGCTACGGCCGGGCGGTTTTTTTGTGCCTGGCAGTCTCTGGTGCCATCTGTTTTTCCCCGCCCCCCGGGCTCTGTTACAGTGGCTTGTCGACAACATCGGGGGGCTTGGCGTGTCAGGCATGACGTTAGTGATTCGCGCAACGGCCGCATTCAGCGTGCTCACGCTGATTGCCTGCTCCGAGCCCGCACCACCGCCTCCGCCGGTGGGTGTGGTGGTGGACACAGTCCGGATAGAGCCCTACCAGGCGCGCTCGGTGTATGTGGGGCGCCTGGTTGCCCGCGATGATGTGACCATCCGTGCCAGTGTCAGCGGTTACCTGCAGGAGCGCCGTTTTGTTGAGGGGGAGCAGGTAGAGGCGGGTGACGTGCTCTATGTGATCGACCCTGCGGAGTATGCTGCGGCGCTGGCCATAGCCCGGGCAGACCTCGCTGCGGCGAAAGCCAACCAGAACAATGCCGAGCGCAACTATCGGCGCGGCCTGGAGTTGCTGCCGAAAGGTGCAATTTCCCAGGTGGAGATGGACAATCTTACGGCACTGAAGCTGGATGCCGATGCCCGTATCGAGGCGGCCCAGGCGCAGGTGAAGGCCGCGGAGGTCAACCTCGGGTTTACCACCATTAAAGCGCCGATCAGCGGTCGCATCGGGCGCAGCCAGGTAAGCCCCGGCGATCTGGTGGGTCCGAGTAGCGGCGATCTCACTACGCTGGTCAGCATCGACCCTATCGAGGCGCTGTTCCAGGTATCGGAAGCCACCTACATTGACCAGATCAGCCAGCGGGTAACCGCGAATCCCTCGGTGGATGACCTGCAGGGCGTCGAGGTGACCCTGGAGCTTGCCGATGGTCTGGAATACCCCGAAGTGGGGCAGATTGACTACTTCGGCAACCGCATTGACGCAACCACCGGCACCATGGAGGCCCGCGCCCGCATTCCCAACCCCTATGGCCTGCTGGTGCCCGGGCAGTATGTGCGCGTCACCCTGCAGGACACGGCGCTGGAAGAGGGGCTGTTCGTGCCCCTCGCCGCAGTGCAGGCGGACCAGCAGGGTGCGTTTGTGCTGGTGGTGTCGGACCAGAACACCGTGCAGCGCAATAACCTGCAACTCGGTGAGCGGGTTGACGACATGGTGCTGGTGACGGACGGGTTGGCAGCGGGTGACCGCGTCATCGTGCGCGGCCTGCAGCAGGTGCGCCCGGGCATGCCGGTGGTGATCACCGCGACGGTGGGCGCCACCGCCGACGAGGGCAACTGATGTTCAGCGCGTTTTTCATCCGGCGCCCCAAGTTTGCGCTGGTGATATCCATTGTGCTTACCTTGCTCGGCAGCCTGGCCCTGCGATTTCTGCCGATCAACGAGTATCCCCCGATCGCTCCGCCCAACATCGTGGTGTCGGCCGTGTATCCGGGTGCCGCCGCCGAGGTGGTCGAGATGGCGGTGGGTGCGCCCATTGAGGACGCGGTGAATGGCGTGGAGGATATGCTGTACATGTCCTCCAAGAGCGCCAACGACGGCAGCTATTCCCTCACCATTACCTTTGCCATCGGCACCGATGCCGACATGGCCCTGGTGCGCGTGCAGAACCGGGTCAAGCTGGCAGAGCCCTCACTGCCGGCGGAGGTGACGGCGCGCGGGCTGAAGATTGCGGAACGCGCCCCGGACATGCTGAAGATCATCAGCTTCACCTCGCCGGACGAGTCGCTGGATTACAAGTTTCTTTCCAACTACGTGAAGATCAATGTAGCCGGTGCCCTCAGCCGGGTGCCGGGAATTTCCGGCGCAGATGTGATGGGTCAGGCGGACTATGCCATGCGCCTGTGGCTGGACCCGGACAAGATGGCCAATCGCGGCCTGTCGGTGACGGACATCCAGGCGGCGCTGCGCGAGCAGAACGTGCAGGTCGCGGCGGGCAAAATAGGTGGCCCGCCCTTTGACCAGCGCATGGAGACCGAATTTACCCTGCGGGTGAAGGGCCGCCTGCAGGATGTGGCGGAATTCGAAGGCATCGTGCTGCGCGCCCGGCCGGATGGCTCGGCGATTTACCTGCGCGATGTGGCGCGGGTGGAACTGGGCCAGTCGACCTACGGTTTCTACGGTGAAATTGGTGGACGTCCCGCGGTCAACGTGGCGCTCTACCTGGCCTCGGATGCCAATGCGCTGGAGGTCGGCGAGACGGTGGATACCCTGGTGGCGGACCTCGCGCAGGGCTTCCCCGCAGGCATGGCCTACCAGATCAACTATGACACTACGCGCTATGTGTCGACGGCCGTGGCGCAGGTGTTGCAGTCCCTGCTGGTGGCGGTGCTGCTGGTGGTGCTCATCACCTTCCTCTTCCTCGGCAGCCTGCGGGCCACCCTGGTGCCCGCGGTGACCATTCCGGTGTCTCTGGTCTCATCGCTGGCCGTGCTCTTTCTGCTGGGCATGTCGATCAACACCATGACGCTGTTTGCACTCATTCTGGCCATCGGGGTGGTGGTCGATGATGCCATTCTGGTGATCGAGAACTGTGACCGTCACCTGCGCGAGGATCCGGACCTGGAGCCACGCGATGCTGCCCTGCAGACCATGCGCGAGGTGGGTGGCGCCATCGTTGCGACAACGCTGGTGCTGCTGGCGGTCTTTCTGCCCGTCGCGGCACTGCCCGGCATCACCGGTGAGATGTACCGTCAGTTCGGGGTGACCATCTGTGTCGCGGTGGTGTTTTCATCCGTCAACGCGCTGACCCTGAGTCCGGCGCTCTGCGCCCTGCTGCTCAAGCGTGGCGGGCAGCGCGACGCCGGATGGTACCGGATATTCCTCGCGGCATTTGCCCGTGTCACCGGCGGTTACACCCGTGGCGTGGACTGGGTGCTGCGCAAACTGGTGGTGGTTGGGCTGGTTTTTCTCGCCTGGATGGCTGCGCTGGCTGTGGGCGTGATCGCCACGCCGACCGCGCTGGTGCCGGATGAGGACAAGGGCGCGCTGCTGGTGAATATCCAGCTGCCGGATGCCGCCTCGCTGCTGCGCACCCGGGATGCGGTGCGCAAGGTGTCGGACATCATCGCCACCGACGCAGCGGTGCAGAGTGTCACCGAAGTGACCGGATTTTCCATCCTCACCGGCGCCATGGCGAGCAACGCCGCCACCCTGTTCGTCGTGCTCCGGCACTGGGACGATCGGCAGCAGGCGGAGGAGTTGGTGTTCAATGTAGCGCAGCGCATCAACCGGCAGGCCTTCCTGCAGGTGCCCGAGGCGCAGGTGGTGGCGATTGCACCGCCTGCCATCCCCGGCATGGGCGCTGTAGGTGGCCTGGAGTTGATGCTGCAGGACACCCTGTCCCGCGGCCCCGCCGAGCTGGCCGCTGTATTGAACAATTTCATCGTGGAAAGCAACGCGCACCCGGCACTGGCCAGCGTCTTCAGCACCTTCCGCGCCAACGTGCCACAGTACTTTATTGACGTTGACCGGGTGAAAGCCAAGAACCTCGGCGTACCGTTGAGTGAGGTGTTCCTGACCCTGCAGGCGCAGCTGGGCTCCCTGTATATCAACGATTTCAACAAGTTCGGCCAGACCTACCAGGTGACCATGCAGGCCGATGCGCCCTTCCGTGCCGACCTGGAGGGCCTGGAGCATTTCTACCTGAAGTCAGGCAGCGGGGAGATGGTCCCCCTGAGTACACTGGTGCGCAGCAACCTCACCCTGGGGCCGGATGTCACGCAACGCTACAACCTGTACCGCGCCGCCACCGTGCGCGGGAATGTGGCTCCGGGCTTCAGCAGCGGCGACGGCATGCGGGCCTTCGAATCGGTTGCGGACACGTTGCCCGATGGTTATCGCGTGGCCTGGACCGGCGCCGCCTTCCAGCAGCAGCAAGCCGGCAATACGGCGGTACTCGGTTTCGTCCTTGCGCTGGTGTTTGTCTACCTGTTCCTGGTCGCGCAGTATGAAAGCTGGTCGGTGCCCGTCGCCATTATCCTGGTGGTGCCGATGGCGATCGGCGGTGCCATTCTCGCCCTGCTGCTCACCGGGCAGGCGCTGAACCTGTATGCGCAGATCGGGCTGGTGCTGCTGATCGCCATGGCGGCGAAGAACGCGATCCTCATCGTGGAGTTTGCCCGCCAGCTGCGCGAGGACAGCGGCCGGGGCATCATCGAGGCGGCGGCCGAGGCAGGTCGGCTGCGATTCCGGGCGGTGTGCATGACTGCGGTGTCCTTCATCCTGGGTATTCTGCCGCTGGTGTTCGCTACCGGTGCCGGCGCTTTCGGCCAGCGCTCGCTCGGCATCACGGTGTTTGGCGGTATGCTGGCGGCCCTGCTGGTCGGCACGTTCTTCATTCCCGGTTTTTACGCGATTGTGCAGGGCCTGCGGGAGCGTGTTAAACAGCGTCTCGGCATAGGCCGCGCTGATACAAACGCGTAGCGGTCGCGCTGGTCGCCACCTGCAGCGCCACTTATACTGGCGCTCTCGGCAACAGGGGTGGGCAGGGTATCAACACTGACGCACGCTATATGGCCTGGCTGCTGGATTACCTGGCGGGCCTGGGTATGGACGCGGCCGCACTGGCGCGCACGCACGGTATCCGCGTCGATCAGCTGCACCGTCCTGAAACCCGTATCAGCGAGGCGAGCCACCACGGTGTGTTGCGCGACGCCCAGGCGAGCTTTCCGGGCAGGTCGCTGGGCCTGCAACTGGGCCTGCACCGCTCGATGGCCACCCTCGACCAGCTGGCCTACCTGATGATGAGCAGCGCCACGCTGAGGGAGTCCATTGCCCACGGCCTGCGCTTTCAGAATTACCCCGGGCGCTTTTCGGGGTTCCAGCTGGTGACCGCATTCAGCGAAATTGAAGGGCAGGGCTGCTACCAGATTCATGCCCAGGATAGCCTGGGCGACCTGCGGTTACTGGTGGTGGAGGAGTTGCTGGCGGCCATCGTCACCACTTCGCGCTGGGTGCTGGGCCGTGCGCTTCCGGTTACGGCACTGAAGCTCGATTACCCGGCGCCGACACACCATGCCGAATACGCGGCGGTTTTCAATGCGCCCATACAGTTCGACAGCGCCGCCACTCAGCTGTTTTTTGCCGCGGATATCCTCGATCAGCCGTTGCCCCACGCGAGCCCACAGAGTGCGGCGCTGTACGCCAGGCTCTGCGAGGAAACCAGCATCAGCCGCAGTCGTGGCGATATGGCCTGGCGTGTCTGGCAGATTATCGTGGAGAACCCGGCAGAGCCGCCCGGGCTGGAAGAGTGCGCCGCACTGTTGCACTGCAGCGTACGCACCCTGAGTCGCAAGCTGCAGGCCCAGGGCTGGCAGTACCAGCATCTGGTCGACCAGGTGCGTGAGATACACGCCCGACGCTACCTCAGCCATCCGCGCCTGAGCATCACCCACATAGCCCACCTGCTGGGTTACGCCGACAGCTCCGGCTTTCACCGCGCATTCAAGAAGTGGACCGGCCTTTCCCCCAGTGAATTCAGGGCCAGGTTGTTCGCCTGACGCGGCAATGGCGTGATCGGCCATGCAACTGGCCATATTCGCCATGCCGGCAGCGCCGGGCCTATCTACTATCATTGCATAAACCCGGCCCGCGCAGTCTGCATTGCCAGAGGCCGCTTGCGCCAGACCAGTTGTTGATGACCCCAGGTTCGCTAAACCGCCAGATGACGGAGTGTCGCTATGAATAAATATGACGGCTTGAACAAGGCCATGCTGGATCGCTTTGCACCGCAGCCCGGCAGGCGTCCGCTGCTGCCCGAGATGAGCGCCAAGGCGCAGGTGGCGCTGACCTGCCGCATGCTGTTTCGGGAAGGCTGGAACGAGCATATCGCCGGGCACATCACCCTGCGCCAGAGTGATGGCACCATACTGACCAACCCCTGGGAACTGGCGTGGGACGAGTTGACGGCCAGCGACATCATGACGCTGGATGCCAAAGGCAACATTATTGATGGCGAGTGGAACATTACCCCGGCCATCGGCCTGCACCTGCAACTGCATGACCTGCGACCCGATGTGAACGTGGTGATCCACAACCACACGCACTGGAGCGGTATCTGGGCCAACCTGCAGCGCACGCCGCCGATCTACGACCAGACCGGCGCACACTGCGGCCTGGAACTGCCGGTGTACAACGAGTACACCGGCACCTTCGAAGACGAGGCAACCACACTGTCTGCTGCCGAAGCGCTGGGCGATTCCAAGTGGGCACTGCTGGCCAATCACGGCGCACTGGTGGTGGGCAAGGACCTGCGCCAGGCGCATCTGCGCGTGATCACCCTCGAGTGGCGCTGCAAGCGCGCCTACGAGGTAGAGCTGCTGGGTGGCGCCGAGCCCCTGAGCAACGAGGTGGTGGAGAAAGTGAGCATCACCGACGGCAACGGTTTCCCCTTCTGTTTTGAAGCCATGGCGCGTCGCGAGCTGCGCCTGGACCCCAGCATTCTGGATTAGGAATTGACCATGAGCCTGACTGTAAAACCGCTTGCCAACATCGGCGCCGAGATCAGCGGCGTGAACATCAACGAGCCCGTTTCCGAGGCGCTGGCCAGGGAGTTGAAAGCCCTGTGGTATGAATACGGGGTGCTGCTCATCCGCGGCCAGAAGGTTACACCGGAGAGCCAGATCGCTTTCAGCCGCACCTTCGGCCCGCTGGAGATGCATCCGCTCAAGGCAAAGACATCGGAGGCCAATCCGGAGCTTTTTGTGCTGGAAAATGGCGGTGACAAGGACCAGTACTCCACGGCGTTCTACAAGGGCGAAAAGATTGTCGGCCGCCTGGACTGGCACATCGACCTGCACTACACCGGCAAGCCCAACCACGGCGCACTGCTGACGGCGGTGACAGTGGCTGAAGAAGACGGCCTGACCGGCTTTGGCGACCTCGCTGCGGCCTACGATGCACTGGATGACGACACCAGGGCGCTGCTGGACAAGCTGGAAGTGGCCTACAGTTTCAGCATGCAGCGGCGCCACATGCGCTATGTTGACCTCGAAGGGTACGAGCCCGGCCCCTACAGCCCACGGAAGCCATCAGATATCGGCTTCCCGGATTTCCCCGACGCGGTCTACCCGGCCGCACACAACCATCCCGTAACCGGTCGCAAGGTGTTGGGCATTGTTGAGCAGTTCCTCGACCGGGTGATCACTCCGCAGCAGTTCGGTCTGTCCAACGATGAAGCCATTGAGCTGCTCGAGATGCTGGTGGCGCACACGCGCAAGCCGGAGTTCCATTACTTTCACAAATGGGAAGAGGGCGATCTGGTGCTCTGGGACAACTGGCGCATCATGCACTGCGCCACAGGGACCAAACCCGGGGTGCGTCGCGTCATCAACCGCACCACCATCGAGGGCAATACCATGCTCGGGCGTGTGCTGGGTGCTGAAGTCTAGTCCCAGGCGAGCAAGTCCGCGCGCGGTGCGCCGCGCGCGCTGAGGCGACGTCAGGCAAACAGCGATTTCAGGCTGCTCAGGGTCTCCGTGGCGCGCTGTTCATTGGCTTGCGCGGTGTCGGCGTCGCCGCCCTGCCACTGCAGGTCCTCCGCCGGTAGCTCGGCAAGGAAGCGGCTGGGCTCACAGGTCAGCTGCTCGCCATATTGGCGGCGTTTCAGCGCCAGCGTCATGGTCAGTGTTTCCCGTGCCCGGGTAATACCCACGTAGGCCAGACGCCGTTCTTCGGCAATATTGTCCTCCTCGATGCTGACCCGGTGCGGCAGCAGGTTCTCCTCCATGCCGATAATGAATACGTGGGGGAACTCCAGCCCCTTGGAGGCGTGCAGGGTCATCAGCTGCACGCTGTCTGGTCCCGCTTTTTCCTCCTCCTGCTGCTCCAGCAGGTCGCGCAGCAGCAGGCGGCTGACGGCCTCATCCAGGCCGATGTCCTCGTCGCGCGTCACCCGCTCCAGGCTGTCGATCAGGAAAGTGACGTTGCCCATGCGGCGCTCCGCCACATCCTCGCTGGAGCTGATCTGCAGCAACCAGTCGGCGTAATCGATATCCCGCACCAGCTGGCGGATAGCGCCGATGCCGTCGCCGCCGGCGCTGCGCCGGCGCAGCACACCCAGCCACTGGTTGAATTCCCGCAGCCGTTTGAGCCCGGCATCGGGCAATGCACCGGCCTCGATGTGCTGCAGGGCCTGGCTCAGGCTGCAGCGATGCTGCGTGGCGCAGGTGCCGAGTGCCTCCAGGGTGGAGGGTCCCAGCTTGCGCCGCGGAACGTTGGCAATGCGCAGGAAGGCGTTGTCGTCGTTTTCGTTCACCAGCAGGCGCAGGTAGGCCATGATGTCCTTGACCTCATTGCGGGCGAAGAAGGAGGTGCCACCGCTCAGGTGGTAGGGCACCTGCTGCTGTTGCAGGGCGAGCTCCAGCAGCCGCGACTGGTGGTTACCCCGGTAGAGGACCGCGTAATCGCCGAAGCGGGTGCGCTTGCGCAGTTTGTGGTCGAGGATCTCTGCAACCACCTGGTCCACTTCCTGCTGCTCATCGGCGCAGCGCAGCACGCGCAGGGGTTCACCGGCGCCGAGCTCACTCCACAGCTGTTTCTCGAACACGTGCGCATTGTTGGCGATGAGCGTGTTGGCGGCCTTGAGAATGCGGGCGGTGGAGCGGTAGTTCTGCTCCAGCTTGACCAGCTTCAGGCCGCGGAAATCCGCCTGCAGCTGTGCCAGATTCTCCGGGCGAGCGCCGCGCCAGGCGTAGATTGACTGGTCGTCGTCGCCGACCACGGTCAGCCCGCCGCGCAGGCCCACCAGTTGGCGTACCAGCAGGTACTGGCTGGCGTTGGTGTCCTGGTACTCGTCCACCAGCAGGTAGTGCAGCCGGTTCTGCCATTTTTCCAGAATGTCCGGCTGGTGCTCGAAGAGGATGGTGGGCAGCAGGATGAGGTCATCGAAGTCCAGCGCATTGAAAGCCTTCAGGGCACGCCGGTAGCGCTGGTAGGCCTGCGCAAAGAGCATCTCTGCCGGCGAGGTCGCCTGCGCCAGCGCTGCTTCGGGCAATATGCGGTCGTTCTTCCAGTTGGAGATGCGCTGCTGGATGAGGCCGGCCTGGTCCCCTTCGGCGCCGTGCTCCTGGATGAGCAGATCATGGATGAGCTTGCGGCTGTCTTCGCCATCAAATATCGAGAAGCCGGCCTTCATGGCCAGCGCCTTGCGCTCCTCGCGGATAATCTTCAGGCCCAGCTGGTGAAAGGTGCTGACCGTGAGCCCCTCACAGGCCTGTGGGCCGAGCAGGCTGCTGACGCGCTCTTTCATTTCCCGCGCCGCCTTGTTGGTGAAGGTTACTGCCGCGATGCGATCGGCACGAATACCGCAGTCCTGCACCAGGTAGGCGATCTTGCGTGTGATCACGCTGGTCTTGCCGCTGCCTGCGCCGGCGAGTACCAGCAGCGGGCCATCAATGTAGCGCACAGCCTCGCGCTGGCGGGGGTTGAGCTGGGTCACGGAAATGTCTGTCGGTCGGCCTCAATCGGCCGCGCAGTGTAGCAGGATTTTTCCATCATCCGCTGCTGCGAGTGGGCGCCGGGTTTCCCGCGGCGCAGGACTTTGTTCATACTCCGGGTTTCCGGTCGCAGCGCACACTGCCCTGCGCCGCCTTTACACCCGCTGGAGTCACCATGCCTGATGATCTGATCCCCGGTCCCGCCGACCCGTCATTCGTTGCCAATGCAGAGCCGTTGCGGGAGCCCCCGGCTCAGCCGGACTTCCAGCAGGTAGTAAGTGCTCGCTACCAGCGCAGGGATGTTCTGCGCGGGGGGCTGGGGTTTGCGTTGAGCGCTGTGATGGGCGGTCTGTTGAACCCCCGCGTGGCGTCTGCGTTTGGCGCAGGCGCGGGGCAGGGGGTGTCTTCGCGTCTCGGGTTTGCCGCGGTGCCGGTCAGCAGTCGCGATGCGGTGGAACTGCCCCCCGGGTACCGGGTGCAGGTCATCCTGCCCTGGGGGGAGCCCCTGTGTGGCGACTACCCGGCTTTCTCGGCCCGCAATGGCGCCGCGGAGCAGGCCCAGCAGGTGGGTTCGCACCACGATGGCATGCACTTCTTCCCGCTGCAGGGCAGCGACACCGATGGCCTGCTGGTCATCAACCATGAGTATGCCGAGCCGCGGTTCCTGCACGCCGGGTCCGCCGGGCTGGCGCTCGCTGTCCACGATGTGCCCCTGCGGGCAGACGGCAGCCGCGATCCCGATCAGGTATTGAAAGAGATCCATGCGCACGGGGTGAGTGTGGCACGTATCCGGCGCGATGCGCAGGGCCTGTGGCAGCTGCAGCGCGATGCCCGCAACCGCCGCATCACGGCGGCCACCCCCATGCAGATCAGCGGGCCACTGCGCGGAGATCCGCGGATGCGCACGGCGTGGAGCCGTGACGGCACCCGGGCCCGCGGCACGCTGAACAACTGTGCACACGGTGTGACCCCCTGGGGCACCTACCTGGCCTGTGAGGAAAACTGGCGCGACTACTTTGTGCGCGACAGAGGTCCGGCACCGGTAACGCTCACGCGCTACGGTGTAGAGCCGATGGACAGCTGGCGCTGGCATCTGGCCGCCGGCAACGCAGAAGAGGACCCCGGCCAATTCGCACGTTTTGATGCCAGTCGCCGCGGCGAGTCGGCGGAGGAGGATTTTCGCAATGAGCCGCATGCCTTTGGCTGGGTCGTGGAAATCGACCCCTTCGATCCGCAGAGTGAGCCGGTCAAGCGCACCCACCTCGGGCGCTTTGCCCATGAGGGTGTCATCTTCGCGCCCGCCGTGGAGGGCCGCCCCGTGGTGCTTTATTCCGGCGATGACGCCCGCTTCGAGTACATCTACAAGTTTGTGTCCAGTCGCCCTTACCACGCCGCCTTGGCGGACGGCTCGCTGCTCGACGAGGGCACCCTGTATGCGGCGAAGTTTGCCAGTGACGGCAGCGGCGAGTGGCTGGCGCTGGCACCGGGAAAGAACGGTCTGACAGCCGTGCAGGGCTTTGCCTCGCTCGCCGATATCCTGCTCAATGCCCGCGGGGCAGCAGACCTCGCCGGCGCAACGCCGATGGATCGCCCGGAATGGGGAGCGCTGGACCCGGAAAACGGCCAGCTGTATTTCAGCCTGACCAAGAACAAGCAGCGCACGCCGCAGCAGACCGATTCCGTCAATCCCCGCGCCCACAACCGGCATGGCCAGATCGTGCGATGGCGGGAGGCGGACGATGATCACACCGCAACCGCCTTCGAGTGGGAGCTGTTCCTGCTCGCCGGCGACGAGCGCCAGGGCCGCAATCTCCAGGGAGACCCGCTGACGCTGGACAACCGCTTCTCCAACCCGGACGGTCTGTGGTTCGACCGCGACCGGCGCCTGTGGATCCAGACGGACATTTCAGACGAGGACCTCAACACACGAGGCTGGTCTTCCTTCGGCAACAACGCGCTGCTGGCCGCCGACCCGGATACCGGCGAAGTCAGGCGTTTCCTGGTTGGGCCGCGCGGCGCCGAGATCACCGGCTGTGTCGGCACAGCCGATGGCACCACACTGTTCGTGAACGTGCAGCACCCGGGCGCATCAACCGGCGCCGAAGACTTTGCCCACGGTAGACTGCAAAGCTACTGGCCAGATGGAGGCCCTGCGATGCCGCGCTCGGCAACCCTGGTGATTACGCGTGAGGACGGCGGTGTCGTGGGCGCTGGGTAGTGGGCCGTCGCGCCCTTGCCGGCTAGGGCAGGCGCTGCAGCAGGAGGGCACTGCCGGTGCCCGCTGCCCCGGCGGCGGACACCACGCCCCACTGCAGGTCGCGCCGCTCCAGTTCATCCAGCAGGGTGCCCGCCATGATGGCGCCTGTGGCACCCATCGGGTGGCCCAGGGCAATCACGCCGCCGTTGACGTTCAGTTTGTCATCGGCAATCCCCAGCTCGCGCATCGCAACCACGCTGACTGCAGCAAACGCCTCGTGAATCTCGAACAGGTCGATATCCGCCGCACTCAGGCCCTGCTGGGCGAGCAGCGATCGCGTGGCCTCTACACAGCCGCTGAGTACCTGCAAGGGGTCGGCATTGACAGTGACCGAGGCGACGATGCGCGCCCGCGGCCGGCGGCCGTTGCGTTGCCCCCAGGTTTCGTCGGCAATCAGTACCAGTGCCGCGCCGTCGGCCATGGCGGGTGAATTGCCGGCGGTGTGGATATGCTCAACCGCGCTCAGCTGCGGGTGCCCGGCCAGCTGGAAAGCATCTACGCCGGCGGCGCCGGCTTTGGCGAAGACGGCGGGCATCTCCGCCAGCTGCTGCACCGTGGTGGAGGCGCGGATGCATTCGTCGGCGCTCACTACGCTGCCATCTTCCAGTGTGATGGGCACCATGGAGGTGAACCACCCCTGCTCGCGGGCGCGGGCGGCCCGCTGCTGACTGGCAAGGGCGACAGCGTCGGCGTCGGCGCGGCTGATACCGTGCAGTGTGGCAATGAGGTCCGCCCCGTTACCCATCATCAGCATGCGGCACTGGGCGGCGAACTGCGGATCGGTGAACACGCGGGCCTGGTCTGAAAGCATGGGCACACGCGACATCATTTCCACACCGCCGGCAACCGTGACTTCGGCCTGCCCGGCGGCCACTTTGAGGGCGGCCAGAGCCATGGCGTCAATGCCGGAGGAGCAGTACCGGTTCACCGTAAGCCCGGGCACCGAGCCGGGCCAGCCTGCATACAGCGTGGAGTTCTTGGCGATATTGCCGGCCTGTTCGCCCGCCTGGGTGACGCAGCCCAGAATGACATCGGCAACCTCGCCCGGCGCCAGCCCGGTACGGGACACCAGCGCGGCATAAAGCTGCTTGAGCAGCGCCTGGGGGGTGAGCGAGTTCAGGCTGGCGCCCTCTTTGGCGCGGCCGCGCGGGCTGCGCAGGGCGTCGTAGATCAGCGCGTCTTTCATGCCCCCACTCCAATAATCAGGCTGACACAGGTGGTGGCGCTGCCACCGAGATTGAACGTGGCCATGTTCTCGGCGTGCGGCAGTTGGTAGCCGCCAGCCCGTCCGCTTACCTGCAGGGCGCAGTCCAGCGCCATGCGCACGCCGGTAGCACCCACCGGATGGCCGAGGCCGATCAGGCCGCCACTGGGGTTGATGGGAAAGCTCCCGTCGCGGGTGATGCGGCCGTCTTCCACGGCCTTCCAGCTTTCCCCCGGGGCGGTGAGTCCGCTGTGGTCTATCGCCATGTATTCGGTGACCGAGAAGCAGTCGTGTGTCTCCAGGGCATCGAGGTCGGTGATCTGCGCAAAGCCAGCGCGGCGCAGCGCGTCCTCCATCATGGTCTGTACATGGGGGAACAGCAGCGGCATGCCGGCGCTGAGTTGCAGCTTGCGCTCCAGCAGGATGGGCGCGGAGCGGTGTCCCCAGCCCTTGATGCGCGGTATGTCGGCCAGCTTCAGGCCCCGTTTGGCGGCGTGCTCGCGCGCGGCGCGCTCACTGGCGAGAATGACGCAGGCGGCACCATCGGTAATTTGCCCGCAATCCATTTTGCGCACACGGCCTTCGATGACCGGGTTGAGTTCGTCGTCGTCGCTGAAGCAGCCCGGCGGGAACTGCCACGCGCGGGTCTGGGCATTGGGGTTGGATTTGGCGTTGCCGAAGTTGATCTCGGCGATGCGCGCCAGATGCTCGCCGCGAATGCCGTGGCGCTGCTGGTATTCCCGCGTGATGCGGTCAAACATGTGCGGCCAGGGGTAGTCGCAGTCCGTGGCCTCGTGCCCCTGCCAGGCGGCTGCCCCCAGATACTCCGCGCCGGTCTTGCCGTTCACATTGCGCATGAATTCCAGGCCCAGCACACAGGCGATGTCGTAGTGTCCGGCCTCGATATCGCGCATGGCGCTGAGCATGGCGATGGAGCCCGAAGCGCAGGCCGCCTCGTGGCGCGAGGTGGGGATGGCCGCCAGTTCCGGGTGCAGCTGGCCGAAAAAGCCGTTGATCAGGCCCTGGCCGGTGAACAGCTCGCCGACGAAATTACCCACATGGCCCACTTCGATCTGCGCGGGCTCGATGCCGGCATCCGCGATGGCGCCGTCCAGCGCCTCGGCGAACATGTCGTAGATCTCCAGGCCTTCACGGGCCCAGTTGCGGCTGAAATCCGTTTGCGTGCCGCCCAGAATATACACGTGGTTCATGCTCGGGTTCCTCGTTGTGCCACCAGTGCCTGCAATTCACCGCGCACCACCTTGCCGACCGGATTGCGGGGCAGTGCATCGAAGACTTCCAGCCGTTCTGGCAGCTTGAATTTCGCCACGCCTTTCTCCAGCAGCCAGCTGCACAGGGTTGCCAGTTCCGGCGGGTCGCTGCCCTCCAGCGGCACGATGCAGGCGCAGATTTTTTCTTCCAGGTCCGCGTCCGGATAACCGCAGACCGCAGCCTCGGCGAGCCCGGGAAAACCCTCCAGCAAGGTATCCAGCTCTGCGGGAGAAATCTTCATGCCGCCGCGGTTGATGATGTCCTTGCAGCGGCCGACGATGCGGTAGTAATTGGGGGGCTCGCCGGCAATTTCCACCAGGTCACCGGTGCGAAACAGGCCATCCTCGGTGAACACGCCCTCGCCGCTGTGCCCCAGGTAGCCGTCAAACACGGCGGGGCCGCCGATACACAGCTCTCCCGGCACACCCGGTTCGGTAATTTCCGCACCGGACGCCGGGTCGATCACGCGGGTGGTGATTGACTCGTGGGAATGGCCCTGCCAGGGCATGTTGCGGGCGCCGAAACGCGGGAACAGGCTGGCCCGGTACTCGGGTGTGGCGGCCACTTCCGGCGTGGAGAACAGGCTGATCCCCTCATTGGAGCCATAGAAGTTGATGATCTGTTTGCCGTACTCCCCCTCGATAACCTGGATCATGGCCGGAGAGAGTGGCACTGAGCCCGAGCCGAAGGCGCGGATCGCACTGAAATCGCATTGCTGCCACAGGGCCGGTTGCTGCGCGAGGCGGTTGAGCAGGGCGGGTGGCGCAATGGTGAAATTGACCCGTTCCTCCTGGATCTGGCACAGGAACATGGGTGGGTCCATGGGCTGGTGCAGCACCAGCGGGCAGGCGTTGATGATGGCGGGGAACAGGAACCCGCCCAGCGCGGCCATATTGACCAGCGGAAAAGGTACCAGCAGTGTTTCGCCCTGCTGGTAGTTCCCCGCCGCCATGGTGTTGCGCGCCATCGCCCGCCACATGTTGTGGGAGCGCGGCACACCTTTTGGCGTACCGGTGGTGCCCGAGGTCCAGACCACGGTGAGGATATCATTGGCGTCCGCCGGATGCTGTTCGCGGTGTGCGCGCAACGCGGCGAGGTCCCCGTCGGGCGTTGCCCCATCGAGGTCGAGTTCGGCCCCGAAACGCCAGACGGGCAGCTGGGGCAGTGCGGCCCGTGCGCGTGCCGCGAGGTCCTGATCGCGGAACTCCCCGAGTGTGAGGATGGCCGCGGGTTGCAGGCTGTGGGCAAAACCAGTCAGCTCGTGGCCGCCGTACTGTATGGGCAGCGGCGAGACCACCACCCCTAACTTGCTGGCCGCGTAGTAGGTGATGACCAGCTCGGCAATGTTCGGCAGCTGCACCAGAATGCGGTCGTCTTGGCGCAGTCCCAGGGCGAGCAGCTGCGCCGCCAGTTGGTCGCTGAGTGCCTCCAGTTCGGCAAAGCAGAGGCGTCTGGCCGGCAGCCCGGTCAGCTCGGCCTTGTTGGGCTGGTCAATCAGGGCCGTGCGTTGCGGCACCCGGGCCGCCTGTGCGGCGAGGATGTCGTGCAGGGTCTCGTCACCCCAGTAGCCGGCCTCGGTCAGTGCCCGGATGCGTGATTGTGGACTGGTTTGCATGTGTTATCCCTCGCAGGCAGCGCGGTATTCCCGGTCCAGCCGGTTGACCAGATCGGCAATCGGCAGAATATCACGGATGGCCCCCACCCCCTGGCCCGCCGACCAGACGTCCCGCCAGCGCTTGGCATCGCTGGTGGAGGCGGCGATATCGATTTTTGCGCCGTCAGGCATGTTGGCAGGGTCGTAGCCTGCAGCGACCAGACTGGCGCGCAGCCAGTTCGCCTTCACTCCCGTCAGGGCATCGGAGCAGACGATATCGGCACCGGTGGCGTCCACCACCATCTGCTTGTAGGCGGGGTCCGCCATGCTCTCCTGGGTGGCAATAAACCGCGTGCCCATGTAGGCGTAGTTGGCGCCCAGCACCTGTGCGGCGCGCACACCGCGTCCGCTGGAGATGCCGCCACCGAGCACGATATCCCCCTCCCAGAACTGGCGCACCTCCTCGACAAAGGCGAAGCCCGCCTGCTGCCCGGTATGGCCGCCTGCGCCGGCGGCTACCAGTACCAGGCCATCGACACCGGCGTCTACTGCCTTGGCGGCGAAGCGGGTGTCGATCACATCCGCGAAGATCTTGCCGCCGTAGCTGTGCACCGCTTCGATGGCATCGCGCGGGCTACCGAGTGCGGAAATGACCAGTGGTGCCTTGTACTTCAGTGCCAGTTCCAGGTCGTCAAAGCGCCGGGTGTTGGAGCGGTGCATCATCAGGTTGATGGCCCAGGGGCCGTCATCCTCGCCGCCAGTGGCCGCCGTGATCTCCTGCAGCCAGCGCTCCAGCTCTTCCGTGCTGCGGGCGTTCACCGAGGGAAAGCTGCCGACGATACCGGCGCGGCAGCTGGCAATGACCATGTCCGGGCCGGATTGCAGGAACATGGGCGCCTGGAAGACGGGGATTCTGAGCTGATCGAGAGCGCGGGGCATAGAGCGTATCCGAGGTTACTTGTATTAAAAGACCACCATGGTAGTCACGAATCTGCCGGGGGACAAGACATGTGGGTATCCAACGCGCGGCCTCCGCGTGCTGCAACCGCCCCTCACGGGGCCCGTTTGGGCGGCCAGGGAACCAGTCCGCTGGTGCGGGCCATGTACTCCGCGTAGCCGGGCTTCTCCCGTGCCAGTTTCTTGTCCAGGGTTTTCTGCCCGGTCACGTTGACCACCAGATAGCTGTAGGCCAGCGGGCCGATAACGGTGAGCCAACCCAGCGGCGCTTCACAGGCGACCAGCCAGATGCCCCACCACACGCAGAGTTCGCCGAAATAATTGGGGTGCCTGGAGTAGCGCCACAACCCCGTACAGAGAACGGTGCCGCGGTTTTCCGCTTGCGCGCGAAAGTGCCTCAACTGGGCGTCGGCCACGGTCTCGGTGACCAGCCCCACCAGCCAGACGACGCTGCCCAGCACTGCGAGCCAGCCTGCGGCGCCGCCGCTGTGCATGCCCACCTGCACCGGCAGCGAGGCGAGCCAGAGCACAACGGCTTGCAGCAGGAACACCTGGCGCAGGCTGAGCCAGAGAAAGGCGCGTTCGTCGTTTACCCAGCTGCGCAGTTTGGTGTAGCGCGGGTCTTCACCGTGACCCCAGTTGCGCCCGATCAGGTAGGCAGTGATGCGCAGCGCCCAGACTGAAACCATAGCCAGCAACAGCCATTGCAGGGTGTGTCGTTCGGCGGCCAGGGTAAAGGCCGTCAGCGTGATGGCAACCATGATCAGGGCGAAGAACATGTCGATAATGCTGACGTCCCGCAGGGGGATGCTGGCCAGCCACAGCGCCAGCGCGCAGGCCAGGGCGACCGCTGCCGTCGCGCTGAACAGGGTAAGTAAATCCATCATCGGGCAAGGTCTCCGGCAAAGTCGAGAAACAGGGCGACGGCGGAGTCGTAATCCTGCGCCGGCGGTGTGGCAGTGAGTGTGGCCCAGGCGGCCGCCAGGGCCTGCGGCGTGTCGTCCGGCGCCGCCGGGGCGCTGAGCAGGTTGCGTGCCCGAGCCATGCGGCCACCGCCCGCGACCACAACCTCCCCGTTGAGGGTACAGTCATCACTCGCCAGCCAGGCCACCACCTTCGCCACGGCTTCTGCCGGCAGTTGACTGGCCAGCTCGGATGGCAGGCTGCTGCGGGTCATGGCGGTGTCGGCGAAGGGTGCAATTGTGTTCACCCTCACGCCATGGGGCGCCCCCTCCAGCGCCAGGGCGCGACACAGGCCGATCACTCCCGCCTTGGAGGCGGAGTACGCGGGCAGACCGTGCTCACCGTGCAGGCCCGCGGCGGAGCTGCTGACTACGATGGCGCCGCCACGCTGCTGATACAGATGGCGGAAGGTCGGATGCAGCAGCGAGGCGGTGCCCATCAGGTTGATATCGATGATGCGGCGGAACTCGTCCAGGCTTTGCTTGTGAAAGGAGGACGCCTCGGACACGCCGGCGTTGGCGATGACCATGTCCAGTCGACCGTAGTGTTGCAGGGCCGTGGCCAGCAGATGTTCGCCACAGCGCGGGTCTGCCGCGTCACTGTAATCGGCGACGGCGCTGCCGCCCCGGGCGGCGATCTCATGCACCACGGCGTCGGCGCTGTGCTCGCTGTCGCCGCGGTGGCGCCGATTGTTGACAACCACCCGCGCGCCCCGCTGCGCCAGATCCAGCGCATAGGCGCGCCCCAAACCCTTGCCGGCACCGGTCACGATGGCCACCTTGCCAGCCAGTGTCGCTTGCCCGCCGGGCGCTGCGTTAGATGTCATGGCCTTGTTACTTTTATAAATAGACTTTTAGTCTAGCCAAGCGTTGGGGGCGCTGCAAGGGCGCAGGAATTTAAACTTGCATAAAAATACTTCGTACCTATAATCAATCGAAATCCACGTGCAGCGGGGGTATCCCGCCTGCCAGACGTCAGGGGGAACCCTATGCAAAGCCTCAGCAAATTCACCGAATATCCGTCAGTAGAGCAGTGCATCGGGGGCGTCACCCAGTTCGCGGATGCGCCGTCCTGGATTTACGGGCTCGACAACCCCTACCTGCACGGCGTGTACGCACCGACCACCGATGAGCTTGATGTCTCGGGCCTTGCGGTGGAAGGCGAATTGCCGGCAGACCTGGAGGGGGCGTATTTCCGCAATGGTCCGAACCCGGTATTCGAGCCGAAGAACCGCTATCACCCCTTTGATGGGGACGGCATGGTCCACGGGGTGTACTTCCGCGACGGGCAGGCCGCCTATCGCAACCGCTACGTGGATACCCTGGCCCTGCAGGGGGAACGCGCCGATGGCCACTCCATATCCCCCGGCGTGATGGGGCCCTTCGACTACTCGCTGTCGCCCTTCGGTATCAAGGACACCTCGAACACCGATATCTTCATCTACAACGGCGACCTGATGAGCCTCTGGTACAACGCCGGGCATCCCTACCGCCTGGATGCACACACCCTCGGTACCAAGGGCTACTACGATCTCGAGGGCCGCGCGCAGCGCCGCATGTCGGCCCACTCGAAAGTGGACCTGGCAACGGGCGAACTGCTGTTCTTCGACTACGGCGATCAGCCGCCTTACATGACCTACGGTGTGGCCGACCCCAATGGCAAGCTGAAACACGAAGTCGCCATTGACCTGCCGGGCCCGCGCCTGCCCCACGACATCGGCTTCACCACGCACTACACGATCCTGCACGACCTGCCGTTCTTCCACGATATGAACGTGCTGCGCCGGCACGGCTACCGGGTGCTCACCTTCCATCGGGATATCCCCACGCGCTTCGGGCTGATTCCGCGCTACGGCGCCGGCCATGAGGTGCGCTGGTTCGAGTGTGAGCCCTGCTATATCCTGCACACCAGCAACGCCTGGGAAGCGGGTGACTGGGTGATCATGGATGGCTGTCGCTCCACCAACCCGATGCCCGAAACCAAGCCGGGTGAGGGCGAGCTGGCATCGATGCTCGCCTACATGCGGTTGGAGGCCAACAACTATCGCTGGCGCTTCAATCTGCGCACGGGCGAAGTGCGGGAAGGGCCTATCGATGATCTCAACACCGAGTTCAACAAGACCAATCCCCTTTACCACGGTCGCGAGAGCCGCTTCGCCTACCACCAGCGGATTCCGCTGCACCATGAGGGCGGCCTCACCCTGCGCTTTACCGGCCTGGTCAAATACGACAACGACACCGGCAAGCGCTGGCAGTGGAGCTACGGCCCGGGCGTGTTTGGGAGTGAGGCGGTGTTTGCGCCGCGCCGCGGCGCCACCGCAGGCACGGCGGAGGACGATGGCTACGTCATTACCCTGGTCACCGACAGCACAACCTGGCAATCCGACTGCCTGGTGTTCGATGCGCGCGACATCGAGCCCGGCCCCATTGCCCGCGTGCGCATGCCGCATCGGGTGCCTTACGGCTTCCACGCCACCTGGGCGCGGGGTGAGGACATGTGGCCGGCGTGACCGGCTCGTCCGCTGCCGGGATCTTGTATTCCGGCAGCGTTGAGATACACTAAGTTCGTTAATGCAAGTAACAAGGCGGGCCGCCCCGCCCCATAACCATAACAGCGTACGAGGCTCCCATGACCCACTCCAGACTCCGCATTGCAATTCACACACTGGCTGCCGTGCCCTTTGCCCTGCCGCTGCTGGCGCAGGCACAACAACAGCTCGAAGAGGTGCTGGTAACCGCCGAGAAGCGGGAACAGAGTATCCAGGATGTGCCGCTGTCCGTGGCGGCGCTGGCGGGTAACGATATCGAGGTGGGCAAAATCAGCGGCCTCAACGATATTGCGTTCCGCACGCCGGGGCTGACCTACAACCAGTTCAGCATTGGTGAGCCGCGCATCTACATCCGCGGGATCGGCAACAGCTCGGACTCCGCAGGCAGTGACCCGGCGGTGGGGGTGTTCCTGGATGAGGTCTATATCGGTCGCACCGGCGGTGTCGGCTTCGATTTGTTCGACCTCGAACGCATAGAGATCCTGCGCGGTCCGCAGGGCACCCTGTACGGCAAGAACACCAACGGCGGTGCCATCAATATCGTGACCTCGCGGCCCAGCCAGGAGACCGAGGTTCGCGTGCGCGTCTCGACCGGTACCGACCAGCTGCGCCATTTCCAGGGGCTCGCCAGTGGCGGCCTGACGGACAGCGTGGCCGGCAAGATCGTGTACTCCTACCGCGACCGTGACGGCTACGGGCGCAACGTGATCACCCCGGGCGAGATCGCGACACTCGGCAATCTGTCCCAGAGCCCGATTATCGGCCCCAGCATCGGCGCCGATGACGCGGGCGAGCGCCGCGACGACGCGCGCTCGGTCAACGTGCGCGGCCAGTTGATGTTCGACCTGACGGAGCGGGTGGACCTGCTGCTGAGCGCGGATTACGCCCGCGACGAAACCGCGGGTCCCTGCCGCCACATCCAGAATATCGACAATGCCATCGCCGGTCTGGGCCCCTTCTGGGAGCTCAACATGTCGGAAGACTACATGGCCGATGAACGGCATTGTGCGAGCCAGTTCGACACCTCGCAAAAACGGGAGGTGAACGGGGTCATGGCGCGCCTCGAGGCCGACCTCGACTGGGCCAGCCTCACCTCCATCACCGCCTGGCGCTCCAGTGAGTACAACTGGGTGGATGACCTCACCAGCCTGCCGCTGAACAATCTGGCGGCACCGTCGCCTCCCGGTGTGCCGCTGCCACCCGGTTTCTTTACCACGCCGGGCAACGTGATCAACGGGGCCGAGGAAGACGCCTCACAGTTTTCCCAGGAGTTTCGCCTCGCCGGTAACACCGAGCGGGTGAGCTGGCTGGCGGGCGTGTTCTTCATGGAGGAGGATGTGGAACGGGGCGAGGAGTTCTACACCCAGTACAGCACGCCCCTGCAGGGACTCGGCCTCGCCGGAATCGGCGATGTGCTGTTCACCCAGGATAACACCACGACCAGCTACGCGGTCTACGGTCAGGCCGACTGGGCCTTTACCGACCAGCTGACCCTGACCTACGGTGTGCGCTGGGCAGAAGACGAGAAGGAAATCACCCAGAACTCCATCGACCTGCTGGGTACCACCCCGTCGGGCGTGCCCCTGATATTGCCGTCCTTCCCGGCGCCGGTGTCAGCGGAGGATTCCTGGTCGGAGGTGACCCACAAGCTGTCGCTGGCCTACCGTCCCACCGACGACCTGATGCTCTATGCGACGTATTCAGAGGGCTTCAAAAGCGGTGCTTTCCAGTCCCAGACCAACCGGCCGAGTGTCGCCACCGAAGCGGTTGATCCCGAAGTGGTGCAGAACGTGGAAGTGGGCCTGAAGTCCTCCTGGTGGGACCGGCGCCTGCAGTTCAACCTCTCCTACTACGATATGGACTACGAAGACCTGCAGGTCTTCGAGCTGAACAGCCGCTTCCTGCTGGTGCTGCTGAATGCTCAGGCGGAGTCCAAGGGCGTGGAGGCATCGATTGACCTGGTGCCGATCGAGAACCTGACGCTGAACGCCAGCTACAACTGGAGTGACGCGACCTTCGAGGAGTTTACCAACTCCAACGGGCTCGACCTGGCTGGCCGCGACCTGCCCTTCGCGCCAGATGCCGCGCTGACAACCACGGCCAACTACCGTGTGAATCTTTCCGGTGGGTCGGCGCTGGACTTCGGGGTCAGCTACAGCTGGAAAGACGATTACTTTACCGGCCCGCAGAATCGTCCCGTGGAGCGCCAGGCGGCGACTGAACTGCTGGATGCCAGCGTCAGCTGGACCAGCGCCGATGGCTCCCTGGCCATCGATGTGTGGGGCAAGAACCTGAACGACGAGCTGCAGGTGAGCAGCCGCATCGTCGACCCCACCGGCGTCACGTCAGAGTACTACATGCCGCCGCGTACAGCGGGCGTCACGCTGACCAAGAGCTTCTGAGCAGGGGGCGGCCGCGGCACTGCACGCCGCGGCCCGCCCGATGCATGCACGTTCAGCCCGTGTTGTTGACGCGAGTAGAGGCTCGCGTCGCTTTCACCTATGATGCCCTCATGACGCCGCAGCCTGTTACCGCCCCAACCACTCGTGTCCTTGTATGGACAAATTGAGAACCCGAGCCAGCTCCATCAACCGGGCCCTCGACCAGATAGGGGACAAGTGGTGCCTGCTGATCATTCAGGAGGTCTTCTGGGGCATCAACACCTTCAGCGGGATGCTGGAGGCGACGGGGGTTTCCCGTGGCGTGTTGTCCAATCGTCTGAAGTGGCTGCAGGCGCAGGATTGCCTGCGCAAGCGGGTCGCCCCCGGCGGTTCCCGTCACCCCGTGTATCACCTCACGCGCAAGTCTGTCGACATGTACCAGATGTCGCTGATGGCGGTGGCGTGGGAGGAGCGCTATTTTCCGCCGCCGACGGCGGGTCGGGTGCACCTGCGTCACCGCACCTGCGGTAACGTCCTACAGCCGCGCCTGCGCTGCAGCACCTGCCGGAAGGACGTACACGGCCGCGATGTCACCTACCACCCGGGCCCCGGTGCCACCCGCGATGTGCGCGACAAGAAGGTGCGCCGGCGCTCTTCCCTGTCGGCGAGCGACGTTCCCGGCGAACACAGCGTGTATCGCAACCTGATCGACCTGGTCGGTGACCGCTGGACGGCGAATGTCATTGCCCTGGCTTTTCATGGCTTGCAGCGTTTCGATGAGTTCCACCAGGAATTACCGGTGGCGACCAACATTCTGTCCGACCGCATGCGCTTTCTGGTGCAGCGGGGTGTGTTTGTCACGCGGCCCTACCAGCAGAGGCCCCTGCGCCACGGCTACGAACTCACCGCCATGGGATGGGACCTGTTTCCCTATTTTCTGACCTTGCTGCAATGGGGAGACCGCTGGTGCGACCCGAACGGGGCGGGGCGGCCGATGTGTCTCACGCATACGCTCTGTGGCGAGAGTCTGCACGGTGAGGTGGTCTGCAACCACTGCGGAGAAGAACTGAGCGCGCATCATGTGGACTTCACCATAGGGCCCGGGGAGCCAGCCTAGGCATTTGCTTGCATAAACAGACCTTGTTGTGGCAGTGTGCCCGGTCATACTGTCACTGCCGAGGGAGAGCCCGATGAGTGCCCTGTTCGCCAAACACCAGGATCTGCTGACCAAGGCGCTGGATGCCTGCGCCCACCGCTATGCCTGGAGTGGCTGGCCGGAAAACCCCAGCAGCAAGATCCACGGAGAGGAAAAGCCTGCCGCTGGTCAGGCGCGTTTCGAGGCCCTGCTGGGCAAGGATTTCCCGCTGTCACAGCCGGCTGAGGCGGGCCGGGTGGGTGAGGAGGTGTCTCCCTACACCGGCGAGCCGCTGGGCGTGCGTTATCCCAGGGTGGACCCTGCCGCGCTGTTCCCCGCGATCAACGCCGCGCGCCCCGCCTGGGCGGCAGCGACGCCTGAAGCGCGCGTGGGCGTGTGCCTGGAAATCTTGCAGCGCTGCGGCGAACAGCTGTTTGAAAATGCGCATGCCACCATGCACACCTCAGGCCAGTCCTATGTCATGGCATTTGCGGGCAGCGGCGCCAATGCGCTGGACCGCGGTCTGGAGGCTTTGGCCTACGCCCACAAGGCCATGCAGGATGTGCCGGCCACTGCGTACTGGGAGCGACAGTTCGGTCGCGACGGTGTCGCCAGCCTCAGCAAGCGCTACCGTCTGGTGCCCCGCGGCGTGGGTGTGGTGATCTGTTGTGCCACGTTTCCGCTGTGGAATACCTACCCGGCTCTGTGCGCATCCCTGGCCACGGGTAACCCGGTGGTGTTGAAGCCCCACCCGGCTGCAACGCTGCCGGTCGCCATGGTGGCACGTGTCTGCCGCGAGGTGCTGGCAGAGGCGGGTTTCGATCCCAATCTGGTGACGCTGGCGGCGGATACCCGCGCCGAACCCGCCACCCTGCCGCTGATCCAGCATCCGGACACCGCCATTATCGACTTTACCGGAAGTCCGCGTTTCGGCAGCTGGCTGGAGCAGAACTGCCCGGGGAAGCAGGTGTACACGGAAACCGCGGGCTGCAATTCGGTGGTGCTGGAGTCTACCGATGACCTGGCGGCAACGGCGCGGGCCATCGCCCACTCCCTCTGCCAGGCCTCGGCCCAGATGTGCACCAGCGTGCAGAATATTCACATACCGGCCACGGGGGTGCGCGTGGCCGGTCACTCCATACCGCACGCCGAGGTTGCTGCTGCAATCTGTGATGCGGTGGACGGCTGGTTGGCCGACCCGCGCGCTGCAGCGACGCTCTGTGGCACGTTGTTTGACCCGGCGGTGCAAGCCAATGTCGATCGCTATCGCGGGCTGGCCAAAGCGCAGCAGCGCATCCTGCGCGACTCGGCCCCCTATGCAAACCCGGGGTACCCGGCCGCACGTACGGCGACGCCGCTGGTCATTGCTGCCACCGAGGCGGATCGTGACTGGTACCGGGAAGAGGTGTTCGGGCCGGTGTCGTTCATCATTGCCAATGCCGATGCGCACGCCTGTCTGCAGGATGCCACCGGCAATGCCCGCGACTGTGGTGCGATCACCTCCCATGTGTACTCGACGGACCCGGCATTCCTCGCCGAGGCTGTGGACGCCTATCACGCTGCGGGCGCGTCCGTGGCCTGCAACCTCACCGGCATGCCGATCAATTTTGCCGCCGCCTACTCAGACTTTCATGTCACCGGCCTGAACCCGGCAGGTAACGCCTGCCTCGCGGATCTGGCGTTTGTCAGCAACCGCTTCCGTATTGTGCAAAGTAAATTCATGGGGCCAGCGCCAGGCGGCGCCTGAGCGAGCGCAGGGCAGGAGGGCCCCGCTCACGGCAACGGCATGGGCTCGCGGAAGGCGAGTGCCTCGGTGACGTGCTGCAGGTCGATACAGTCGGCACCCTCCATATCCGCCAGTGTCTGCGCCACGCGCAGGCTGCGGTGCAGGCCTCGCCCCGAAAGCTGCAGCGCATCGGCCGCTTGCTCGAGCTGTTGGCGTGCTGCGGGCCGCATCACGCACTGTGTCGCCAGAGCCTGTGCCGACAGCGCGGCGTTGTTGCACCCCTGGCGTGCCTGCTGCCGTTGTCGGGCCGCCAGCACACGTTCCCGCACGGCGGCTGACGATTCCCCTTTCGCTTGTGTTTCCAGCAGTAGGCGCGCCGGCAGTCGTTGCATGCTGACATGCAGATCGATACGGTCGAGCAGTGGACCTGACAGTCGGTGCCGGTAGCGCTGGATGTGCTCGCTGGTGCAGCGGCAGCTGTGCTCCGGGTCGCCATAGTAGCCGCAGGGGCAGGGGTTCATTGCCCCGATCAGTTGAAACCGCGCGGGATAGGTGAATTTGTGTGCAGCGCGGGACAGCGTGACGGCGCCGGCCTCCAGGGGCTCGCGCAGCATTTCCAGCGCCTGGCGGCTGAATTCCGGCAGTTCGTCGAGAAACAGAACACCGCCATGGGCAAGGCTGGCCTCGCCCGGCCGTGGTCGCGCGCCGCCGCCAATGAGTGCCGCGGCGCTGGCACTGTGGTGCGGGTGGCGAAAGGGCCGCCGCCAGAGGTGTTCCACGCTGGTGCTGTCGTGAAAGCTGTGCAGGGCCGCGCAGGTTAGGGCCTCCTGCGTGTCCGGCGGAGGCAGGAGGCCGGGTAAACGGCTCGCCAACAGGGTTTTTCCCGTACCGGGTGGCCCCACCAGGAGCAGATTGTGATTGCCAGAGGCCGCTATTTCGAGCGCGCGCCGCGCCAGCGCCTGCCCGGCGACGTCCGCCAGGTCGGGGTAGGGCATCGCCGGTTGCGGCTGTGGCTCGTGTTCCTGTACTGACAGTCTGTGGCGGCCGTTGAGGTGGGCACACAGCGTGAGCAGGTCCTCTGCGGCGATGATACGGCTCCCGGGGACGGCGGCGGCCAGCGCAGCACTCGCCGCCGGGGTGACCAGGGCGCGATCTGCCGCGCTGCAGGCAAGCGCAGCAGGGATGATGCCCGGCACCGGGCGCACGGCACCGGTCAGGGCCAGCTCTCCAATAAATTCGTGGGCGGTCAGAGCAGCCGCTGGCAACTGCCCGGAAGCCGCAAGAATACCCAGCGCGATGGGCAGATCGAAGCGCCCACCCTCCTTGGGCAGGTCAGCCGGCGCAAGGTTCACGGTAATACGGCGATCCGGAAACTCGAAATGGGCTTGTTGCAGTGCACAACGCACCCGGTCGCGGCTCTCCCGGACAGCGGTTTCCGGTAGTCCGACAATCTGGAAAGCCGGCAGCCCGTTGCCCAGGTGGGTTTCCACCTGGACCAGGGGGGCTTCAATGCCTACTGCAGCGCGGCTGTAAACAACAGACAGTTCCATGGCTCATCCTTGAGCACAGAGCCTCTCCGGTGAGTGGAGAGGTCAGGTTTGGGGTTTCAGCGACTCGAACTCTCGCGTCAGGGCCTCCAGTTCAGCTTCCAACTCGGCGACCCTGGCCCGGGTGCGGGCCAGTATCGCGGCCTGCGCGTCAAACTCCTCGCGGCTGACAACGTCCAGTTTGCCCAATGCGGACTGCGCCAGGGCGCGCGCGCCCCTGTCGACTTCCGCGCGCAGGCCCGGACTGCCGACCAGGGCCGACATCTGCTGCAGTACTTCACTGATCGGCGGTGGTTTCAGGGCCATAATGCGCATTTCCTCTGCCAGACAGGACAGGTCGCAGTGTAGAGGAATTGCAAAACGGCGCACAGATCATCTTGGTGCACCAATAGGGTGCGGTGCATCCTAATGGTGCGCGTCGCTGCCGTTGACCCCTGGCGGAAATCGCGTGCAGCGAGCCCCAAAATCCCTTAACGCTTTGTAAATAATGGTTTTTTTTCTGGTTGGCACAGCACCTGCAAAGACCGGGGTGCAAACGCGAATTATGCAGAGCAAAAAAGTTCCGTGCCTGGCACAGATTTTTTTTGACTGCCAAACCAAGGAGAACCACACATGCTGCACAAAAAACTGCTTCCCGCTTCTGTCGCCGCCGTCCTGTTCGCAGGCGCTGTTTCTGCCCAGGCAGAGATCTCCGGCAACGTGACCCTCGCCACGGATTACGTGTTCCGCGGTATCTCGCAGACTGACGAGAAAGGCGCCATCCAGGGCGGCTTCGACTGGTCGGGTGATTCCGGCCTGTACGCCGGCATCTGGGCCTCCAACGTCGCCTTCGGTGGTGCTACCACCGAGATGGATTATTACTTCGGCTACGCCGGTGAAACCGACGGCGGCTTCGGCTACGACGTGGGCTTCTTCTACTTCGATTACGAGGGTGAGTCTTCCCTCGACTACATCGAATACGCCCTGGGCCTGAGCTACGCCGACTTCAGCGTTGGCTTTGTGTACTCAGACGAGTTTGGTGACGGCGGCCCCGAGTACATGTACTACTCCGCCGGCTACTCCCTGAGCCTGACCGACGTTCTCACCGTCGACTTCAACATCGGCTTCACCGACACCGACCAGGACGACTACTGGGAAGATGGCGCCGACAGCTACACGGATTACGGCGTGACCTTCGGTTACAGCGCCATGGAGCTGGACTTCGCGCTGGCCCTGATCGGAACGGATCTTGACGATGTGGACGCTGCGGATGATCGCATCGTGTTCTCCATCTCGAAGAGCCTCTAAGCGTTTCGGGACTGAAACCTACGGCGCCCTGCGGGGCGCCCTGCTGATACCTGGAGACTGACATGAAATTAATAACGGCTATCGTCAAGCCATTCAAACTGGACGACGTGCGCGAGGCACTTTCCGAGATCGGTGTGCAGGGCATCACCGTCACCGAGGTGAAGGGCTTCGGGCGCCAGAAGGGGCACACCGAGTTGTACCGGGGTGCGGAGTATGTCGTGGACTTCCTGCCCAAGGTGAAGATTGAAGTGGCTGTTGCCGAAGGGCTGGCTGACAAGACCATCGAAGCCATCACCCGGGCCGCCAACACCGGCAAGATCGGTGACGGCAAGGTGTTCGTGTCCACGCTGGAGCAGGTGATTCGTATTCGTACCGGCGAGACCGGCGAAGACGCCATCTAAATCCACCGAGACTAACTACGAGAGTGATTCCCATGGAAAACCAGATATTTGAATTACAGTACGCGATGGACACCTTTTATTTCCTGGTGTGCGGCGCCCTCGTGATGTGGATGGCGGCCGGCTTCGCGATGTTGGAGGCGGGCCTGGTGCGCGCCAAGAACACGACGGAAATCCTGACCAAGAACGTGGCCCTGTACGCCATTGCGTGCACCATGTACCTGATCTGCGGTTACCAGTTCATGTACGACGGCGGCTTCTTCCTGTCCGGTGTGACCACCGTGGCGCAGATGGATGATGCGGCGGTGGCAGCGGTGCTGGCGGACTCCGCGGAAGCCGGTTTCGGTGGCGACTCGGTGTACTCCGGCGCATCCGACTTCTTCTTCCAGGTGGTGTTTGTCGCCACGGCCATGTCGATTGTGTCCGGTGCAGTTGCCGAACGCATGAAACTGTGGGCGTTCCTGGCCTTTGCCGTTGTCATGACCGGCTTCATCTACCCCATCGAGGGCGGCTGGACCTGGGGTGGCAAGGCGGTTCCGTTCATCGGTGAGCTGTCCTACAGCGACTACGCCGGCTCCGGTATCGTGCACCTTGCTGGTGCGGCTGCGGCGCTTGCGGGTGTTCTGCTGCTCGGTCCGCGCAAGGGTAAATACGCTGCTGACGGTTCCGTCAAGGCCATTCCGGGCGCCAACATGCCGCTGGCCACGCTGGGTACCTTCATCCTCTGGATGGGCTGGTTCGGCTTCAACGGCGGCTCCACGCTCAAGCTGGGTGGCATTGCCGTGGCCAACGAAGTGGCCAACGTGTTCCTGAACACCAACGCTGCGGCTGCCGGTGGTCTGATTGCGGCCCTGCTGCTGTCACGCCTGATCTTCGGTAAAGCCGACCTGACCATGGCCTTGAACGGTGCGCTGGCTGGCCTGGTAGCGATTACGGCTGAGCCCGCAGATCCCACGCCGATGCTGGCGATGATCATCGGTGCGATTGGTGGTGTGATCGTTGTGTTCAGCATCGTTGCCATGGACAAAGTGAAAATCGACGATCCGGTCGGCGCCATCTCCGTGCACGGCGTCGTCGGTATCTGGGGTATCTTCGCGGTCCTGCTGTCTGACCCCGATGCCACCTTCATGGGTCAGCTCGTCGGCACCCTGGTGATCTTTGTCTGGGTCTTCGGCGCCAGCCTGATCACCTGGGCCATCCTCAAGGCGGTCATGGGTGTGCGTGTCAGCGAAGAGGAAGAGTACGAAGGTGTCGACCTCTCCGAATGTGGTATGGAAGCCTATCCGGAGTTTGTGGCACAGAAGTGAGCAACAGCTTGCGGGCGCATTGATGCAATGCGTGTTTGGGGGCCTTCGGGCCCCCTTTTTTATGGCCGCTTTTTGCGTTGCGCTCAGGCGCTGGCGGCGAGCAGCTCGGCCGCAGCGGCGAAGATCTGGCGGCTTGCGGCGGCCACGCGCCCAGGGCCACCGGCGACATGGCCAAATTCCGATTCGATCACCCGACACTCCATCCCCAGGACCGTCGCATCGTGCGCGGCGTCCTCGGCCGTGAAATAGAGATCAGTGCTGCAGGGCATGAGGATGCCGGGGCAGCCCGGCTGCGCATCATCGGCGTCAGCCGTCGGCAGCGGAGCCTGCTGCCAGGTGCGCAGTTGCAGCAACAGGTTGTTGGCGTCCTGCTGCAGGTGATCCTCTCTCCAGTAGTCCAGTACGTCCCCGATATCGGCAAAACCCAATTCGCGGTAGCGCGCGTTGCTGAAGAAAGCCTGACTGTAGGCCCAGCCGGCATAGACTGTGGCAAATGCGCCAAGGCCGCGGACCGGCGGTGTGCGGTAGTGACCGTCGGCAAAGGCCGCATCCGCCGTGAGGGCCGCCGCCACACCGTCGAGAAAAACCCGGTTGTGTGGGTAACAGCCGATGGTGGCACAGACGGCGAGCACGCTGCCAACGGCGTTGCCGCGGGCCCTGTGCCAGTGCAGTGCCTGCATTCCCCCCATCGACCAGCCCATCACCAGCCGGGGATTGGCACCCCCAAAGCGCGCCTGTAGCAGCAGCTGTTGTGCACGCACGTTGTCGCCGATGCTCACCTGTGGGAAGTCCGGTCCGGACTGTGGCGCTGGCGTGTTGCTGGGCGAACTGGACTCCCCGGCACCAAACAGGCAGGGAATGACCACGCAGTAGTCACCGCTGCCGAGTGGGCTGTCGGGGTCATCCACCCAGGCACGGTTGCTGGCGGCAACGCCGCCGTAGTAGGTGGGCAGCAACACGAGGTTGTCTTTTGGTGCGTTCAGCGCACCAAATTGGTGGTAGCGCAGGCGGGCATTGCGCAGCACCGTGCCGCTTTCCAGCACAAGGTCCCCCAGCGCATGTTCGTTTTCCTGCCAATACAGCTTGTTTTTCAATGACTTGACTCCGGGTTCAGGTCGAACAATTTAAACATGCATTCTGGCATGTTTCTTGGATGCTTCTGACTAGCAAGAAACATTCCCGCTTATGGAGCAGTCATGAACATTGAACAGTTGAAACAGCGTTGTCTGGAACAGGGTATTAAATACGGTATGGCGAGCTACGTGGATATTCACGGCGCCAGCAAGGGCAAGTTTGTGCCTGTCGGCCATTTCAAGCAGATGTTTGCCGGCTCGGAGCTGTTTACCGGCGCGGCCCTCGACGGCGTGCCACAGGACATTGCCGATGATGAAGTGGCTGCCATGCCCGACATGGCGTCCATGCAGCAGTGCCAGTGGAACCCGGAGCTGGCCTGGTTTGCCAGCGACCTGTATCTGCAGGGAGAACCCTTCGAGGCCTGCTCCCGCACGATTCTCAAGCGTCAGCTGGCGAAAGCCGCCGCCATGGGGTTTACCTTCAACCTGGGGATAGAAACCGAGTTTTTCATCCTGCGCAAGGGGGCTGACGGGCGCCCGGTGCCTTTCAGTGAGCGCGATACCCTGGGCAAGCCTTGTTACGACATCCCCAGCATGATGGATAACATCGTGATTATCGACGAGTTGGTACAGGCACTGACTGACATGGGTTGGGGCGTTTATTCCTTCGATCACGAAGATGCCAACGGCCAGTTCGAGATCGACTTCAATTACGCGGATGCGCTGACCATGGCTGATCGCCTGGTGTATTTCCGCTTGCTGGCCAACGAAATTGCGCGCAAGCATGGTGCCTTCGCCAGTTTCATGCCCAAACCCTTCGCTGACCGCACGGGCAGTGGCGCCCATTACAACATGTCCCTGGCGAGTGTGGACACCGGGCAGAATCTGTTCGCAGTGAGCCCGGATGCCGATCGCTACGACTGCGGTGTCTCCGAGCTCGCCTACCAGTTTATCGGGGGCGTGTTGCGCCACGCCAAGGCCATCAGCGCGGTGGTCGCGCCCACCGTGAACAGTTACAAGCGGCTGGTGCGTCAGGGCAGCATGTCCGGCTCCACCTGGGCACCGGTGTTCTGCTGTTACGGCAATAACAATCGCACCAATATGTTGCGTATTCCCAGTGCCGGTGCACGGGTCGAGTGCCGGGCGCCGGATATCGCCTGCAATCCCTATCTCGGTGCGGCCCTGATGCTCGCCGCAGGGTTGGAGGGCATAGAGCAGGGTATTGACCCCGGTCAGCCGCACCGGGAGAACATGTACCATTACAGTGATGCGGAAATCGCCAAGGCCGGCATTCAGTGTCTGCCGAAGACCCTCGCCGAGGCGACAGAGGCTATCGCCGCTGATGAACTGGCCTATCAGGTGCTGGGCCCCGCGATGCACAAGGCCTTTGTCGACTTCAAGCGGGCGGAATGGGACAGTTACCACAACATCGTATCGGACTGGGAAGTGGCGCGCTATCTGCGACTCTTCGGTTAACCGTTACCACCGGGGGTCGCGACTTGCCTTTGCCGGTCGCGTCCCTACACTGTAGGTTTTCCATTGCTCGGGTCGGATCATGAGGCGAACCAAGGAGGATGCAGCGAAAACCCGGCAGAGCCTGGTGGATGCGGCGCTCAAACTCTTTGGCCAACGAGGCTACAGCGGCACCACCCTGCGACTGATTGCGGAGGAGGCAGGGTGCTCCCGCGGGCCCATCTACTGGCATTTCGCCAGCAAAGAAGAGTTGTTTGAAGAAATCCTCGCCTACTCACAGCTGCCGCTGGAGCGGCTGGTTGCGCTGCACCACGAGGCCAGCGACCCGCTCGCGGCCGCAGCGGACTTCTCTCGCCAGTGGCTGCGTATGCTGTTGGATGATCATTATTTTCGGCAGTCATTCGAGATCTTTCTCAACAAGACCGAGTTTACCGAGGCGGTATCAAAAACACTGGCGCGCGAACGCGCATTGACGGCCTCCCTGATTGCGACCTTTGCGGCCTGGGTGGAGCGCTACCGTCGGGAGCAGGGCGTTCAGGGAGGTGTTGCGAGCCGCACGGTGGCGCTGTCCATGTATGCTTACCTGATGGGACTGACCCAGAGCTGGCTGTTCGATTCCGGCATCACCGACCTGGATAACAATCTCGACTTCTTTGTCGGTGAGTTTCTGCGCCTGCTACGCACAGTCCAGTGACTGCGCACGCATCATCTGCCGAATTTTTCGCTCAAGAAAGCGGTATTCATCGAAATCCAGTATGGCATCGCGATCGGTGCTGCTCTTCTCCAGGCCGGGACGGATGGTCTCCAGCAGGCGCCCGGGCCGCGTGCCCATAAAAAACACCACGTCACCCAGATACAGCGCTTCCTCGATGTCGTGGGACACCATCAGCACAGTGGTACGTTCCTGATGGACAATTTCCAACAGCAGGCTCTGCATCTGCCAGCGTGTTTCCGGGTCCAGTGCGCCGAAGGGTTCATCCATCAACAGCAGTGACGGATTACTGGCCAGGCTGCGGGCGATGGCGACGCGTTGCTGCATGCCGCCCGAGAGCTGGTGGGGGTAGGCGCGTTCGAAGCCATCCAGCTTGACTGCCTTGATGAAATACGGAACCACCCCCTCGCGCAGGCTGAGCGCCTCGCCCCGGGCTTTCAGGCCGAACGCGACGTTTTCCTCTACGGTCAGCCAGGGAAAGGAGCTGTAGTTCTGGAAGACCATGCCGCGGTCTATACCGGGCCCGAGGACGGTGCTGCCATCCACGGTGATGTCGCCTTCATCCTGTGTCTCCAGGCCGGCAATAATCCGCAGCAAGGTGGATTTACCGCAACCGGACGGTCCCAGTAACACCCCGACCCCGGTTTTTGGCAGTTCGAAGTTGATGTTGTCCAGCGCGGTCAGGGTTTGTCCCGAGCGCAGCAGAAAACGCTTGCTGACGCCCGAGACGGTAAGTCCGCTGTGTGTGCCTGCGGTCATTTGTTCAGCGCTGCCGCCAGCGGCGTCGTGTCGACCCCGGCCGCCATCGGCATGGCCTTGTCGATGAAGCCAAACTTCAACCACCAGTCCGTGGTGATATCCCAGTGGTTCTGCATGCCGTCGGCGGCAATTCCGAGGGGCAGTTCACCGTCTTTCAGGCCCATGAAGATCGCGGCCTGGTCGCGGTCGAAGACGAAGATACCGCCCTTGAGAATGTCGCCCGTGCTGCCCAGCACCTGCTCGACGTCCGCCACCGTGAACTGCAGGCCATCTGCGATGATCTGGTTGGCTTCCGCGGTGTTTGTCTTCCAGAAATCCACGGCGTTGAAGTAGGCCCGGGTGAGTTTGGCCGCGTCTTCAGGCCGCTGCTCCAGGAAGGCCGTGCTCATGTAGAGGGCGTCGCCCAGCAGCGCCGTGGTGATGTACTTTTCCTCGGTGGAGTCTGCTGCCACCGTGGCGCCTGGCATGGCTTCAAGCACCTGGGAGCCAAAGGGTTCCCAGAATTCCGCGGCGGCCGCGGTGCCGCCCACCATCGCGCCCACGGCATCGTCCATGATCAGGTTGGTGAAGGTGACTTCATTGATTCCCACGCCGTTGTCGGTGAGCCATTCAGCCATGAAGATCTGTGTCAGGCCACCCTCCAGCACTGCGACTGTCTGGCCTTTGAGCTGCTCCGCGCTGGTGATGCCGGGTGCGAGGATGATTTTATCCGTGCCGTAGGACGGATTGGTGTAGGTCACCAGCTTGATGCCAACGTCCTTGTCGGCCGCAATGGGACCATACTCCGCGGTGCTTGAGGTGGCGTGGAGTTCCCCCGCCGTCATCAGGGCGAAGCTCTGGTAGGGATCCTCGATGATGCTGATGTCGAGCTCCAACCCCTCGGTCAGGCCCTTCTCCTTGGCGATAAACCAGAACCCGTAGCCGGGCCAGGAAAAGAGTGAGAGTTTCACGGGGTCAGCGGCCTGGGTGGCCGACCCCAGGGCCAGGGCCAGGATGGCAATACCGGATCGAATATAGCGCATAGTGGTGCTCCTTTGCGGTTGAGTGCTGCTAGTGGGACTCGAGGTAACGAAACGCAGTGCGATGCAGCAGTTTGAACAGTGCGTCAAAAAGCAGGCCGAGCAGGCCGATGACCAGAATGCCGGCCATGATGTCGTCAATATGCACAAAGCGCTTGGCGCGCATCATCATGGCGCCAATGCCATCGGTGGCGGCGACGATTTCGGCGATTACCAGATACGTCCAGCTCACCGCCAGCATCTGTCGCAGCACATCCAGATAGCCTGGCAGGCTGGCCCTGAACGTGACCGAAAGCAGAATCTGGGGCGCGCGCAGGCCGAGGGTGCGGGCGGTTTCGATGTATACCCTGGGCACCTGGCGGGTAACGTCGGCGAGCATGATGATGAGGAAAAACAGCACGCCGATCACCAACAGGGCGATTTTCTGCTCGTCCCCGGTGCCCAGCCACATCAGTAACAGTGGGATGAACGCCGGTGCCGGCAGGTAGCGGAAGGCGCTGGCTACCGGGCCCAGTACGCGATCGATGGGACGGTAGGCGCCCATCAGCAGACCCAGCGGCAGGGCAATCGCCACGGCGATGCCGAAACTGAGCAGAATGCGCTTCACGCTCGCCCAGATATCGCTGGCAAAATCCTTCTCCACCAGTAATTCATACAAACTGGTAAACACTTTTTCCGGCCCGGGAAACAGGCGCGGTGGCGCGATCTCGGCATGCGCGGCAAGCCACCAGCCGCCGATGAACAGCGCCCAGCCCAGAATGCCCAGCACAGTTCGGGAGCCGGCGACGGCAGCGACTCTGCGGGCGGAACTGAATAGCGGGTTGGCCTGATGCATCGCGATCTAGAACGCCGTCAGGAAGCTGAGCGCGTCGACACCGACCGCGCGCCCCTCGTTGAGTGAGGTCTTTACCTCATCGGCGCCGTATTCTTCAGCGTAAATGCGTGCCACCCGGTGTTTGTGAAAGGCACGCGCCTGCGGCACAAAACCCAGTGTCTGTGCCTCGACGTCGGGCTGCATGCTGCGATGCAGCTCTGGCAGGCGGTACCAGCCCAGCGTGGGCTTCTCGTGGTGTGCATTGTGATAGCAGAAATTGAGCACCAGCAGGTTGATGGCGGGAAAGCGGTGTGACAGGAGGTTGCTGTAGGTGTTGCGCTGTTCGTACTTGGCATCACCCTTGTGGGGAAACACTGTATCCGGGTCGTCGAGATTAAAGATCACCTCGTAGTTGTGCTGGTAGCAATCCATGAAGCGCAGGGCAGTGAGCAGCAACAGCTGCGCCAGCGCGTACAGCAGGAAGGCAACGGGGCTGATGAACAGTACCAGCCCGAGCAGTGCACCACGAACCAGCAATACGCGCAGCACACGACCGCGTTGAGCGCGTTTGGACTCGATCACCCAGGGTGCGAGGACCAGCATGGTGTGCATCATGATTTCAACGGCGGGTATGTAGGCCCATTCCGCGGCATGCACCAGCCTCGCGAGGCCGGGGTGGCGTTTCAGGAAGCTGCGGTAGTCCCACACCACGGGGTCGTAGTTGTCGACATGGTGGCGCATGTGCTTGTAGCGGATATCCTCAAAGCGCCCGTAGCAGCTGCCGGTTATCCAGTTGAGAACCTTGCCCAGTGCCGCGTTGGTCTTCGCCGACATGAACACCGCGTTGTGTCCGCAATCGTGCAGCAGGTAGGCGGCGATCAGCATGCTGTGTGCCAGCACGACAACGCCCAGCGCGTTGACCGCCGCACTGGGCTGGAACAGCGCCGCCCAGCCGCCTGTATAGGTCAGTGCAATATAGGCGAGCACCAGCAGCGTGTAGTGCGCGCCCGCGGGGTCGCGCAGTTTGAGAGCGTCACGCATGACGGGCCTCCTTGGTGGCGTTGGCATGCGACCAGCGCGCGAAGTGCCTTTGCTCCTCGGCGCCAATCCAGCGGTTGAGTTCCCAGAGGTCTGCGATGGGGGCGTTGGTAAACGGCAGGTGGTGCAGATAGCCATCGGGCCCGAATTCCGGCGTCAGTGTTGTTTCGCTGTAGCCCCGCGCCTGCTGCGCCTGCCAGATGGCCTCCCAGCAGCGCTGGTGACTGGCCAGTGCGTCGGCATACTCGGGTGCGCCGGGGTGGGGCACCTGGGGCCCCTGGTCATAACCGATGCGCCCGTGAATGTGGTGTGCGTGTTGCGCGGCCAGGGTGACGGCGTCCCACTCACTGTCCATCAGGCGTTCGCAGACGACCACCCAATGGCTGAAGTCACAGGTGATTTTCAGTGCCGGCAGCGCCTGCAGAATCGCCACAGTGTTCCAGGGGCAATAGAAGCTGCGTCCACGGTGTGTCTCGAAGGAGCAGAGCACATCGTGCCGGTCGGCGATATCCATGGCCGCCCTGAAGAAGTCCACGCTGTCCTGAACGGGCCAGGCATCGCAGCCGCCCATCACGTTGATAAAGCGTGGCGCGAGAGGTTTGCCCAGCACAATCTGTGCCTCCAGGTCCTCGAGGTGTTCGCTGACGCTGGCGTCTCGCCGGGGAACGTAGGAGCCCGCGGTGCAGATTTCCTGGATCCACTCCAGCTCATGTGTCTGCAGCGCACTGGCGAGTTGCTCGAGGTGCCCGGGCGCGCTGTGTATTGCCGGCGCCTCTAAGCCGGCACACCCTGCAGTGCGGGCGAGCAGGGCGCCCTGGTCGATGCTGCCTGTGTGGCCCCACAGGGTTTTAAAGGTGCGTAATTGCATGATCTGATCCTGGATAGCGTGCTCTATACCGAGGAGCAACTTCCATGCCAAGATGTATGTATAATCACAACCTATTGAAAAATAATAAAAAATACCGGATCGGTAAAGATTGACTCGGGTGTGTCGCGGGGCGATGCACCGCGAGGTGTGCATCCCGCGTCCTTTTTGGTGCAGGTCGCGGCGGTGGCGGCGAGCGGCGTTCGGGGTCACTCCGTCCGCCAGCCCGGGCGCCCTGGCGCGATGCACCAGAATGGCGCAGGGCATGCATTTGGTGCATTTTCCGGTGCAGCGTACCGCGCTCAGGGTCGCAGTGTGGCCGCTGTCGGCGGGATTGACGGTTCTGGCATGGTTCCTGCTTTGCCTTACCTGTCCGTACTCCTGACATGACGTGACATGAAAACCAATAGAGCGCTAGGGTTCCGACCACTGTACCGGTGGTGACTGGTCCGAGAGCACTCGACCTTTCGGTGAAGGGTTACACGGCGGGATAAAAGCCCGGGAGAACTGAAGGCGAAATGCCGGGGGTACTCTGTGATCAACCGACCCAACCCGACTGAGAGGTACACCATGAAGCGATTTACCCTATTCCTGCTCCTTGTGATGTTGTCGTCAACGGCATCGGCCCGCGACAGCTTCAAGATCTGCTGGTCGATCTACGTCGGCTGGGTACCCTGGGCCTACGGTGCCGAACAGGGCATCGTGAAGAAGTGGGCCGACAAATACGGCATCAATATCGAAGTGGTGCAGATCAACGACTACATCGAATCCATCAACCAGTACAGCATGGGCGAGTTCGATGCCTGCACCATGACGAACATGGATGCGCTGACCATTCCGGCGGCGGGCGGTGTGGACAGCACGGCGCTGATCGTCGGCGACTTTTCCAACGGCAATGACGGTATCGTGCTCAAAGGCAAGGACTCAATGGCGGACATCAAGGGGCAGACCGTGAATCTGGTCGAGCTAAGCGTGTCCCACTATCTGCTGGCCCGCGGCCTGGAAAGCGTGGGTCTTACCGAGCGCGATGTCCAGGTGGTGAACACCTCGGACGCCGATATGGTGGCGGTCTATGCGACACCCGGTGTGACGGCAGTCGCGACCTGGAATCCCCTGTTGAGTGAAGTGGCCGCCATGCCAGACAGCCACCTCGTATTCGACTCCTCCCAGATCCCCGGCGAGGTGATCGACCTGTTGATCATCAACACCGAGACGCTGGCGGCCTACCCGGCGCTGGGCAAGGCGCTGACCGGGGCGTGGTACGAAATCATGGCACACATGAACGGTGGCGATGAGCGCGCGACCGCCGCCAAGACCTTCCTGGCGGAACTGTCCGGTACCGACCTTGCAGGTTTTGAGTCGCAACTGGCCAGCACCGAAATGTTCTACACCCCGGCGGAAGCGCTGGCCCTGACCAACAGCGAGCAGGTGAAGGCCACCATGCAGACGGTGGCGGAGTTCTCGCACAAACACGGCTTGCTGGGTGAGGGCGCGCCTGGTGCCACGTTCATCGGTGTGGAGACACCCGCGGGCGTCTACGGTGATAGCAATAACATCAAGCTGCGTTTTGATCCGACCTACATGCAAATGGCCCTGGACGGCGAACTCTAGGCCCACGGCAGGGCACGGGAGCGTTGCTCTCCCGTGCTCCACCCCATCAAGGATTGATCATGAAACGCCTGATTAACCAGACACCTGCGCCGATGCTGCGCGTGCTGCTTACCCTGTTGCCTTTTGTGGCACTGGTGCTGCTGTACATGCTGGCTTCGGATGCCCGATTGGCGGAAAACCCCGCAGACAAACTGCTGCCCAGCTTCGCGCAGATCGGCGATGCCATACAGCGCATGGCCTTCGAGCCGAGCAAGCGCAGCGGTGACTACCTGCTCTGGGAGGACACGCTGAGCAGCCTTACCCGGCTTGGGCTGGGGGTGGTGATCGCGGCGGTGATCGGCCTTGCACTGGGATTGTTCACCGGTGCCCTGCCGCTGGTGGCAGCGACGGCGAGTCCCCTGCTGACCGTGGTGTCGCTGATTCCCCCGCTGGCGATTCTTCCCGTCCTGTTCATCGTGTTTGGTCTGGGTGAATTGTCGAAGGTGGCCTTGATCGCCATTGGCATCACACCGTTCATTGCCCGCGACATACAGCGGCGCACGCAGGAGATACCCTCGGAGCAGCTGGTCAAGGCGCAAACTCTGGGAGCGAATACCAGTCAGATCATCTGCCGGGTGCTGTTACCGCAGCTGATGCCGCGACTGGTCGACGCAGTGCGTCTTTCGCTGGGCGCCGGCTGGCTGTTTCTCATTGCCGCCGAAGCGATTGCCGCGACCGAGGGCCTGGGCTATCGCATCTTTCTGGTGCGCCGCTACATGGCGATGGACGTTATCCTGCCCTATGTAGCCTGGATCACCCTGCTGGCGTTTGTGATTGATGCGCTGCTGGCAGCCCTCAGCCGTCGCCTGTTTCCGTGGCATCACCAGGGGGCCCACTGATGATTGAAGCGCGCAATCTGTGGAAGAAGTACGGTGACAAAGTGGTGCTGGAGCGCGTCAACCTGCGGGTTGAGGAAGGAGAGTTCATCACCCTGGTGGGCACCTCGGGATGCGGTAAAAGCACCTTCCTGAACATGCTGCTGGGCACCGAGCCCGTCAGCAGCGGTGAGTTACTGCTGCACGGCAAGCCCGTACCCGGCGAACCGGGCCCGGACCGGGGCATCGTGTTCCAGCAGTACTCCGTGTTCCCGCATATGACGGTTTTGCAGAACGTGATGGCTGCTCGCGGTTTCTCCCGCCGCAATCTTACCGGCGCACTGTTTGGCAGCGCGCGCCGCGCGGCGCGGGAGGAGGCCCTGGCCCTGCTCGAGGAAGTGGGTCTGTCCCACGCGCAGGGGCAGTATCCCGCCGAGCTCTCCGGTGGCATGCGCCAGCGTCTCGCCATCGCCCAGGCGCTGCTTGGCCGCCCCGGTATTCTCCTTCTCGACGAGCCGTTCGGTGCCCTGGACCCCGGTATCCGGGCCGACATGCACGACCTCGTGCTGCGCCTCTGGCGCCAGTACCGGCTCACGGTGTTCATGGTCACCCACGATCTCAAGGAGGGTTTCTACCTGGGTACCCGGCTCTGGGTATTCGACAAGACACGACACGATCCCCAGGCACCCGACGCCTATGGCGCGACCATCACCTACGACTTGCCGGTAGGCAAGATTGACCGGGACACCCTGTCTGACATTGATCGCGACCTGGCGCGCACGGCAACAGAAACGGAATGACATCATGAACGCTTGCGAGTATGAAACCGAAATCGCTCCCGGTGGCCACTGGTCACTGCGCCTGCGCAGGGGGACAGCAATGCGGCTTACCGACAGCCGCGGCGACGCCAATCTGGGGATGCTGTTTTACAACCCCGAAAACCTGCAGGAGCGCTACAACGCACCCGACACGCTTAAATGCCAGCACACCTTCAAGCTCACCCGGGGGCATTGCCTGTATTCGGATATGGGCCGCATTTTTGCCTCCATTGTGGAGGACTCCCTGGGGTGGCATGAGACGGTATGCGGCAATTCCCGTGCCGAACATGTCGCGCAACAGTGGGGCGGCCGCGATTACCAGGGCGATCGCAACGACTGGCACCAGAATGGCCACGATGCGTTTCTTGTCGAACTCGCCAAGTATGGGCTCGGTGCGGCGGATATGGCCGCCAATATCAACTGGTTCAGCCGTGTTTCCACCGACGAGGACGGGAATCTGCGTCGGGTGGAGGGGCATAGCGCGGCCGGCAGCCACGTCACCCTGCGCTTTGAGATGGACACGCTGGTACTGCTCCACGCCTGCCCCCATCCACTGCATCGCGCGCCGTCCTATCCGCGTAGCCCCGTGCATATCGCACTGGGCAAGGCGGCTCCGGTGGCTGAGGACGACATCTGCCTGAATCATTGCGATGAGAACCGGCGCGGCTTCCACAACAACCTGCTGTATCACCTGGGAGGCTGAGGAGTCCACCATGTTGACTGAAAGTGTACGGCGCCCCGATGAGGCGCATTCCCGCACCACCGTGCCCGCCGGCGACTATTACCTGGGTCGGCTGAACGCGGGCCAGACACTGCGTATTCTGGATCTCGAGGGCAATCAGGCCGCTGATACCCTGTTCTTCAACGCAGAGGACAGCGCCGAGCGCTACAGCGCGACCGATACCCTGCGCGAACAGGGCAATGTGTACCTGAGCGCGGGGTCCATACTGCGTTCCAGCCGCAACCGTCCCATGCTGGAAATTGTCGCGGACACCTGTGGTCGTCACGACACCCTGGGCGGCGCCTGCGCCAGTGAGAGCAATACGGTGCGCTACGACCTTGAGAAACGCTGCATGCACTCCTGTCGCGACAGCTGGATGCTGGCGATTGCCGAACACCCCGAGTATGGCCTGCACAAGCGTGATATCGGCCACAACATCAACTTTTTCATGAACGTGCCAGTCACCGCGGAGGGCGGCCTGACCTTTGAGGACGGTATTTCCGCGCCGGGCAAATATGTCGAATTGACGGCGCTGATGGATGTGCTGGTGCTGATTTCCAATTGCCCCCAACTGAACAATCCCTGCAATGGTTTTAATCCAACGCCGGTTGAGGTGTTGGTCTGGGATCGCTGAATCAGATAACCCCGGCTGTGGACGACCATAGCCGGCAACGATGAGACGGGACGACCCGCGCCAGGTTTGACGATGTTTGACACTGTACTTGTAGCCAACAGGGGGGCGATCGCCACCCGCATCCTGCGCACCCTGCGTCGAATGGATATCCGCTCTGTGGCGGTATATGCAGACTGCGATGCCGACAGCCTGCATGTGCGACAGGCGGACCAGGCTTTCTGCCTGGGGGAGGGGGGTGCCGCCGAGACCTACCTCAACATGGAGCGCATTCTCGAGGTGGCGCGCGAGAGCGGCGCGCAGGCCATTCATCCGGGCTACGGTTTTCTCAGCGAAAACGCTGAATTCGTCAGGCGCTGCGAAGCGGCGGGCATCGCCTTTATCGGGCCGACACCTGAGCAGATGCAGGCCTTTGGGCTCAAGCACCGGGCCCGGGACCTGGCGGAGGCCGCGGGTGTTCCACTGTTGCCGGGTTCCGGGTTGCTCGACACGCTGGCGGCGGCGGAAGCAGAGGCGCTGCGTATTGGCTATCCGGTGATGCTGAAGAGCACGGCTGGCGGTGGCGGCATAGGCATGCAGCTTTGCCACGATGCAGCAGAGCTGGCCGGTGCGTTTGATTCTGTGCGTCGGCTGGGCGCCAACAACTTCGCTGACGACAGCGTGTTCCTGGAGAAATTCATCGGCCGTGCCCGGCACATTGAAGTGCAGGTGGTGGGAGACGGCCAGGGCAGGGCGCTGGCGCTCGGGGAGCGTGACTGTTCAAGCCAGCGACGCAACCAGAAAGTGGTTGAAGAATGCCCCGCCCCCAATCTGGAGGACGCGACCCGTACCGCTCTGCACAGTACCGCTGAACGCCTGTTGTCGAGCATAGGCTACCGCAACGCCGGCACCGTGGAGTTCATCTACGATGCCGACACGGCAGCGTTTTATTTTCTCGAGGTCAATACGCGGCTGCAGGTTGAGCACGGCGTGACGGAAGAAGTGTATGGCGTAGACCTGGTGGAATGGATGCTGCGCATTGCTGCCGGCACTGCTCCCGACCTGGATGCCGAGCGCGTCGCCCTGCGGCCACGGGGTCACGCCGTGCAGGTGCGCGTCTACGCCGAGGACCCGTCGCTGGACTTTCAGCCCTGCGCGGGCCTGCTGAGCCACGTCAGTTTTCCCTCCGGCGACGGGGTGCGCATTGACCACTGGATTGAGTCCGGCGTTGAGGTGCCTCCCTTCTTTGATCCAATGCTGGCCAAGGTGATTGTGCACGCCGCCGACCGCAGCGCGGCACTGCAGAAGCTGCAGCGCACCCTCGACGAGATCGAACTCTACGGCAGTGAGACCAATCTCGGTTACCTGCGGGCCCTGAGCCGCGATGCCACGCTGCTGCAGGGACAGGTGACCACCCGCTACCTGAACCGCTTCAGTCATCGCCCGGCGCGGGTTGATGTGCTGCAGGGCGGAACACAGACCACACTGCAGGACTACCCGGGTCGGCAGGGGCACTGGGATGTTGGCGTGCCGCCTTCCGGCCCTTTCGACAGCTACTCGTTCCGCCTCGCGAACCGCCTGCTGAACAACGAGGCCGATGCCAGCGCTCTGGAGATTACCCTGCAGGGCCCGCTGTTGCGCTTCGCTGTCGATACGCAAATGGTGATTGCCGGCGCGGCGATCGAGGCCACCCTCGATGAGCAACCCGTCTTTCCGTGGGAGGTGGTTGCCGTGCGCGCGGGCCAGACACTGCAACTGGGACGGGTGCGTGAAGCCGGGGCGCGCGCGTACCTCGCGGTACGCGGCGGTTTTCAGTGCCCGGCGTATCTCGGTTCGCGCTCCACCTTCACACTCGGCCAGTTCGGCGGCCACAACGGCCGTGCGCTGAGGGCCGGTGACGTGCTGCACCTGAGTGAGGAGCCTGCGCTCCCCGCGGCAGCGCAGCGGCTTCCCACTGCACTGCAGCCCGACATCCACCGGCAGTGGCAGCTGAGGGTAATTTACGGCCCCCACGGCGCCCCTGATTTCTTCACGGATGACGACATCGCCACATTCTTTGCCACCGACTGGGAGGTTCACTACAACTCCAGCCGCACGGGTGTGCGCCTGATTGGCCCGAAACCGCAGTGGGCCCGTGCCGACGGTGGTGAGGCAGGCCTGCACCCCTCCAACATTCACGACAATGGCTACGCCTTCGGCACGGTGGATTTCACCGGTGATATGCCCGTTATTCTCGGCCCGGATGGCCCCTCACTGGGAGGGTTCGTGTGCCCGGCGACGGTGATTACCGCGGATCTGTGGAAGCTCGGGCAGCTGCGGGCTGGCGACACGCTGCGCTTTGTGCCTGTGTCGCTGCCCCAGGCGGTGGCGCTCGAGGCCGCCCAGAGTGAGGCCATTGCCGCGCTTGCACCGGTTGCCTGTGAGTGGCAGCCGGCGGCACCGCTGTCGCCGGTGCTGGCGCGCTTCCCCGCGGAGACCTTCGGTGACGAGATTGTCTGCCGCAGCGCGGGAGACCACTTTCTGCTGGTCGAGTACGGCGAGCAGGAACTCGATATTCGGCTGCGCTTCCGGGCCCATGCACTCATGCAGTGGTTGCAGCAATACTCGCTGCCGGGGCTGCGCGAGTTGATCCCGGGGATCCGCTCGCTGCAGATTCACTACGACAGCCAGGTGCTGGGCCACGATGCCCTGCTTGCGCACCTCGAGCGCGGCGAGCGCGAGCTGGCCACGCAACTGGCGCAACTCAGCGTGCCCTCACGCATCGTGCACCTGCCGCTGTCCTGGGATGATGAGGCCTGCCGGCTCGCCATCGAAAAATACACGCAGTCCGTGCGAAAGAATGCCCCCTGGTGCCCGAGTAACCTGGAATTCATTCGCCGCATCAACGGGCTCGAAGACATCGAGGCCGTCAAGCGCATTGTATTTGAGGCCGCGTACCTGGTGATGGGGCTGGGTGATGTCTATCTCGGGGCGCCGGTGGCTACGCCGGTAGACCCCCGGCACCGCCTGGTCACCACCAAGTACAATCCCGCGCGCACCTGGACGGCAGAAAACTCCGTGGGTATCGGGGGTTCCTATCTCTGCGTGTATGGCATGGAGGGCCCGGGAGGCTACCAGTTCGTCGGGCGCACCCTGCAGATGTGGAACCGCTATCGACGTACCGACGCCTTCGAGGAGCCCTGGCTGCTGCGTTTCTTCGACCAGATTCGCTTTTATGAAGTCAGTCACGACGAGCTGCAGCAAATCCGTCGTGACTTCCCGCAGGGGCGCTATCCGCTGACCATTGAGCAGAGCCAGTTCTCACTGGCCGACTACGAGCAGCTGCTGGCCGACCATGCAGGGGCCATCGACGACTTCCGTAGCCGCCGTCAACAGGCCTTCGCGGCAGAGCTGGCGCAGTGGCACGCCAGCGGGCAGTTCAACTTCGCTGAAGAAGAGCAGCCCCCGGCTGTGGAAGAGCAGAGCTGGCCCGACAGCGCCACCGTCGTGGACAGCCCCGTTTCCGGCAGTGTCTGGCAGCTGCGCGTGCAGGTGGGGGATACCGTGGGCCGCGGCGATGCGCTGCTGGTGCTGGAATCGATGAAGATGGAGATTGCCGTATCTGCCCCCTGCGATGGCACGGTCACCCAGGTGTTGCCGACCGCCGGCGGTCGCGTCGCCGCGGGGCAGGCACTGGTGGTGCTTGAGGACTCGAAGAACAGCGCAGGAGCTGCATCATGAGCCACACTATGACCATCGCGGGATTACAGGCGGCCTACGCGGACGGTGAACTGACGCCGGCGTCCGTGATGGAGAACATTCGCCAGCGTGCCGGCGAGTATGCCGGGCACAATATCTGGATTCATGTGCTCAGTGCGCAAGAGCAGGCAGGCTGGCTGGAGGCTCTCGCCGATCGCGACCCGGCGACCCACCCACTGTGGGGCGTGCCCTTCGCCATCAAGGACAATATCGACCTCGCCGGTATTCCCACCACGGCGGGCTGTCCCGAGTTCGCCTACACGCCGTCGCAGTCTGCACGGGTGGTGCAGCAACTGCTGGATGCGGGTGCGATTCCGGTGGGCAAGACCAATCTGGACCAGTTCGCGACCGGGCTCAACGGCACCCGCTCGCCCTACGGCGCCTGTCACAATGCCTTCGACCCGGAATACATCTCCGGCGGCTCCAGCTCAGGCTCGGCAGTGGCTGTGGCGCTGGGTCTCGCGAGTTTCAGTCTCGGCACTGACACGGCGGGCTCGGGCCGCGTGCCGGCCTGCTTCAATAACCTGGTGGGCGTGAAGCCCACCCGCGGCCTCCTGTCCTCCCGCGGCCTGGTGCCCGCCTGCCGCAGCCTGGATTGCATCAGCCTGTTTGCGCTGGATACCGATGACGCAGACCGGGTGTTGAGCTGCGCGGAAGGGTTCGACCAGGAGGATGCCTTCAGCCGCCGCAACGTCTTCGCCAATAGCGCACGCCACTACGGACTGCGCACGGGGCCGCTGAAAATGGGCGTGCTCGGCGAAGAGCATCTGAAATTCTTTGGTGACAGTGACTATGCAGCGGCCTACCGGCATACCCTGGCAGCGCTGGCTGACGCGGGGGTGGAACTGGTGCCGGTGGACTACACGCCTTTCGACCAGGCGGCGCGTCTGCTGTATGACGGCCCCTGGGTGGCGGAGCGTTACATCGCCTGTGAATCCATGCTCGCCGCGAACCCCGAAGCCATCCATCCGGTGGTTCGGCGTATCGTGGCACAGGGTGAGACGCTGCAAGCAACGGCACTGTTCCAGGCCCAGTACCGGCTGGCGGCCCTGCGCCAGCAGTGCGAGGCGGCGCTGGCGGGCCTCGACTGCCTGCTCACACCCACGGCGGGACGTCTGTTCAGTATTGCCGACCTGCTCGCCGAGCCGGTGCTGTACAACGCCCAACTCGGCTATTACACCAATTTCATGAACCTGCTGGACATGGCAGCGGTGGCGGTGCCCACGGCCTTTACGCCGGGCGGGCGCCCCTTTGGTGTGACCCTGGCAGGCAGCGCTTTCAGTGACCGCGCATTGCTGTCGATGGCCAATCGCCTGCGTGCCCTGCTGCCGTTGCCACTGGGTGCCCTGCAGGTGGCCGCGAGCGGCAGCAGGGCGCCGGCAGTGGCTGACACGACGCACACGAAGATTGCGGTCTGCGGTGCGCATCTCGATGGCCTGCCCCTGAACTGGCAGCTCCGTGAGCGCGGCGCCACCCTGCTGACCCGCACGCAGAGCGCCGCCTGCTACCGACTCTACCTGCTGGCCGGGGGGCCTCCCCTGCGCCCGGGCATGGTGCGTGACGAAGCGCAGGGGCGCGACATCGAGGTGGAGGTGTGGTCCATCCCGACTGCCGAACTGGGGAGCTTCGTTGCCGGCATCCCCGCACCGCTGGGGATCGGCAAAGTGGAGCTGGCGGACGGCAGCTGGGTCAGTGGTTTCATCTGCGAACCGCAGGGTGTATTGACGGCAGCGGAGGACATCACGCACCACGGTGGCTGGCGGCGTTGGTTGCAGGGCAGCGGAATGGCATGAGGGGCTGTGCCCACCGGCGATTCTATGGCGTATACTGCGGGCTTCGCTGAAATTCGGAGATGCCTGCATGAAACTGGTCACTGCCATCATCAAACCGTTCAAGATGGACGACGTCCGTGCCGCACTGGCGGAAATAGGTGTTCAGGGGATTACTGTGACAGAGGTCAAGGGCTTTGGTCGTCAGCGCGGCCACACCGAGCTGTACCGGGGCGCCGAGTACGTGGTGGACTTCCTGCCCAAGCTGAAACTGGAGATCGCCGTCGGTGAGTCCCAGCTGGCTTCGACCATTGATGCCATCATTCAGGCAGCCAATACCGGCAAGATCGGAGACGGCAAGATCTTTGTCACCGAGATGGAACAGGTCATCCGTATTCGCACCGGCGAGACGGGCGAAAACGCGATCTAAACCCGAGTCCCCCGGGGTTCTTCCTGTCAAGGCTTGCCGTTGAGGCGGGCGATGGCCGCGGGCAGGTCGCGCAGCGCCGTGACCTCCTCGTCGGCGCGATAGCTCTCAGGCTGCCAGGCGTCACCTGCCAGGTTCACCCAGACAGTGCGCAGGCCCACCCGCTGTGCCCCGAGTATGTCGTGTTCGGGGTTGTCGCCCACATGCACAATCTCTTCCGCGGCGGCACCGGTCGCCGCCAGTGCGGCGTGAAACATGTCCGGCGCAGGCTTGCTGGCACCGATCTCTTCTGCCAGAAAGGCAAAATCGAAGTATTCCGCCGCATCGGTCTTGTAGATGTCGGCGTTGCCGTTGGTCAGCGCACCCAGTCGGTAGGTTTTGGCCAGCGTCTGCAGCACGTCCAGCGCCTCCGCGTAGAGCTCGACCTTGTGCCGCTCTTCCAGAAAGGCGGCGAACGCCGCGCGGGCGCCGGCCTCGCTCTCTGCGACGCTGAAGCCCGCCGCGCGCTGCAGCTCAAACAGTGTGCGTATGCGCATCTGACTGACGTGATGCACCAGTTCCGGATGCTGCTTCCAGACCCGCTTCTTGAATTCCCACAGGCTGTCGTGGTCGTGGTGCTCGATGCTTCCGGGGCGATGCTGCAGCAGCCAGTCCCGCTGTGCCTGCTCCGCACGCAACAGGGCAGGCTCCACGTCCCACAGCGTGTTGTCCAGGTCGAAGGTGATCACCCGCAGCGGCATGCGCTCATTCCTCGCCGGGCTTGCGGCGCCGGGCACGCGGATGCGCTGCGTCGTAGACCTTGGCCAGATGCTGGAAGTCGAGGTGGGTGTAGATCTGGGTGGTGGCAATGTTCGCGTGCCCCAGCAACTCCTGCACCGCGCGCAGGTCGCCGCTGGATTCCAGCATATGGCTGGCAAACGAGTGGCGCAGCATGTGTGGATGTACGTCCTGGTACATGCCTGCCCGCCGGCCTTGCAGGCGCAGCCGATCCTGGATCGTGCGCGCGCTGGCGCGCGTTCCGCGACGGCTGAGGAACAGTGCGGGGTCGGTGCTTGCGGGGCGCACTTCCAGCCAGCGATCCAGTGCCGCCAGTGCCACCGCGCCCACCGGTACGGTGCGTGTTTTGCGGCCCTTGCCGGTGACGGTGAGCAACTGCTCATGGCGGTCTATGTCGCCGAGATTGATAGCGGCCAGCTCCGCCAGTCGCAGGCCTGAGGAATAGAAGAGCTCCGCCATGGCGCTGTCCCGGCGCGCCGTCAGGTCATCGCCGCTGAATTGCAGGTAGCGGTTTACCTGATCGGTATCCAGCGCTCGCGGCAGGCGCCTGGGCTGCCGCGGCGCCTGTACCGCGGCGGCCGGGTTACGCGTATGACCCTGTTCCCGACCGAGATAATTGAAGAAGGAGCGCAGCGCCGACAATGCACGCTGGATGCTGCTGCTGGCGAGGCCCTGGCGGCGCAGCTGGCTTACCCAGGCACGTATGTCGGACTCGTGCAACCGGGCCGGATCGCTGCGACCACGATCCGCGCAGAAACGCTGGAGGCCGGCGAGGTCGCGCTGGTAGTTGCTGACCGTGTGTGGCGACAACTGGCGCACGTCGCGCAGGTAGCGGATAAAGGCCTCAGAGGCGACCTGCAGCGGCGTGGCCTCCGGCATCACGCCTGTGCCGGTGCTTGCAGGCGGGGCAGCAGGCGCACCATCACCTCGGCAATATGCTGCAGGAACAGCGTGCCCATGGTGCTCGTATAGTGATGCGCATCGGAACTGCCCACCGCGATGACCCCCAGGTCCTCTGTTCCGGCAAGTGGCATGACTGCTGCAGATCCCACGCTGCCGGCGTTCTCGAACAGGAAGTCGAGCTCCTCCCGGCGCAGTGGGCCGCAGACGGCTTTGCGTCCGCGCAGCAGGGCGCCGATGGCTGACTGGGCGCTTTCCGCCGGCACCACACGTAAACCATCCGCCGCGGTCGCATCACCGAACAGGATGATGCTTGCGTGTTCAACACCGAAATCCGCCTGCATGGCGCGCTGGAAGGCGGCGCACAGTGCCGGGACGGAGTCGGCGTCCAGCATGGCGAGCACCAGGTGCCGGGTTTGCTCGTATAGCTTGTCGTTGCTGCGCGCATTCGCCGTGAGGGCGTTGAGCCGCTGGCGCATTTCGGTATTGCGTTCGCGCAGCACGCTCACCTGCTTTTCTACCAGGGACACGGCACTCCCGGAGGCGTGGTTCACGTGTAGAAAATCCAGCATGTCAGGGTGGCGCTGCAGGAAATCGCTGTGGTTCTTGAGGTACTCGCGAACGGTGTCGTCGGTCAATGCTGCGCTCTCGGCAGCGACTGCCTGTTCATTTCTGGCTGACATGGTCTGTGCTCCACATTTCCGGCGCGCGGCGCCGGCGTCATATTCTGATACTGCCCTCGAACACGACGGCGGTCGGACCCGTCATGGTCACCGGGTTGCCGGGGCCGGGCCAGCGAATCTCAAGCTTACCGCCGGGCAGGTGAACTGTCACGGTGTCCTGCAACCAGCCGCGCATCATGCCGTACACGGCTGCCGCGCAGGCACCTGTACCGCAGGCCAGGGTCTCCCCGGCCCCGCGCTCGTGAACACGCAGGCGAATTTCCCCTGCCGAGAGCACCTGCATGAAACCGGCGTTGGTGCGTTTCGGGAAGCTGGGGTGGTGTTCGATTGCCGGACCCAGTGTGGCAACGGGGGCGCTGTCAACGTCTTCCACACGCAGCACCGCGTGCGGATTGCCCATCGACAGCGCGCCGATGTCCAGCTGCTGGTCCGCCACCTGCAGGGTGTAGCTCGGTGCCTCGTGATCGGCCAGCAGTGGAATACGCGCTGGCTCAAAGACCGGCGCGCCCATGTCGACTTCCACCCGCTGCTTGTCACGCAGGCGCAGTTCGAGCACGCCACCGGCGGTCTGCACGCGGATCACGCGCTTGCCGGTCAGGTGCTTGTCACGCACGAAGCGGGCGAAGCAGCGTGCGCCGTTGCCGCAATTCTCCACTTCACTGCCATCCGCATTGAAAATGCGATAGCGAAAGTCCACCTCCGGACTGTCCGGCGTTTCCACCAGCAGGACCTGGTCACAGCCGATACCGAAGTGCCGGTCGGCGAGGCGCTTGATGTCCTCTGTGCAGGGGCGAAAGCGCTGGGTTATCAAATCGATGACGACGAAATCGTTCCCTGCACCGTGCATTTTGGTGAATTTGAGCAGCATCGGCGGGTGCTCCTCAGTCGGGCAGACGGCGTTCCCGCCGCAACAGGTCGTCAAGGGTTTCACGGGCGCCGACGACATGCATCGCGTCACCATCCACCATGATTTCCGCGGCGCGTGGCCGGGTGTTGTAGTTGGAACTCATGCTGAAGCCGTAGGCGCCGGCGCCGAACATGGCCAGCAGGCTGCCCTCCCGCAGGCACAGTGTGCGTTGCTTGCCGAGGAAGTCGCCGGTTTCGCACACCGGGCCGACGATGTCCCAGGTGGCGTTGATGCCGTCGGCCGCAGCGTGACTGGGCTGTATATCCAGCCACGCCTGGTACAGTGCGGGACGGATCATGTCGTTCATGCCGGCGTCTACCAGCGCAAAATTGTGTTCCGGTGTCTGCTTCAGGTATTCCACCCGGGTGAGCAGAACACCGGCGTTGGCAGCGATGGAGCGGCCGGGCTCGAACACCAGGGGCAGCCGGCGTTCGCCCAGCTCCCGGCGGATGGCAGCGATGTAGTCGGCGATGGCGGGGGGCTGTTCGTCGCGGTAGCGCACGCCGAGGCCGCCACCGAGGTCGAGATGGCGGATGGCAATACCCTCGTCCGCCAGTGTGTCGACCAGCAGCAACAGGCGCCGCAGGGCGTCAATGAAAGGGCTCAGCTCCGTCAGCTGTGAGCCGATGTGGCAGTCCAGCCCCTGCACATCGATATGCGGCAGCGCGACGGCGCGCCGGTACAGCGGCAGGGCTTCGTCGACGCCGAGGCCGAACTTGTTTTCCCGCAGACCGGTGGAGATGTAGGGGTGGGTGCGCGCATCCACATCGGGGTTTACCCGGATCGACACCGGTGCCTGCCTGCCCATCTGTCCGGCGACGCGGTTGAGCACATCCAGCTCCGCCGCCGATTCAACGTTAAAACAGTGAATGCCCAGCTCCAGAGCCCTGGCCATTTCTGCGGCGGTCTTTGCCACGCCGGAAAATACGGTCTTCGCGGGATCTCCGCCGGCGGCAATCACCCGCTCCAGTTCGCCCACGGAAACAATGTCAAAGCCCGCACCGAGGCGGGCCAGCACATCGAGGACGGCGAGGTTGGAGTTGGCTTTGACGGCGTAGCAGATCAGGTGCGGCCAGTCGGCAAGCGCGCCCTGGTAGGCGCGCAGGGCTGTTTCCAGGGCGGCCCGTGAATACACATAGCAGGGCGTGCCGTGGTGCTGGGCTATGGCGTCAGCGGCGACCTCTTCGGCGTACAGGGTGCCGGCGCGAAACTCGAAGAAACTCATGGTTCTGTGGGCACTCAGTAGGTTGCGGAAGCGTGAGCCGTCGTTGCTGGCAGCACTGCACTCGCCACCGGCGCGGTTGCGGGCGCCTCTGCCTGCGGCGGCAACTGCAGGGGGCCGGTCTGCCCGCAGCCGGCCAGCAGGGCCAGTAGTGGGGCAATCAGCCAGTGAGGGCGCGTCATGGGCATGGCTGGGGTTCCGTCCATAAAAGCGCGCAGTATACCCGAATTGACGCAGGATTCTGCGTTGCACAACGCGGGGCGGGCAGGCCCGGGGGCGGCGCCTCGGCAAAGGCTCGAATTGCGCGCGGGATCATGGCAGGATCAGGGGTTTGTTACTGAGGCCCTGCCCGTGCGAGCGTGTGTTTCCCTCAAGGTGTCCCTGCGTCGCTGTGCCATTGGCGGCCTGACTGCCCTGCTGCTCCTGGCCGGTGCGGCCCAGGCAGTGGAGCCGCTGTACGGCAAGAACCTGACACCGGTCAGCGGTCTTCTGGGCTTGCCCTCGATGCGCGGTGCCGCGCTGCTGCCTGCGCAGGACATGGCTTTCGCCGTGCATGGCGCGATGGCCAGCCACGCCGTGTTCGACAGCGCCACCGGGGAGGCACTGCGCCTGGATGGTGAAACCCACCGCCTCGCCCTCGAGTGGCGCTATGGCCTGGCACCCGGCTGGGAGCTGCAGGTGGAGCTGCCCTGGCTGAGCCACAGCGGCGGCTCGCTGGATGCGCTGATCGACAGCTGGCACAGCCTGTGGGGAATGCCGGATGGGGGGCGTGATGCGGTGCCCCGCGACCAGCTGGACTTCCGCTATCTGAACTCGACGGCGGCGTTTGCCCTGCAGGACAGCGTCTCCGGAGCGGGTGATGTCACCCTGGGCCTGCACCGCGCATTGCGCACTGGGGGGAACTGGCGCCTGAGCGCCGGATTGGGGTACAAGCTGGCGACCGGAGAAGAGCGCGAGCTGCTGGGCAGTGGCGCGGAGGATGTTTTTCTGGTGTTGCGGGCCGACGGCTTGCCCCCGCAGAGCGTCTGGCAGCTGTTTGGGCAGGCGGGTTATCTGAGAGCGGGGCAGGTTCCGGGGCTGCGTGCCGCGCAGGAGCGCAATCTCTGGTTTGCCGGTATGGGGGTGAGCTGGGCCGTGCATGAGCGCGTCACCTTGCTGGCGCAGGTCGATGCCCACGCCGCTCCGCTGCAGAGCAATCTGACGGCTCTGGGCGACAGCGCCCTGCTGCTGAATGTGGGTGCGCGCTGGCAGCTGACGGACCGCTGGGCGCTGGAAGCCGGGTTTATGGAGGATATCCGGGTCGAGACGGCGCCGGATATCACCTTTCAGGCCAGCCTGCGCTTTGTGCCCTGACTGGCAGCGCCTCCGCCGGCACCTCCCGCCTGGCTTACTGCGGGCGGGCTGACAGCCGCTGCAGCGCGGCCTCTGCGGCCGTCTGTACCTGCCGGGGCGCAGTGCCCCCCAGGTGATCGCGCGCGGCCACCGAACCCTCCAGAGTCAGCACGTCGAACACGTCGGCATCGATCTCCCCACTGAACCCCTGTAGCGTAGCCAACGACATTTCGGCCAGGTCGGCCCCGCTGGCCACACCGTGTGCGACCGCTTTGCCCACCACCTCGTGGGCGTCGCGGAAGGGCAGTCCCTTGCGCACGAGATAATCTGCGAGATCGGTCGCGGTGGAAAACCCGCGGCGTGCCGCCTCGCGCATCTGCGCCGCGCGCGGCCGGATGGCAGGCACCATGTCGGCAAAGGCACGCAGGCTGCCCAGTACGGTATCGATGGTATCGAAGAGCGGCTCCTTGTCCTCCTGATTGTCCTTGTTGTAGGCCAGAGGCTGGCTCTTCATCAGGGTGAGCAGGGAGATCAGATGGCCGTTGACCCTGCCGACCTTGCCGCGCACCAGTTCAGGGACGTCCGGGTTCTTTTTCTGCGGCATGATGGACGAGCCGGTGCAGAAACGGTCCGGCAGCTCGACGAAATTGAACTGGGCTGACGTCCACAACACAAGTTCTTCAGACATGCGCGACAGGTGCGTCATCAGCAGCGCGGCGAAACTGCAGAATTCGATGGCGAAGTCACGGTCCGAGACGGAATCCAGCGAGTTGGCCGTCGGCCGATCGAAGCCCAGCGCGCGCGCTGTCATCTCGCGGTCAATAGGGTAGGTGGTGCCGGCCAGTGCAGCCGCCCCCAGCGGAGACTGGTTGAGCCGGGCACGGCAGTCCATAAGCCGGCCATAATCGCGTTCCAGCATTTCGTTCCAGGCCAGCAGGTGGTGCCCGAACACCACGGGCTGCGCGGTCTGCAGGTGGGTGAAGCCGGGCATGATGGTCGTGCAGTGCTCGGCTGCCAGTCCGATAGTGCCCCGCTGCAGGCGCGTCAGCTCTGCGCCGATGGCATCGATGGCTGCACGGAGGTGCAGGCGGATATCCGTCGCGACCTGGTCGTTGCGCGAACGGCCGGTGTGCAGTTTCTTTCCGGTATTGCCAATCAGCTCGGTCAGGCGCGCCTCGATGTTCATGTGCACGTCTTCGCGCTCGATGGACCAGTGGAACTCGCCGGCTGCGATCTCCGCTGCCACCTGGTCGAGCCCGCTCTGGATCTGTCCGCGCTCGGCATCGGACAGCACACCCACGGCGCACAGCATATCGGCATGCGCTCGGGAGCCCTGGATGTCCTCGGCCGCCATGCGCTGATCAAACTCCACGGAGGCGGTGAAGCGCTGGACGAACTGGTCGGTGGGTTCAGCGAAACGCCCGCCCCAAAGTGTGTTGGTGTCTGTCTGCTTGCTCATGTTGATCCATGTCTGGTTGAAGGCCTGCGGCGGGCCGTGACTGGGGTTCTGGCGCTTGTACCCGTCGCCCTTGGGTGCAAGTATACCACCGGGTGGACAGGGGTTTGTGTACATGCGGGATACAGGGGAGCAGCAACGGGCGGCGCGGGCACAGGCCTCGGGTGCGTTTTTCATCCCCGATCTCTGCGCGCCGCGGCCGTTGCTCTTCCTGGTGTTGCTGGCGGAGCTGATGGTCCTGATGTACACCCTGGCGGTGAGCAGCCTGCCGCGTTTTGAATGGACCGTGCTTGCCACCGGTTCGGTGCTGGTACAGTGGCTGGTGCTGGCGAGCGCGGTGACCCTGTGCCGTCTGCGCGGCTGGTTCTCGCGGCACAGCCTGTGGCTGGCCGCGGTGGGTAGCATCGTGCTGGTGGTCGCCGTCACGGGTCTGTCCGGCGAGCTGATTCTGCATTTCTACCCCGGCCTCATGGCGGATGCGGATGATCGCTGGTGGGTGCTGCGCAACATGCTGGTTGCCGCGCTGGTCACAGGCATCACGCTGCGCTACTTCTATCTACAACAGCAACTCACCCTGCGGGAGCGCTCGGAGCTGCAGGCGCGTATCGATTCCCTGCAGGCCCGTATCCGCCCGCACTTTCTGTTCAATACCCTGAACAGCATTGCCAGCCTGATCGCCTCGCACCCGGAGCGCGCTGAAACCGCGGTGGAGGACCTGGCGGAACTGTTCCGCGCCAGCCTGCGCCAGGCTGGCCCCGGGGATACCGTGGCGGAAGAGGTGCATCGCTGTGAACTCTACCTGGGTATCGAGCGGTTGCGCCTGGGCGATCGCCTGCAGGTGGAGTGGGAGGTTGCCGAGGCGCTTGCCGATCTGCCGATGCCCAGTCTGATCCTGCAGCCACTGGTGGAAAACGCCGTGTACCACGGTGTATCGCTGCTCCCGGCGGGGGGCGTGATCCGGATTTCCGTGCAGCGCGATGGAGGCGATGTACAGGTGGTGATTGACAATCCACGGCCGGATCCGCCCGCGCCCAGCCGCGGTGAGCGCATGGCCCTGAGCAACATCGAGCAGCGTTTGCAGGCGCTGTACGGCGATGCGGCCAGCCTGCGCCAGCGAGGCGGCAGCGGGGCGTTCCAGGTCGTGCTGCGCTATCCGGCGGGGCCTGTGGTATGAAAATCCTGCTGGTGGATGATGAGCCGCTGGCACGGGACCGCCTGCGTCGACTGCTGCAGCGCCTGCGGCCCGAAGCAGAGGTCATCGAGGCCGGATCGGGGGAGGATGCCCTGGCACTGCTGGCACGCGAGGACCCTTCGCTGGTGTTGCTGGATGTGCGCATGCCCGGCATGGACGGCATCGAGGTGGCTGCGGCGCTGGATCGGCTGCCCGCGCCCCCCGCAGTGATTTTCTGTACGGCCTATGATGAGTATGCGCTCGATGCGCTGCGTCATCAGGCGGTTGCCTATTTACTGAAGCCGGTGCGAGAAACAGAGCTCGCGCGGGCTCTGGCGACAGCGGGTCGGGTCAACCGCGTACAGCTCGCTGCGCTCTCGGATGGCGAGCCGGCGGGGCGCACCCAGGTCAGCAGCCAGGGGCACCGGGGCCTGGAGACCCTGCCCATCGCCGAGGTGCGCTGCTTCATTGCCGGGCAGAAGTATGTGACGGCGGTTGCCCCGGAGCGCGAGCTGCTGATTCAGGACGCGCTGAAGGATCTGGAGCAGGAGTTTGCAACGGACTTCCTGCGCGTACATCGCAATGCCCTTGTGGCGCGGCGGTACATCCGACGCCTGCGCCGGGATGCGGGCGGTAGCTGGTCAGTAGAGCTGGACGGCGTGGCGCTGCGGCCACAGGTCAGCCGGCGGCACCTCGCTGACGTGAAGGCCAGGCTGCAGCAAGGCTGAACGCACGCTAGCTGAAGTCGCGGCGCCGGGGCGCGGCTGGTATCATCGCCGTTCGAGCCCCAGGAAGTTGTTCATGCCCCGCACCATTACCATCGCTACCCGAGAAAGCCCGCTCGCACTGTGGCAGGCTGAATTTGTCCGCGACGCCTTGCAGCATGCGCACCCCGGCCTTGATGTGCAGCTGTTGGGCATGACCTCGCGCGGCGACCAGTTGCTGGATGTGCCGCTGGCCAAGGTCGGCGGCAAGGGCCTGTTCGTGAAGGAACTGGAAACCGCACTGCTCGACGGCAGTGCGGATATCGCGGTGCACTCGATGAAGGATGTGCCCATGGCGTTCCCCGAGGGACTCTGCCTGGGCGTGATCTGTGCGCGGGAAGATCCCCGCGATGCCTTTGTCAGCAATCAGTACGACAGCGTCGCCGCGCTGCCGCCGGGCAGTGTGGTAGGGACTTCGAGCCTGCGCCGGGAGTGTCAGCTGCGCGCCGCGCGCCCGGACCTCGAGGTGCGGTTTCTGCGCGGCAACGTCAACACCCGCCTGCGCAAGCTTGACGCCGGCGAGTACGACGCGATTATCCTGGCAACTGCCGGCCTGCTGCGTCTGGAAATGGCGGATAGGATCCGCCAGCGCATGCCTGTGGCGGATTCATTGCCCGCAGGCGGGCAGGGTGCGGTGGGTATCGAGCTGCGCAGTGATGACCAACAGCTGCTGGCGCTTTTGCAGCCCCTGCACCACGCGCCGACCGCGCAGCGGGTGACCGCGGAGCGCGCGTTGAATCGCCGACTGGAAGGTGGCTGCCAGGTCCCGATTGCCTGCTACGCAGAGTTCGAATCCGGTGGTGAAACACTGTGGCTGCGCGGCCTCGTCGGGCAGCCGGATGGTGCGCGGCTGCTGCGTGCCGAAGGGCGCGCGCCGGTTGCTGAGGCCGAGGCGCTGGGAGTCGCAGTGGCCGAGGATCTCCTGGCGCAGGGCGCGGGCGCCATACTGGCCGAGGTCTATGGGCGCTAGATCGGTGCTGGTTACCCGCCCGGCGGGACAGGGCGACAGGCTGTGCAATGCGCTGACGGCGCGCGGGTTCACAGCGCATCACCTGCCGTTTCTGGATCTGGAGCCGGTAGAGCCACTCCCGGCAGTCGAGCGGGCCCGCATTCTCGACCTCGACCGCGTGCAGCACGTGATTTTCATCAGTGCGAATGCGGTGAATTTCAGCCTGCCGGTGATCGAGGACTACTGGCCGCAACTGCCCGCCGGTCTGCACTGGTACGCGGTGGGTGAGGGTACAGCCCGCGCGCTTGCCGCCTTTAATGTGCTGGCCCAGACCCCGGGCGAAAATATGAGCAGCGAAGGGTTGCTGGAACTGCCCGGCCTGCGCGACTGCGCCGGACAACGCGTGTTGATCGTCAAGGGTCAGGGCGGGCGCGATACGCTGCGCGTGGAACTGGAGCGTCGCGGTGCACAGGTTGACACCCTGGCCTGCTACCGCCGTGTCCGCCCGCGCATGGCGCCGGGCGAGCTCGCCGCCATGCTGGCTCGGTGGCAGGTGGACCTGATCTGCATCAGCAGCGGCGAAGGCCTGGAGACCATGTTGGCGTTGCTTAGCCCCGCAGAAACCACTAAGTTACAGACAGTCACCTTGCTGTTGCCCTCGCGCCGCGTCGCGGATGCGGCGATGGCAGCGGGATTCCGGCATTGCCTGATTGCGGACAATGCGTCTGATGGCGCGATGCTGCGCGCACTGGAGCGCTGGACCCTGGTTAAGGGAGAGAACACGTGAGCGAAGAAAAAGACCTGACCGAAGCGCCCGCCACACCGGCTGTCGAGGCGCCGGTGGAGGAAACCGCAGCGGCACAGGGTGCTACCCCCGACAAGCCTGCCGCGCCGATGCAGACCGCGCCTGCTACCCGGCGTTCCGGCGGCGCGGTAGCGTGGTTGGCGCTGCTGGTGGCGTTGGGCCTGGGAGCTGCCGCAGGCTGGGTTTTATGGGAGGCTCAGGCGCGGGAGGCCGCCCTGTTGCAGCGTCTTGCGGAACTGGAAGCGGCCGATGCACCCTCGCAGGCGGTGGCTGTTGATGACTCGGCGCTGCGCGCTGAGCTGCGCGCGCTTGAGCGCAATGTACAGGATACGCTGGAACAGCGGCTGGACGCACTGCAGCCCCGCTTGCAAAGCCAGGCGCAGTCGATGCAGGAGCAGACCTCACGGCTGGAGGCCCTGGAGGCGCGGCTGGCGGAGCAGCGCGCGGAACTGGCGCAGTTACGCGGTGGTGACCGGGACAGCTGGTTGCTGGCAGAAGTCGAGTATCTGCTGCGTCTGGCCAATCAGCGCCTGATCATGGCCGGCGATACCGCCTCCGCCCAGCGCCTGCTGCAGAGCGCGGACGGTATCCTGCGGCAACTGGACAGCGTGGGCCTGCACCCGGTACGCCGTGCCGTGGCCGAGGATCTCGCGGTCCTGCGTGCGCTGCCCGAACTGGATCTTGAGGGTCTCTACCTGCGCCTCGGCGCGCTGGTCGACCAGGTCGCGGGTTTGGTGATCTTCGAGCTGCCGCAGCGCGCCGGGGAGGACGAGGCTGCGCCCGCCGCTACCTGGCAGCAGCGTTTGCAGCAGGGCTACCAACAGGCCTTGTCCACGCTGTCGAACTATATCGTGGTGCGCCGTCGCGAGGTGCCTGTCGAGGCGCTGGTGGATCCCCAGTGGGAGGGACTGCTGCGCCAGAACCTGGTGATGCTCCTGCAGCAGGCACAGGTGGCGTTACTGTCGGGTAATCAGGCGCTCTACACCGCCAGTCTGCAGCGCGCCAGGCGCTGGCTGATGGAGTTTTTCCTCGCCGATGAGGCGGCGGCGGCCGCTGCAGTGCGTGAGCTGGACGACCTGGCGGATGAGGTGATTGCCGTGCCATTGCCGGATATCTCCGCATCGCTGGCTGCGCTGAAAACCTATACCGAGCCGCGCCTGCAGCGCGACGGAGCACAGTAGCCATGCGTGGGCTGCTGATACTGGCGCTGCTCGCCCTCCTGCTCGGTGTCGGGGTGGTTGCCCTGATCGAGAACCACCCCGGCTATGTGCTGATAGCCTATGGGCAGTACACCGTGGAAACCAGCCTGTGGGTGGGCCTGGTCCTGCTCGCCCTGATCGCACTGCTGCTGTACGCCGCCATAGCACTGCTGCGCAAAGTGTTTTCCGGGCAGCGATCCATTGCCGGCTGGTTGGGTCAGCGCAAGACGCGACGGGCGGCCCGGTTGACGCACCGTGGCTTGATCAATTTCATCGAAGGCAACTGGGAGCGTGCCCGGCGGCAGCTGGTGGGCGGCGCCGAGCACAGCGAGGTTCCGCTGCTCAACTACCTGATTGCAGCGCGCGCCAGTTTCCAGCTGGATGAAGCGGACAAAATGCGCGAGTACCTGGGCATGGCAGAGCAGGCGGGTTCCGACGCCGGTATTGCCGTGGAGCTGACCCAGGCCGAACTGAAACTGCAGGGCGGGCAGTACGAACAGGCGGTGGCCACGCTGGAACGCGCGCGCCGCAATGCGGGGCGGCATCCCTACGTGCTGAAGTTGCTGCACAAAGCCTACCGGGGGCTGGAAGACTGGGATGCGCTGCTCAAATTGTTGCCAGAGTTGCGCAAACACGCCGTGCTGGACGAAGCGGCATTGCTTGACCTGGAGCGCAGGGTACACACGCAGCTGCTGGAGGCCTGCGCGACGGCGGGTGGTGACTCCGCTTCGGTGGCACTGCATCAGCGCTGGCAGGCAACGCCTGCGGCACTGCGGCAGGACAAGGTGGTGCTGCGCAGCTACGTGGGTTACCTGATCCACGCGGGGGATGCCAGCGGTGCGGCCAAGGTGATCCAGCGCGCGTTGAAACAGGATTGGGACGGCGATCTCGCGCGGTTGTTCGGCTACGTGGAGTTGCCGGACGCGGGGCGCCAACTGGCCCAGGCAGAGGCGTGGCTGGCGGATCACCCCCGCGACTACCAGTTGCTGTTGACGCTGGGGCGACTTTCCTGCCGGCACGAGCTGTGGGGCAAGGCGCGGGATTACTTCGAGAGCAGCTACCGGCAGCGACGCACCCCGGAAGTCTGCGCGGAGTTGGGCCGGTTGCTGGCCGCACTTGGGGAGGACCGGGAGAGCGCTGTGTATTTCCGCGAGGGCTTGCTGCTGCGGGAAACCAGCCTGCCGCTGTTGCCGCAACCGAAACGGGCCGACGCCAGCCCCGCGGCCCTGCGCTAGCCCGGGCGCCTAGCGCCGCCCGGCGTCGGGGCGTTCAATACCCAGCTCATCCCAGAGGGTGTCAACGCGCGCCTTCACCTCGCTGCTCATGACGATGGGCGTGCCCCATTCACGGCTGGTCTCGCCCGGCCACTTGTTGGTGGCATCAAAACCCACTTTCGATCCGAGCCCTGCCACGGGTGAGGCAAAGTCGAGATAGTCGATGGGCGTGTTGTCGATGAAAACGCTGTCGCGCTGTGGATCCATACGCGTGGTCATGGCCCAGATAACGTCCTGCCAGTCGCGTGCGTTCACATCCTCATCGGTCACGATAACAAATTTGGTGTACATGAACTGGCGCAGGAAAGACCACACACCCAGCATCACGCGTTTGGCGTGCCCGGGGTATTCCTTGCGCATGGTCACGATCGCCATGCGGTAGGAGCAACCCTCGGGCGGCAGATAGAAATCCACAATCTCCGGAAACTGCTTCTGCAGGATCGGCACGAACACCTCATTCAACGCCAGGCCAAGAATGGCGGGTTCGTCCGGCGGCCGCCCGGTGTAGGTGCTGTGGTATATCGGGTCTTCGCGGTGGGTAATGGCTTCCACGGTAAACACCGGAAAGCGCTCGACCTCGTTGTAGTAGCCGGTGTGGTCACCGAAAGGGCCTTCGTCGGCCATTTCCCCGGGCTCCAGATAGCCCTCCAGGATGAATTCGGCGCTGGCCGGCACCTGCAACCCGTGTTTCCGACAGCCCTCGGTGTAGCACTCGGTCAGTTCGGTTTTGGCGCCGCGCAGCAGGCCGGCAAAGGCGTACTCCGACAGGCTGTCCGGGACCGGCGTGACCGCGCCCAGTGTGGTGGCCGGGTCCGCGCCCAGGGCGATGGCGACGGGGTAGCGGCTGCCCGGGTTCTGCAGCTGCCAGTCGCGGTAGTCCAGTGCACCGCCGCGGTGTGACAGCCAGCGCAGAATCAGTTTATTGCGCCCGATGAGTTGCATGCGGTAGATGCCGAGATTCTGGCGGGTCTTGTTCGGCCCGCGCGTAATCACCAGGGGCCAGGTGACCAGTGGCCCGGCATCGCCGGGCCAGCAGGTCTGTATGGGAAGCTGGTAAAGGTCCACGTCGTCGCCGCTCTTGGCGTGGAACTGGCACGGCGCGTTGCGAACCAGCTTTGGTCCCATGTTCATCACCTGCTTTAACAGCGGCGCTTTTTCCCAGGCATCGCGCAGTCCTTTGGGCGGGTCGGGCTGGCGCAGGTAGGCGAGTATCTCCCCTATCTCCCGCAGCGCCTGTACATTCTCCGCGCCCATCCCCAGGGCAACCCGGGTCTGTGTGCCGAACAGATTGGCGAGCACCGGAATACGGCTGCCTTTCGGGTCCTCGAACAACAGTGCAGGGCCACCCGCGCGCAGCGTGCGGTCAGCAATTTCAGTCATTTCAAGGTGCGGGTCGATTTCCTGGTGGATGCGCACGAGTTCACCACGCTGTTCAAGCGCTGTGATGAATTCGCGTAGGTCTTTGTAGGTCACAGGCTGTCCTGGCGGGTGTTGCGGGCGAGGGGACAGTATAGCGCGCAGCGGAGCCGGCCAACGCCGGCTCCGCATTAACTTTATTTGCGTTTCATGGACATGAAGAATTCGTCGTTGGTCTTGGTGTCGCGGAGTTTGTCGAGCAGGAACTCGATCGCCGGGCCATCTTCCATGCTGTGCAGCAGCTTGCGCAGAATCCACATGCGCTGCAGCTCTTCCTCGCCGGTAAGGAGTTCCTCGCGGCGGGTGCCGGAGCGACGGATGTTGATGGCCGGGTAGACCCGCTTTTCGGCGATCTTGCGGTCCAGGTGCAGCTCCATATTCCCGGTGCCCTTGAACTCTTCGTAGATCACCTCGTCCATCTTTGAACCGGTGTCGACCAGCGCGGTGGCAATAATCGACAGGCTGCCGCCCTCTTCGATGTTACGTGCCGCGCCAAAGAACCGCTTGGGGCGCTCCAGGGCATGGGCATCGACACCGCCGGTGAGGACCTTGCCGGAACTCGGCACCACCGTGTTGTAGGCTCGCGCCAGACGGGTAATGGAGTCCAGCAGGATCACGACGTCGCGTTTGTGCTCGACCAGCCGCTTGGCTTTCTCGATGACCATATCGGCCACCTGTACGTGCCGCGAGGGCGGTTCGTCAAAGGTGGAGGCAACCACTTCGGCGCCGCGCACACCCACGGTGCGCTGCATGTCGGTGACCTCTTCCGGGCGCTCATCAATCAGCAGCACGATGATGTAGCACTCGGGGTTGTTGGTCAGGATGGCCTGGGCGATGCTTTGCATGATGACTGTCTTGCCGGCCTTGGGCGGCGCCACCAGCAGGCCGCGCTGGCCCTTGCCGATGGGTGCAACCAGGTCGATGACGCGACCAATCAGGTCTTCGGTGCTGCCGTTGCCCTTCTCCAGTTTCAGTCGCTGGTCCGCAAACAGCGGCGTCAGGTTCTCGAAAAGAATCTTGTGCTTCGCGTTCTCCGGGCGATTGAAGTTGATCTCACTGACCTTGAGCAGCGCGAAGTAGCGCTCGCTGTCCTTCGGCGGGCGTATCTTGCCGGAAATGCTGTCACCCGTGCGCAGGTTGAAACGGCGGATCTGGCTCGGCGATACGTAGATGTCATCCGGCCCGGCGAGGTAGGAGCTGTCGGCGGAGCGCAGGAAACCAAAGCCATCCTGCAGGATTTCCAGAACGCCATCGCCGGAAATGTCCTCGCCACTTTTGGCGTGGCGCTTGAGGATGGCGAAAATGATGTCCTGTTTGCGGGACCGGGCCATGTTTTCGAGGCCGATCTCTTTCGCAATATCGATCAGTTCCTGCGTGGATTTGGTTTTTAGGTCAGTTAGATTCATAGAGGAGCGCTGAGTTGTTGTTCGGGGAAGACGTTCAATGCAAACGAACGCGCTGCCGGAAGGCCGGCCAGAGGCGACGTGAATGCAGCGTTAAATCGTTGGGTGGCAGAGTTATTATCGCGGCACGGGGCCGTGCAACGAAACCGAATGTAGCACGCTGTGCTGGAGGCGTCTAGGATTTTTGGCCCGCCTGTCCTGCACAGCGCGACGAGCGGGCCAGGCCACTGTGCCCTAGATGACTTCCTTGATGAAGTCCACGAGCTGGCTCTTGGACAGGGCGCCGACCTTGGTCGCTTCGGCGCTGCCGCCCTTGAACAGGATCAGGGTCGGGATGCCGCGAATACCGAATTTCGGTGGAATGTCAGGGTTGGCATCCACATCCACTTTGCAGACCTTGAGTTTGCCCGCGTATTCGCTGGCGATTTCGTCCAGCACGGGGGCGATCATCTTACAGGGGCCACACCACTCTGCCCAGAAATCAACCAGTACCGGCAGGTCGGCGTTGAGGACGTCGGCGTCAAAACTTGCATCGCTGACGTGTACGATGTTTTCGCTCATGGTGCTCTCCAGTTGCTGTGGCGTTGGTACGGCAGCACATCCGCCGCGGTTCACCGCCCGTCGATGAGGCGCAATGATACCATTGGGCAATGTGCGCACAACCGGCGCTCAGGAGTTTTTCGTTATGACCTTATGCCTTGTGTATGGCTGAGAGCCCCGTGATCGCGACTGAATCGACCTGGGTGGTGTACCTGTTGCAGTGCGTCGATGGCAGCCTGTACACCGGCGTCACCGTCGACATGCGGCGGCGGCTGGCCCAGCACAACGGCGAGCGCAGCGGTGGGCCCCGTTACACTCGCGGGCGGCGCCCTGTGCAGTTGCTCTGGAGTGAGCCGGCGGCGGACCGGGCAACGGCCCAGCGCCGGGAAGCCGCCATCAAACGCCTGTCGCGTGAGGCCAAGCTCGCCCTGTGCCAGCTCGACGCTGTCAGCCCGGGGCCGTAATCGCCTCCAGCTCTTCCTGTTGCGCCAACCAGCGTTCCTCAAGGTGTGACTGTTCTGCCTTCAGGGCGCCTTCCTGTCTGACCAGATCCGCCACCTCAGCGGTACTGCCAGCGGCGTACATTGCCGGGTCGGCAAGCCGTGCCTGTAGCGCGAGCAGATCCTGTTCCACCTGTGCCATGGCCTTCTCGGTCTGAGCGATATCACGCTGCAGTGGCCGCAGCCGCTCGCGCTGTGCGGCCGCCTGCTGCCGGCGTTCCTTGGCCGAGGCTTCCGGCGCAGTCGGGGCTCCTGCGGTGGCTGCGTTGTCGCCAGTGCGGTAGCTGCCGAGGATCCACTTCTCGTAGGCCCTCAGGTCTTCTTCATATTCTTCAACGACGCCATCGTGCACCAGTAGCAGCTCGTCCGCCGTATTGCGCAGCAAGTGACGGTCGTGGCTGACCAGGATCAACGCGCCCTCATACCCTTGCAGCGCCATCTCCATGGCGTTGCGCATATCGAGATCAAGGTGGTTGGTGGGTTCGTCCAGCACCAGCAGGTTGGGGCGCTGCCAGACCACCAGAGCCAGGGCCAGGCGGGCCTTTTCGCCGCCGGAGAAGGGCGCGATGGGCTGGGTGGCGCTGTCGCCGCGGAAGTTGAAGCCGCCGAGGAAGTTCAGGATGTCCTGGTCCCGTGCCTCCGGACTCAGGCGCTGCACATGCAGTGCGGCGCTGGCCTGCAGGTCCAGCGCTTCCAGCTGTTGCTGGTCGAAATAGCCGATGCGGCAGTGCTCCCCGGCCTGGCGTGCGCCCCGCAGCAGCGGCAGGCGACCGATGAGGCTCTTCAGCAGGGTGGATTTGCCCGCGCCGTTCTTCCCCAGCAGACCGATGCGTGAACCAGGGCGCAGCACCAGGTTGACGCTGTGCAGCACCGGTTTACCGGCGTAACCCAGGTCGGCCTCATCAATGCGCAGCAGGGGATCACTGCTCTTGCCCGCCGGCGGGAACATGAAATTGAACGGTGAGTCGATGTGTGCAGGCGCCAGCTGCTGCATGCGCTCCAGTTCTTTCAGCCGGCTCTGCGCCTGCCGCGCCTTGGTCGCCTTGTAGCGGAAGCGGCGCACGAAATCCTCGATGTGGGCGATGCGTTGCTGCTGCTTCTCGAAGCTGGCCTGCTGGTTGGCAAGCATCTCGGCGCGCAGACGCTCGTAGTCGGAGTAGTTGCCCTTCCAGGTGTGCAATTGCTGGTGCTCAATGCTGAGGATGCGTTCGCAGGTGGCGTCGATAAAGTCGCGGTCGTGGGAGATCATCAGCAGGGTGCCGGGGTAGGCCTGCAGCCACTGTTCCAGCCACAGGGTCGCATCCAGGTCCAGGTGGTTGGTGGGTTCATCCAGCAGCAGCATATCGGAGGGCGTCATGAGCGCGCGGGCCAGATTGAGCCGGATGCGCCAGCCGCCGGAAAAGTCGCTGACCGGGCGCGCTGCGGCATCGGGTGCGAAGCCCAACCCCTGCAGCAGTCGCTGCACGCGGCTGTCGGCGCTGTAGCCGTCGGCCTCTTCCATGGCGGTGTGCAGGGCCGCTGCGCGCTGGAAGTCGCCCGTGCGCTCGGCGCTTTCCAGTTCGCTGCACAGGTGCGCGAGCTCGGTGTCCCCCTGCAGTACGTAGCGCCCGGCCGTTTCATGGGTGGTGGCCACTTCCTGCGCCATGTGGGCGAGGCGCAGGTTGTTCATGCCCTCGATATCGCCACTGTCCGCCTGCAGTGTGCCCAGCAGCATGGCGAACAGGCTGGATTTGCCGCTGCCATTGGCCCCGATCAGGGCCAGTTTTTGCCCCGGTTGCAAAGTGACGCCGGCGCCTTCGAGCAACAGTTTGCTGCCCCGCCGCAGTTCAATATCGCGTAGTATGATCATCAGGACGCGCATTCTACGCGCAGCCTGAGGCTCTCACCAGCCGGAGACGCGATGACGCATCCGTTGTGGACATTCTCCCTGCACTGCTACGGTCGGCCGGGCGTGGCCGAGGCGTGTATCGAGGCGCAGGACCGGTGTGGCACCGATGTGAATCTGCTCCTGTATGCGGCCTGGCTGGCACACAGCGGGTTGCAGCTGCCCAGTGCGCAATGGCCGGAGCTGCAGGCCTGTGTGGCTCCCTGGAATCAGCGGGTGGTGCAGCCGCTGCGCGCCCTGCGTCGCGAGTGGCGCGACCTGCCGCAGGCGGCCGAGCTTCGGCAGCAGGTCAAGGCGCTTGAGCTGGTGGCCGAGCAGACGCAGCAGGGGGCCATATGGGCCTGGCATGAGCGCTGTGCGGCCTGTGTGCCAGCCCCGGCTCCGAGTGTGGCGCTGGTCGCCGCGCTGGAGTGCCTGATGGCTCCCGGGGCTTGTGCGGTTGCGGAGCGGGAGGCGCTGGTGCAGCGGCTCGCGGGGCTGCTCGCGGGGCCGGGGGTGGCATAGAGGTGGCCCGCGGTAGTATGATCTGCCGCCTGTCGGTTTTTCCGCACGTCCATTTCTCTTACCCATGGAACCCATTATGAAGAAATACGCATTGCCGCTTGCCCTGGTCGCGACCGTGACCTTGCAGGCCTGTAACCAGCAGTCTGCGCCCGAAGCTGCAGACACTGCCGCCACCGTGACGCTGGAGGACAGCAATCAGCGCCTCAGCTACGGTATTGCCTTCGGCCTGGGCCAGCGCATGGCCGCGGACGGTGTGCCGATGGATGTCGATGCCTTCAGCGCGGGTCTGCGCGATGCCATGGAGGGTGCCGAGCCGCGCATGACGCCGGAAGAAATTCAGGCCGAGATGCAGGCCTACCAGGAGCGCGCCATGGCCGAGCAGCAGGCCGCGATCGCGGCGGCCGGCGAAGCCAACCTGGCAGCTTCAGAGGCTTTCCTGACGGAAAACGCCCAGCGTGAAGGTGTTGTGGTGACAGAGTCCGGCCTGCAATACGAAGTGATTGAGGCGGGTGAAGGTGCAAGCCCGAGTGCGGACGACATGGTGGAAGTCCACTACCGCGGCACGCTGGTGGACGGCACCGAGTTCGATTCCTCCTACAAGCGCGGCGAAACCGTCAGCTTTGGTGTCAGCCAGGTGATTGCAGGCTGGACCGAGGCACTGCAGCTGATGTCACCCGGCGCCAAGTGGAAGCTGTTTATTCCAGCTGATCTCGCCTATGGCCCCGGCGGTGCAGGCAACCTGATTGGCCCGAACGCGGCTCTGGTGTTTGAGGTGGAGTTGATCTCGGTGACCAAGGCGGCTGATGACGCCGAAGCCCCTGCAGACGGCGCTGAAGGCTAAGCGCTAGCGAGCTTCTTCCGGCGCCGACTGCAGCTGGCGCCGGTGTTGGGTGTGGAGGCCGGCGATCAGCCGGTCCTCCAACACAAAACGCGATTCCAGCAGTTCCCCCAACGCCGACAGGTCCCTGAGCATGGTTTCCGGGTACTGGTCGCCGCTCCCGTATTTTTCTTCGTAGGCCAGAATGACGTCGGTTGTGTCCGCGATCTCGGCGATCAGTGCAGTCGCCAGCGCTGCACCCGTGTCGCCGAAGGCTTCTGCCTCGTGCAGCAACTCGTTGTAGACCTCGAAATGTCCGGCTGACACGTAGTCCACCAGCAGTTCGCAGAGGTCGCGCTGGCGTTGGGTGATGGCTGCCGAGCCGGGCACATCGTCGCTGGCGACCACCAGTGCGGTGTAGCGTGCGAGTACGGCACGGCGCTCCGCCAGCCAGGTGGTGAGCAGGCTGTCGACGGCCTGAAACTGTTCAGCGGGATCTTGGTTGCGTGACGGCATGCGGCGTGCTCTTGCGTTGGCGGTGACTTCGGCTGCCACTATAGGCACAGGCGGAGGCCGGTCGCAAGCACGCCGCGGGGTCAGCCTCGGCGCAGTGTTTGCCAGAGGCTGATCACGGTGAGGGCGATGAACAGCAGCAGTGTCTGCTCGGGGATGCTCAACCCCAGCAGCGTCCAGTGGGTTTCCGCACAGTTGCCATCGCCCATCAGCACCATGCTCAGCGTGTCCTTGAAGGGCAGCGTCTCCAGCATGTATTCCAGGCTGGGGCCGCAGGCTGGCACCTGGTCGGGCGGCAGGTGCTGCAGCCAGACGTGGCGTGCCGCCACCGCACCGCCACCGATGGCGAGCAAGGCACACAGCAGGCCATACACGCGGCGGCCCCAGGCGCGCGGATTGTGCAGTGCTGCCAGCAGGGCAACCACGCCGCCGGCGATCACGAACACGCGCTGGGTCATGCACAGGGGGCAGGGGTTCAGCCCCACCTGGTACTCCAGGTACCAGGCGAACAGCATGGCGAACAGTGCCAGGGCGGCAAGCCCGAAGTAGACGAGGCGTGGGGTCAGTGTGTGGAGCATGGTTTCAGGTTCCTTTTGCGGCCTGTGCCGGCGTTTAGAACAGTGTTCGGTACTGGCCAAAAAAGCGTGCCAGGTAGTCTTCGAAGCTCAGGTCGTCGCTGGCCTCCAGCCGCCTCTGCGCCGCCAGCGATTCGCGTGTTTCCTGCTCAAAACGCTGCTGTGTGCTCTCTGACAGCACCCGCTCCCGGAAGTGCCGTGCCCACTGTTCGCTGTAGGCCATGGCGAGGCGGAAGAAAGGCAGGTCACGGTCCCGCATCTCCTGCAGTACGCGCGCGGAGGGTGTCAGTGCGGTGTCCTCGACCTTGGCCTGTTGCGCGTTCAGTGCCCCGCGGTAGCTGTCGCCGCCGTGGGCGGCATCGAGCAGGTCGGCGATGCCTTCCATGTCTCCCAGCAGTGTGCCGGCCAACGCCTGCAGTGTCTCATCGCCCGCCGCAGTGCGCAGACGCAGGCCGGGCTCACGTCCGCGATTGACCACGGTGCTGAGGTTGTCCGCCTGCAGGGCGCGCTCTGCGTCGTCGCAGGCGGGGCTGTCTTCCAGCAGGCAGTAGAGCAGGAAGGTGTCCAGAAAGCGGATCTGGCTGGCGTCGATGCCCAGCGGCGCGAACGGGCTGACGTCGATGCAGCGTACTTCGACGTACTCGATGCCGGCCCGGCGCAGCGCCGCGAGCGGCGCTTCGCCCGGCTGGGTCACCCGCTTCGGGCGGATCGTGCTGTAGAACTCGTTCTCGATCTGCAGCAGGCTGTCGTTGAGCTGCTGGTAGTCGCCCTGCTGTCCCGCAGGGAATGCCTGGTAGGGTGGGTGCGGGTGCATGATGGCATCGCGCAGCGCCAGAACGTAATTGTCCAGCGAGTTGTAGCAGACGTTGAGGCCTTTCTGCGCTTCGCTGTTGTAACCGAGGTCGCCCATGCGCAGTGCGGTGCCCCAGGGGCGATGCAGGGTGCGGCCAGTGGCGTCGAAGGGCTCCAGGCCGTGGCTGTCGCGGCCGCGCAGAAAGCTGGCGCACACGGCGGGTGACGCTCCGAACAGGTAGATCAGCAACCAGGAATGGCGATGGAAATTGCGGATCAGCCCCAGGTAGCGGTCAGTCACGTAGTCCTGCAGGGTTCCCGGATTGCCGGCATCATCCCAGGCGCGCTGCCAGAACTCTGCAGGCAGCGAAAAGTTGTAGTGGATGCCCGCAATGGTTTGCATCAGCCGCCCGTAGCGGTGGCCGAGGCCGTAGCGATAGACTTTTTTCATGCGGGCGACGTTGGCACTGCCGTACTCGGCCACCGGAATGCTGTCATCGCCGTTCACCACACAGGGCATGCTGGTCGCCCAGAGCATCTCGTCGTCCAGCTTGCTGTAGGTGAAGCTGTGGATGTCCGCCAGCGTATCCAGGGTTTGTTCAATGCGGGTATCCACCGGCGTGATGAACTCCATCAGCGCTTCGGAGTAGTCCGTGGTGATTGATGAGTGAGTGAGTGCCGAACCCAGGCTGGCGGGGTGCGGTGTCTGGGCGAGCCGACCCTCGGCCGTGATGCGCAGGCTCTCTTTCTCAAGGCCACGTTGGATGCGTCGCAGCAGGGCGTCATAGCCGGGCCCATTGAGGGCTTGTAATTGGCTGAGCAGATGAGGGGTCAAGAGGCACTCCTTGTCATGGCTGGGGGCACGCCGGGAGTGTGTCCCGCCGCCAGGGCGGTGAAAGTGTAGCCGCCAATGGGGGGCGAGTACAGATTGTGCTGCGATGTCGCGAAAAGCCCGGTCGATGATTGTCGTGGCCCGCGGTTTGTGGCTATCTTGGGTACATGAAACGTCGCAGCGACATTGCCACCCGCCTGCGCAGGCTGTGCCCCGTGTTCTGGTGCAGCTGGTTGCTGTGCGTGCAGGTCGGGAGCGCTCACGGCGACGAGGAGCAAGCGACCTGCGTACTGGCCCCTACGCAGAGCGACTCCGCCCGGTTTCGCTTTGAGCCTGTGCCTCACATGGAGGACTTCCTCGAGGGCATCCCCGAGGGTGCCCGCATCGGCAGCATCCGACAGCAGCGGTTCGCCGTCTTTGATGTTGAGGACCCGCGGGAGGACAACGCGCTCTATCGCTGGGCCAATGACTTCCACAGCGTGACACGGGAGTGGGTGATTGAGGATCATCTGCTGGTGGAGCCGGGGGAGACCTACAGCGCAGCGCGTGTCGCGGAGTCCGAGCGCATCCTGCGGAATCTGGGTTTTATCTACGATGCCAGGGTGCGGCCCTGGCGGCTGTGCGGTGAGACCGTTGACCTCGAGGTGATTACCCGGGATATCTGGACCTTCACCCCGATGCTGTCAGTGTCCCGGCGCGGGGGTGAAAACACCTTTGCCTTCGGCTTTCGCGACGCCAACTTCCTCGGCACCGGCAAGCAGGTGGTGGTACAGCGCGACAGTGATGAGGAGCGTTCGGGAACCACTGTGCGCTATTTCGATCCGGCCCTCGGCGGTTCCCGCTGGCAACTGCGGCTGTCAGTGGCCGACAACGACGACGGCTACGAACAGGGTGTCAGCCTGGTGCGGCCGTTTTTCTCCGTCTACGAACGCTGGTCGGCGGGAGCCAACCTGAACCGCACCAAGCTTGAGGAGACCCTCTGGTTCCGGGGTGATGAGCAAACCGAGTTTGACCATGAAATCGAGTTTGCCAACGTGTTTGGCGGGATCGCCCCGGACAGCAGGACCCGAGGGCGAGTGGGGCGCTGGCTGTTCGGTTACACGCTGGAAACCCACAGTTTCGACTTCAGTGACTCCGCTCTGCCACCGGACGCCCTGCCGGAGGATCGCGAGTACAGCTACCCGTACATCGGCTACGAGTCGACCGAGGACCGCTTTGTCGAACTGCACAACTTCAACTACCTGGGCCGCACCGAGGATGTCTACGTCGGCGAGCGCTACGCCTGGGCGCTGGGCTGGTCGGCCGAAGCCCTGGGTGCGAGTCGCGACCAGCTTGTGCTGCGCGGTAGCTACAGCAATACGCTGCTGGTGGACGAGCGTCGCCTCTGGCAGCTGGACACCCGTCTCAGCGGTTTCCTGGGAGTGGAAGGCAGCGGCTTCGAGAACCTCCTCTGGAGCAGTGAGACCCGCTACCACCACAAGCAATCCCGGCAGTGGGTTGCCTTCAGTCGGCTGCGCGTTGACGTGGCAGAGGGTCTGACCGGTGAGCGCCAGCTGACCCTAGGGGGCGACAACGGGCTACGCGGTTACGACCTGTTCTACCAGGTGGGTGATCGCGCCTTCGTCTGGAACCTGGAGCAGCGTTACTACTCCGACTGGCATCCGTTCCGCCTGTTCCAGGTGGGGCTGGCGGCATTTGTGGATGTAGGACGCGCGTGGTTTGAGGGCGAGGACAACGGCGCCAACGGTGGGGTGCTCGCCAATGCCGGTTTTGGCCTGCGCCTGAACTCCAGTCGGGCGGAAAAAAGCTCGGTGGTACACGTGGATATTGCCTTTCCCTTCATACGCGATGACACGGTCAGCAGCCCGCAGATCCTGTTTACCGTCAAGGACCGGTTCTGAGCCGCTCAGGCCGCGCGCGAGGGTCGCACGGCGTGTTTTCGTTGGGGGCGTCGGGGATGCTAGAGTGGCACGGTGCCTGAGCGGAGGGCACTATTACAGGCGGTTTGTTTGCCGGTCGCGCGGCGATATTCGGGGGGTGGTGTAGCGTGCGTATTGCGGAATGGCTGAAGATACTGGCGAAAGAACAGGGTTCGGACCTCTACCTGAGTACCGGCGCACCGCCCTGTGCCAAGTTCCAGGGCAAGCTTCGCCCGATCGCGCGGGAAACGCTGAAGCCCGGCGAAATCCGCGCGATAGCCGAGGAGCTGATGGACGCCACGCAGCAGGCGGATTTTGCCCAGGAGCTGGAAATGAACCTGGCAATCTCCCTGCCCGGTTTTGGTCGCTTTCGCATCAATATCTTCATGCAGCGCAACGAGGTGAGCATCGTCGCGCGCAACATCGTGGCGGAGATTCCCCACTGGAAAGACCTGCGGCTGCCGGAGAGCCTGACCGAGGTGGTCATGCGCAAGCGCGGGCTGGTGTTGTTTGTCGGGGCGACAGGGTCGGGCAAGTCGACCTCGCTGGCCGCCCTGATCGACTACCGCAACAGCAACAGTGCCGGCCACATCGTGACGATCGAAGACCCGGTGGAATACGTGCACAACCACAAGAAATCCATCGTCAACCAGCGCGAGGTGGGCGTCGACACGCGCAGCTGGCATAACGCCTTGAAAAACACCCTGCGTCAGGCCCCGGACGTGATCCTGATTGGCGAGATTCGCGACCGCGAAACCATGGAGCACGCCATCGCCTTCGCTGAAACCGGCCACCTGTGTATCTCCACCCTGCATGCCAACAACGCCAACCAGGCGCTGGACCGCATTATCAACTTCTTCCCCGAAGCGAAACGCCAGCAGCTGCTGATGGACCTGTCCCTGAACCTGCAGGCCTTTGTATCCCAGCGCCTGATACCCACCGTGGACGGCAAGCGTTGCGCCGCGATCGAGATTCTGCTCGGTACCCCGATGGTGGCCGACCTGATCCTCAAGGGCGAGATCGATGGCATCAAGGAAGTGATGGCGAAGTCGGAAAATCAGGGTATGAAAACCTTCGACAGCGCGCTGCTGGAGCTGTTCCAGGAGGGCTTGATATCCGAGGAGGAGGCACTGCGCAACGCCGATTCACCGAACAACGTGCGCCTGAAAATCAAGTTTGCCCGAGAAGGGCAGCTCCGTGACCCGGCCGGTGGCTTCAAGCTCAGCGTGGAAGGCCTCGGCGATGAGGACGAGCCCCCGCAGGTCTTCTAGGGCCTCGCTCGCGGTCAGGACACCAACTTGTAGGCCAGCAGTCCGGCGAATATTACCCACAGGGCAATGACCAGCACCAGCTGCCGCTTGCGCGGTTTGGGCGGTGGCTTGACTGCGGCCCTGCCGCCGATGTGAATGTCCGGCGAGCCGCAGGCGGGGCAGTAGCCGCGCTCATCCAGCCGGTTCCCCCGGTAACTGCACTGCCTGCAGTGATAGCTCATGTTCGCCCTACCGATTCATTTTCAGCAGTTGATCCACAATGCGTTCCAGCTGTGTCAGGTTGTTGCACTCGGCAGCGAAGTGACAGGCGCTCAGGTAGCGCAGCATCTCCGAGTCACCCGTGCCCCAGGCCCGTCGCGATTCCGGATTCAGCCAGATCACCCGGCGGCTGCGCTGGTAAATGCTGCGCATGATCTCCAGCTGTGGGTCGCCATCATTGTTGCGCGCGTCACCCAGCACGATAACGGTGGTGCTGCTGTTGATATCCTCCAGCGCCAGCCGGGCAAAATCCTGCAGGCTCTTGCCGTAGTCCGTCGCGCCCCCGTAGCGCCAGTTGACCAGTTCAATCGCCTTGTCCACCGGGTGTTGCGCGAACAGGTCACTGACTTCGCCGAGGTGGCTGGAGAACGCGAAGCTGCGCACCTTGGGCAGCACATCCTGCAGGCTGTAAAGAAACAGCAGGAGGAATTTCGCATAGGCCGCCACCGAGCCACTGACGTCACAGATCGCCAACAGCTGCGGCTTGTTTTTCTGCACCCGCTTCCAGTGAGTATGGAACAGGATGCCGTCGTTGGCGATACCGCGGCGCAGGGTCCGCCCCATATCCAGCTTGCCGCGTCGGTAGACGCGCCGTTTGCGCGCATGGCGCTCGGCGAGCTTGCGCGCCATCCGCTGCACCAGCTCATGAACCCGGTGCAGGTAGCGTTGCTCCAGATTGCTCAGCCGTGTCCGGCTGAGCAGGTCGTCCATGAAACGGGCGTTCTGGCCCTCTGCCTGCAGCAGGTAGTGTTGCTCGACGTAGTCGCGCACCTGTTCGCGCAGGATGTCGCGGTAGCGGCGCAGCGGTTCCAGCGCCGGGCTGTCCTGTTCCTCCAGCCTGGCGAGTGTACGGCGCAGTTGCTCCTCGCCCATGGCGTCCAGCATGCGCCGGGTGAACTGGCCTTTCTGGGTGAACATGCGGATCTGGCTCAGCCCAACACTCGCTGCGGCTTCCCCCAGCGCCAGGTTCAGTGCGGTGCTGTCGTTGTTGCGCAGCTGTTGCAGCAGCGGTGTCGCCAGCAGCTCGGCCAGCGCCGCGTCATCGCGGGAAGCCTCGTCCAGCAACTGCTCGACGCTGGCCCGGTGGTTCTCTGTGGTTGTGTCCGTGCTGACGGCGTCCGTGCTTAGGGCGTCCGTGCCCACGGCGTCCTCTTCGGCGCTGCGCTCTTCTCGCGTGCGGGCGAAGTCGGCGAGGCTGCGATCAAAGAAGCGCGCGAAGCAATGATGAAAAACCGCCTCCTCTGCCGGCGTTTTCGCCAGCGCCGCCGCGAGCCCGTCGCGCAGCCGCTCGCGTCGGGCGTATCCCAGGGTCGCTGCGACGTCCATGGCATCCAGCGTTTCCGCCGGGGACACACGCACATCGTGACTGCGCAACAGGCTGATGAAGTTGACCAGGTGGCGCTGCATGGCCTGGGAGGGTGCCACCTCAGCCATGGGCGTGACGCGGCAGCAGGTCCCGCAGTGCAGACTCCGCGGTATTGATATCGTCTTCGAATTTGAGCAGCACGTTCAGGGTGCTGTGGATGACCTGCGCATCCAGCTCACGGGCGTGCAACAGCAGCAGGCTGCGCGCCCAGTCGATGGTCTCCGAGATGGCGGGGGATTTTTTCAGGTCGAGGTCGCGCAGGGAATGCACGAACTCGACCAGTTGGTGGCGCAGCTGCTGATCGATATCCGGCACGCGGCTGAGGACAATGCGCTCCTCCAGTTCGACGCTGGGGAAGGGGATATAGAGGTGCAGGCAGCGGCGCTTCAGCGCGTCACTGATATCCCGGGTGTTATTGCTGGTGAGGAACACCATGGGCGACACCTGTGCCTGGATGGTGCCGATCTCGGGGATGGATACCTGGTAGTCGGAGAGAATCTCCAGCAGCAGTGACTCGAACTCGTAGTCGGATTTGTCCACCTCGTCGATAAGCAGTATGGCACCCCGTTCCTGCTGCATGGCCTTGAGCAGCGGCCTGGGTTCGAGGAACTCCTCGGAATAGAAGGTGTCGCCGAACTGGTGCAGGCGTTCCACGGACTCCGCCAGCCCCTGGGCTCCCTTGAGCAGATCCCCCAGCTTCTCTTTCAGGATCTGCGTGTACAGCAGCTGTTTCCCGTATTTCCACTCGTAGAGCGCCTTGGCCTCATCGAGCCCCTCATAACACTGCAGGCGGATCAAGGGCACGTCCAGTAGCAGCGCCGTGGTTTTCGCCAGTTCCGTTTTGCCCACGCCCGGCGGGCCCTCGACCAGAATGGGCTTGCGCAACTGAAAGGCAAGGTAAACCGCCGTGGCGATTTTCGGGCTGCAGATGTAGCCGAACGATTCGAAACCCTGCTCTATGGCCTCGATGGAAGCCAGTTGCGGAAAGTCCTGGGTGTGCACGCTGTATCCTCGTCAGGGCGGTCAGCCGCCGGTGGTATTCATGAAGCGGAGAATCTCCGGTTCATCGTCGTGAGTAAAATGATGCTTTTCCGGCTTCAGTGCCAGCGCGGCGACAATCGCCTCGGCGAGTTCCTGCCGGGTGCTGCCCGGTCGACGCAGCAGCGGGCGCAGATCCACTGAGTGTTCATTGCCCAGGCACAGCAGCAGTCGGCCCTCAACCGTGAGTCGCACACGGTTGCACAGGTGGCAGAAGTTGTTGCTGTGGGGTGAGATAAAGCCCACCCGCGTTGCGCTGTCCGGCATGCTGAAATAGCGGGCCGGCCCGGCGTTGCCTGCAGGGTCGCCCAGCGCCGCCAACGTATAGCGCTGCGCTATGCGCCGGCGCAGTTCTGCACTGCTGCAGAAGCTCAGACGCCTGCTGTGTTCGTCGATGCGCCCCAGAGGCATTTCTTCAATGAAAGCGATGTCGATGCCGCGCTGGCGGGCAAACTCCACCAGGTCCAGGGCCTCGTCGTCGTTGCGTCCGTTGAGGATAACGGCGTTGAGTTTGATGCGCTGGAAGCCGCTGCTGACTGCGGCGTCTATGCCCGCCAGAACCTGGTGCAGGTCGCCGGTCCGGGTCAGTTCGCGAAAACGCCGGGGCCGCAGGCTGTCCAGGCTGATATTGAGGGTGCTGACACCGGCCTGTTGCAGCGGCTGCGCCAGGCGCGCCAGCTGCGAGCCGTTGGTGGTCAGCGCGAGGGTCTCAAGGCCCGGCAGTGCCCCCAATTGCTCCGCCAGCCAGAGGATGTTGCGCCGCACCAGCGGCTCCCCCCCGGTAAGCCGTATTTTGCTGATGCCGAGGCCCACAGCGGCCTGCGCGACGCGGTACAGCTCCTCCAGCGACAGCACCTGCGCCCGCGGTACGAACTGCATGTCTTCAGCCATGCAGTACACACAGCGGAAGTCGCAGCGGTCGGTAACCGACAGGCGCAGGTAGTTGATCCGGCGCTGGAAGGGGTCGACCAGATGAGCTGGGATGCTGGGGGTCATGTGTCCAGTGTACTGTTTGCGGCGAGTTCACTCTAGTCATGGTGCACGGGGCACAGCTGGCCTTTACACAGCGCCCGGCTCTGGGCAGGATGCGAACAGCAACCATGGAAAAATAATCATGCTCCAGAAAGTCCCCCTGCGGTGGCTACTTGCTCTGTTTGGCTTTTCCGTCCTGCCCCTGGCGGCCGACACCCCCTGTGAACCGGTTGACGGTATCCAGTCCATCTGCGGGCTCGCCGCGCCGGAAGACCTGGTGCCCGCGCCCAATGGTCGCGATCTCATTTTCGGCCAGATGGCGGCGCCGGGCGGCCTGTACCTGCTGGACACCCGCGATGACTCGGTGCATTCCCTGCTGCCGGAGCCGGTGCCCGCCCCGCCGGATGCGCTGTGGGGCGACCCACAGTGCCTGCGGCCTGTATCGCGGCTGGAAGCACACGGCCTGGACATCCGTCGCCGCCCGGATGGCCGCTGGCAGCTGCTGGTGGTGAATCATGCGGAGCGCGAATCCGTCGAATTCTTCGAACTGCAGAACCCAACGGGCGATCGCCCGCGTGCCCTCTGGCGCGGTTGCGCCGAGGGGCCACCGGCGGCGAATTTCAACGACGTTGCCGGCCTGTCAGACGGCAGCCTGCTGGTCACGCACATGGCAGACCGGCGCTGGCAATTGGTCAATGCGTTGCTGGCGGCGCTGGGGCGGGATACCGGGTTTGTCTACCGCTGGACCCGCGACGCCGGCTTTACGCCGCTCCCCGCCACCCGTGCGCGACACCCCAATGGCATTCTGCTGGCGCCCGACGAGCAGACGTTTTACCTCAATGTCTACCTCGGCAACCTTGTGCAGCACCGCGCATTGCCCGGGGGCGAACTATTGGCGGAGGTGCCCGTGCCGAAGCCGGACAACGCCAGCTGGGCGGAAGACGGACGGCTTCTGGTGGCCTCCCACGAAGGCACGCTGTGGCAGGTTTTTCGCAGTCTGTCACAGGGGCACCAGCGACCCAGCGAACTGCCGTTCAGCATTGTTGCGCTGGATCCGGTCACGCTTGAGCCAGCTACGCTGCTGCAGCGCTCGGGGCCGCCGATGGGCGCCGGCACCGTCGCGCTGCAGCGGGGCCAGTCAGTTTATATCGGTTCCTACGTGGGCGACCGCATCCTGCGTGTGCCCCTGTCGCTGCTGCAGCGCCCATGACCCGCTTCCGCCGTTTTCTGCTGTGGGCAGCGCCACTGCTGTCCGTCGGCCTGGCACTGCTGCTGCAGGGCGCCGGCCACAGTCAGGACATTGCGGTGGTATCCATGGTGGCACTCTGGTGTGTGCTGTGGTGGGTATTCGAGCCGGTTCCGATACCGGTCACGTCCCTGCTGCCCATTGCGCTGCTGCCTCTGCTGGGTGTGTTGACGCCCGCCGAAGTGGGCCAGGCCTATGGATCTCCCCTGATATTGCTGTTGCTGGGCGGTTTTCTGCTGTCCAAGGCGATGGAGCATTCCGGTGCGCACCGGCGAATTGCCCTGGGCATGGTGCGGCTGGTCGGGGCGGACAGCGGCCCACGGCTGGTGCTGGGTTTCATGGTCGCCGCGGCCAGCCTGAGCATGTGGATCTCCAACACCGCCACTACGCTCATGCTGCTGCCCGTTGCGCTGGCCGTGCTGGAGGCCACCGACCGGCGCCGCGAACTGGCCGTGCCCCTGCTGCTGGGTGTGGCCTACGCTGCCAGTGTGGGCGGAATCGGTACACCCATCGGGACGCCGCCCAACCTCATTTTCATGCAGGTCTATGAACAGACGACAGGGCAGTCGATCAGTTTCAGCCAGTGGATGAGTTGGGCGGTGCCCGTGGTGGTGCTGATGATTCCGCTGATGGCTCTGACCCTCACCCGCAACCTGTCCGGCCCGATCGCGGTGCAGGTGCCGAGCACGGGGGTCTGGCGCAGCGAAGAGAAGCGGGTGCTGACGGTGTTTGGCCTGACAGCTCTGGCCTGGATTACGCGGGGTGAGCCCTTCGGCGGATGGCAGTCCTGGCTGGGGTTGCCCCAGGCGAACGATGCTTCGGTGGCGTTGCTGGCGGTTGTGGTGATGTTTGTGGTGCCGAATGGCAGTGGCGGTCGACTGCTGGATTGGGAGCGGGCCAGCACGATTCCGTGGGGGGTGTTGCTGCTGTTTTCCGGCGGCATCTGCCTGGCCAGCGGTTTTGTGGCCTCGGGGCTCAGCGATATCATGGGTGAGGCGTTAGCCGGCTTGACCGACATGCCTGTCTGGTTGTTGCTGTTGCTGATCTGCCTTGCGGTTACCTTCATGACGGAAACCACATCCAACACAGCGAGTACCACGCTGCTGATGCCGGTGCTTGCGGCTGCGGCGCTGGCGGCGGATCTGCCGCCAGAGTTGATCATGGTGCCCGCAGCGATGAGCGCCAGCTGTGCCTTCATGCTGCCGGTGGCAACGGCGCCCAACTCCGTGGTCTATGGCAGCGGCCTGATCACGACCGCTCAAATGGCGCGTGAGGGACTGCTGCTGAACCTGCTCGGAGCGGTGGTCATCAGCAGCCTGTGCTACGTGCTTGTGAGCTAGCGCCTGCGACGTGTCTCTGCCACAGGCGCCGGCGTTTACAGCAGGGCCATCATGCTCTCGGCAGAGCTGACATCAACGCCCGGGCCCGGCTCTACATTCAGGTGCGTGACCTTGCCGTCGTCTACCAGCATGGCAAAGCGCTGGCTGCGTTTGCCCAGCCCGAAGCCGCTGCCGTCGAGTTCCAGACCCAGTGCCGCGGTGAAGTCACCGTTGCCATCCCCCAGCATCAGCAACTCTTCTGCATTCTGTGACTTGCCCCAGGCATCCATGACGAAGGCATCGTTCACCGCCATGCAGGCGATGGTGTCCACACCCTTGGCCTTGATCTTGTCGGCGTTGACCACGTAGCCTGGCAGGTGGGTCAGGGTGCAGCCGGGGGTGAATGCACCGGGCACGGCGAACAGCAGCACTTTCTTGCCGGCAAACAGCTCATCGGTGCTGATATCGACCGGGCCTTTCTCGCCCATGGTCTTGAGGGTTGCTGAGGGGATTTTGTCGCCAACCTTGATGGTCATGTTACTCTCCTTGTCCCGAACGGGTGTGCCATGAAGCGGGGATCATACCAGATGCACGGCCACTTGCACTGCCCTCTCTGTGGCGCCGGCGGTTACCTCTTCCATGAGGATCGCAGGCGTCACTACGGTCGCTGTGAGCGCTGTTTGCTGGTCTTCGTGCCCCCTCAATTCCACCTGTCGCTGGACGACGAGAAAGCCGAGTACGACCTGCATCAGAACCGTGTGGATGACCCGCACTACCGCGCCTTCCTGGCTCGTCTTGCCACACCGCTGCTGGCGGGGCTGGCGCCGGGCTCGCAGGGGCTGGACTTCGGCTGCGGCCCCGGTCCCGCGCTGGCCGCCATGCTGCGTGAAGCAGGGCACCGGATGAGCCTGTACGATCCCTTCTATGCCCCTGCAGAGGCGGTCCTCCGCCCGGGGTATGACTTCATCACCGCCACCGAGGTGGTGGAGCACTTGCGGGCACCCGCTGGCGAGCTCGACCGGCTCTGGCAGTTGCTGGTTCCGGGAGGTGTCCTGGGCATCATGACCAAGCTGGTGACGGATGCGGAAGCGTTCGCCGGCTGGCACTACAAGAACGACCCCACCCATGTGTGTTTCTTCAGCCGCAGCACCTGGCAGTGGTGGGCGCAGACTCGCGGCAGCCGGCCGGTATTCGAGGGCACGGATGTGATTCTGCTGCGGAAACCGGTCGGCCCCCGCGGCTAGTGTTGTGGCTCAGGTTTTTCCGGCGACGCAATCATGCCTTCGAAGATGGCCTGGCAATCGCGGTAAAAGGTCAGCTGGGCGTCACCCAGGTACGGCGCCACCATGGTCAGCAGCTGCAGCACACCCTGATGGATCACGATATGGGGTGAGCGTGGTGCATGTAGCAGTTGGTCGTAGCTCAGCCAGAAGGTCAGCACCAATGTCATGTTGTCCACCAGGCTGAGTAGCTGGTCGTCGTCGGTATCGATAACCGCCTGTTCCAGCAGCTTGTGGCAGATGGCGAGCAGTGCCGAACGCTGCAGTTGCAGCAGGCGGCGGAAGCCCTTGCGGATGGCCGGATAGCGCTGCTGCAGGTCGTCCAGGTTGTGGTAGAGGAAGCGATACTGCCACATTTCCTCCAGCACCACGTACAGGTAGAACCAGTTGTCCTCCACCTGGCTGGGGTCCGTGCCCAGCGGCCCTTCAAGCGGCGCTGCGAGGGTGTCGCTGAGAGCCAGCTCGTATTGCTGGAACAGCTCGCCGATGATTTCGTCCTTGCCCTTGAAGTGGTAATACAGGTTGCCGGGGCTGATATCCAACTCGTTGGCGATATCAATGGTGGTGGTGTGCGCCTCGCCCTCCTCGTTGAACAGGGCCAGACTGGTCACCAGTATGCGGTCCCGCGTCTTCACCTCGCCGCCGTCGGCTACAGCGTCAGGCGGGCTTGCGGCCGGTGGCGGGCTTGCCCTTCACGGCGGCTCGGCGCGTGGCGGCTTTCTTGCGCGCGGCGGGTTTTCTCGCGGGTTTGCCCTGGGCGGCCAGTGCGGCGCTGAGATCATCCACCTTGCGGGTCAGGCGGTCGATTTTCTCGTGCAGCGCGAGCAGGTCCTCGCCGCGGGCAGGCAGCTGCATCTGAAAGCTCTCACGCACGCGGTGAATGCGTTCCTCAACGGAATTGCGTGCACTGCGGCCGCTGCGCAGGCCCTTGCGCGCCTCGTCTTCCAGCGCGGCGCCGGCCTTTACCAGGTCACGGAACAGCTTGGGTGTTTCCACGCCGGCCTTCTCCATGCGGTCCTGGGCCTCGTCCACGGCGCGCCCGTAGGCACCCACGCCGGCGAGCCAGATGTTGCGGGCTATTTCCCCCGCCTTGTCGGTGACCTTGTTCTTATCGCTCTTGTCATCGCTCACATCGTCCTCCATTGCGCAGGGCGCATTGGGCCATCGGGGCGCTCATTTAAGCAGAAAGCGGGCGCCGTGTGCCAGCGGTGGGGCGGTACATGGATGCCGCTGGCCGGGGGCGGTGGAATGAACGGGCGGGCCGCGGTACAGACAGCTGCGCCGCGCCCGGGAATCTGTGCAAAAATGCATGGATATTATTTTTTTACCGGGGTAGTGTATTTCCGTCAGCCCGGCCACGGTTGGCGTCAGCGACACCTTGGCGACTATAACTATAAAGAGGAATTGGTGCATGAAACAGCAAAAGTATCTGGTCAGCGCGCTGTGTCTGGCCCTTGGCACGACCGCCTCGGCGGGGCTCTACGCAGCAGAGCGCGCGGCCCTCGAAGAAGTGATTGTTACCGCCCAGAAGCGCGAGGAAAACCTGCAGTCGGTCCCCCTGGCGATTTCCGCGTTGTCCTCAGCGGAACTCGAAATGCGCGGTATGGAGAGTCTGGCTGACCTCAACGCGGTCGCGCCCAACGTGATGTTCCGCCAGAACCCCGGAGCGCGCCTGGTTTCGGTGGTATCCATTCGCGGCAGTGTGACCGGGCAACCGGCGATCTGGATTGATGCCCCCGTCGGGCTTTACCTGAACGGTATCTACCTCGGCAAATCCCAGGGCTCCGTATTCGATGTGGTAGACATCGAGCGCGTTGAGGTACTGCGCGGCCCCCAGGGCACACTGTTCGGCCGCAACACCGAGGGCGGTGCGATCAACTTCGTAACGCGGCGCCCCACCGGCGAATTCAGTGGCTCGGCCCTGGCCGAGGTGGGTAACTACGACCGGCGCGTCGGTCGCCTGCAGGTGGATCTGCCGCAGATGGGAATCGCCTCTGCCAGCGTGGGGATGCGCAAGGAGCGCGCCGACGGCTGGGCAGACAACCTCACCGGGCCCGATCTCGGCTCTGTGGATAACGAGGCCTTCCGCGCGTCGATCATGCTGGAGCCCAGCGAGCAGCTGGTGGCCATCTACGACTTTGATTACTCCTACACCGACCAGACGCCAGCACCCTCGTCGCTGGTGTCGCTGGAGGGCTGGGCCGGCACCTTCCCCAGTGTGTTTGGTCCCTTCCTGGGCAGCGCCATTGAAAGTGCGGCGGCGCCCTTTGTCGTGTCCGGTCGCCCGGACACCGTCTCCACCAATACCGTTCCCGGGCAGCCGGGTTTGTTCGAGCGCAGCCGCACGCGAGCACACGCGCTCACGCTGGAATACGACCTGACCTCCAGGGACCAGTTGAAGTACATCGGCGCGCTGCGGACTATGGACTACAACGACAGCCAGGATATCGACGGCATGCCGCTGGATTCCATTGTGGTCATCCCCGGTGCGCTGTCCTGGGGCATGTCTGCGAACTTCAATCGCCTGACCGACTACGAGCAGATTTCCCACGAATTCCAGTGGATTGCCGATCGCGACAACTTCAACTGGGTGTTGGGCGCCTACTATTTCGAGGATGAGGGGGAAACGCTGGGGAGCCAGCTGTTCACGCTGTTCGGCAACGTACCGCAGCAGGTCAACTACGGGGCTGATACCGAGGCCTGGGCCCTGTTCGGGCAAATGGACTGGCGCTTTGCCGACCGCTGGACCGCAACGGTGGGTGCACGCTACACGGAGGAGAAGCGCTCCGGTTTCTCCCACCGTTACACGACGGACGGTTTTGGCGGCTCGTTCATCACCGACGTGGGCCCGGGACTGTTGCCGTTCATCAGCTACAGCGAAACCTTCGATGACACGTCGCCCATGGCGGCCCTGTCCTACGAGCTCTCGCCCGACCTGAATTTCTATCTGCGCGTGGCCAATGGCTTCAAGAGCGGCGGTTTCAGCTCCGAAGTGGCCGACCCGGCGGTGAGCACACCTTTCGAACCCCAGACCTCGCTGTCCACGGAAGTGGGCATGAAGTCACTCTGGCTGGACGGCGCGCTGCGTTTGAACGTCGCCCTGTTCCACAACGCGATTGATGACCTGCACATTACCCAGCTGTTGCCGGGCACGACCCAGTCGCTGCTCACCAACGCGGGGGAGGCCACATATCAGGGGTTCGAACTGGAAATGGCCTACCAGATCACGGACAACTGGCGGATTTCCGGAAACTACGGGTACCTGGATGCGGGGTTTGACAAGTATCTGGATAACTCTTTCGCCCCCGGTCGCCCGATTATCGACACCGCCTCGAACCGTCTGGCACCTTACGCGCCTGAAAATACCGCGGCCCTGCAGCTGGAGGGCACCCTGGCACAGTTTGGTTTCGGTGAACTGCGCTTCCTGCTGGATTACACCTACACCGACAAGGTGTATCTGTACGCGGTCAACAAGAGCCTGACCGCGCCGAATGCGGGTGGCAGCTATGTGCAGGGCATTGATGAAGTGCCGGACACCCAGAACCTGAACGCCCGGCTGCAACTGGCTGACGTGCCGGTGGGTGACGGTACCATGGACTTCTCGTTCTTCGTGCGCAACCTGACGGACGAGGACAAGCAGATCCAGGGTATCGATTTCAGCATGTTCCTGAACGGCGCCTGGCAGGACCCGAGGACCTACATGTTTTCAGCAACCTACAACTGGTAACCTGTCACGCCGGAGGGCCGCCCTGCAGCACCGCAGCCCTCCGGCCTGATTATCGGGCAAAAAAAAGGGCCACAGTGTGGCCCGAAAAGCTCCCTGTCAGGCAGGGAGTAGGGAACAATCTTCAGGCCGCTGTGCGGAAGCCTACTGAACCGCGCAGTTCTGCGAAGCGGCTGCGGGCCTTCTCGATACGTGCTTCCAGCTTCTTGCGATCCTTCAGGGCATCGAGCTCCAGCTTGGGCAGTTCGATATCACCCAGCATGTCTTTGGCGTCTTTTTCGACCTTCGTGCCGCGCTTGACCAGCTCGGCGTAAGCGACTTCAGCGGCTTTGCCGCGCGCATCCAGGCGGGCCTGCAGCTTGTCGAGGCGTTCCTGCACTTCGTCAAACGCCTTGCCGTAGAAGCCGAGGCTGGCGAGGAAGGCGTTGCGGCTCACCGTGCGGGCGCGCTCGCCGAGGCGTGCGGCCGTTTTTTCCGTTTCCTTGGTGGCTTTGGTGGCGCGACGCTTGTAAGTGCGCACCTTGGCTTCGGCCTTGGCGACAGTGCTCTTGCTCGTTGCGCGGCGCTTAGTGGTGGTTTTGCCGGCCGTGGCAGCCTTCCTGGGGGCAGCCTTGCGCTTGGCAGTCGTGCGCTTGGGCGCTGCAGCCTGCGTGTCTGCCGCCGTGTTGGTCGTGGTGTTGGTGGTTTCGTCAGCCATGTCTCTACTCCTCACGTTTGGGGTGCGCTTGCTGCCCGCACCGGACAGAACGGAAGGTACCGAACAAAATTAGAATGATCCTACTAGAAGTGGCAAATTCCCATTTTCCGCATCCGCGGGCTGATCTTCTGCGTAAATCGCGGAACAGGAGTACCATTGTAGTGTCCAGAGAACGTCTTCTTTTCGGTGGCCCCACAGTCGCCCAGCCAGCCCTCAGGTGATTCATGGATTGGAAAAAAACTCGCTCAATGCTCGCTCCGGGCGGTGTGCTCGCCGGCGGCCTGGCGCTGTCCTGGCTACTGCTTACCGGGAAGCCGGCGCCGGAGCCACAGGATCTGCCGCCCCGGGCAGTGCCGATGGTCGATGTCGTTACCGTTGATCCGGCACCGGCCGCGCTGTCGGTGACCACGCAGGGTACGGTCCAGCCGCAGCGGGAAATCGACCTGGTCAGCAGAGTGGCCGGTCAGGTGGAGCGCGTGGCGCAGGACTTTGCGGCGGGCAGCTTTTTTCGTGAGGGCAGCCTGCTGGTGGCCATCGAGGATGTTGATTACGAGCTCATGATCGCTCGCATGGAGTCCCAGGTGGCCGCTGCGCGACAGCGCGTCGCCGAAGAGGAAGGTCGGGCATTGCAGGCGCAGCGGGAGTGGCGGGATCTGGGCAATTCCCAGGCCAATGCGCTGTTCCTGCGCGAGCCGCAGCTCGCCTCGGCGCAGGCCGCATTGCGCGCGGCGGAGGCGGAGCTGGCGGCGGCGCTGCTGGACCTCGAGCGCACGCAGATTACAGCGCCCTTCGACGGGCGCATCAGTGAAAAGTTTGTCGACGCGGGGCAGTACGTCACACCCGGTGCTCGCATTGCACGCGTTTATGCCACCCGTTCCATGGAAGTGCGCCTGCCCCTGACCGACCGTCAGGTCGCGCTTATCGATCTGCCGTTGCACTACCGTGCCGGTGACGCCAGCTCGGAGATGCCGGCGGTGAGCCTGCGTGCGACCTTCGGCGGACGGGATTGGACGTGGCAGGGCCGCATTGTGCGCACCGACGCCAGCGTGGATGAGAACACGCGAGTGGTCTATGCGGTGGCCGAAGTCACCGAAGCATTTGCCCCGGGGCCCTCGGGTGAGCGCCCGCCCCTGGTGCCCGGACTGTTTGTCCACGCAACGATAGAAGGGCGCAGCCTGCCGTCTGTGGTCGGCCTGCCGCGGTCGGCACTGCGCAGTGATGACACGGTGATGCTGGTGGATGCGGGGCAACAGCTGGCGCCGAGAGCGGTGTCCGTGCTGCAAAGCGAGGGCGGGCAGGTCTGGGTGCAGGGGCTCGAGCGCGGCGACCGGGTGGTTGTGCGAGAGCCCGCGGCAACCGTCGCGGGTATGCGTGTCGAGGTCAATGAAGTGGCGCGCATCGCCGGTGCGGGAAACTGATCGTGGGCGGTCCGGTTCGCTGGTTTATCCACAACCCCATTGCGGCCAACCTGCTGATGCTTTTTCTGGTGGTCGGCGGTTTGCTCAGTGTGCCGGCGCTGGACAAGCAGTTTTTCCCGCAGATCGAACTCAACCGGGTCAGTATCTCACTGGTTTACCCGGGCGCGGGCCCACGCGAAGTGGAGGAGCAGATCTGTGTGCGGGTGGAGGAAGCCGTACACGACCTCAGCGGCGTTCGGGAGATACGCTGCACCGCGCGAGAAGGCATGGGGACCGTGCTGGTCGAGGCTGAACCCGACTACGACATGCAGCGCCTGTCCGCGGAAATCAAGACCCGGGTGGATGCCATCAATACCTTTCCGGTGGAGGCGGAGCGCCCCATCGTCACAGAACTCGCCTTTCGACACTACATGGCCGCAGTGTCACTGGCGGGCAATCTCGGAGAGCGGGATCTCAAGCGCCTCGGCGAGCGGTTGCGTGACGACCTCGCGGCGCAGCCGCACGTGTCGGTCGTGGAGCTGGATACCCCGCGACCTTATGAGGTTTCAGTGGAGGTGTCCGAGTACACCCTGCGTCGCTACGGACTGACCTTCGCCGATGTGGTGGCGGCGATACGGGGGTCGTCGCTCAACCTGCCGGCGGGCGCGATCAAGGACGCCGGTGGCGACATCCGGCTGCAGACCCGCGGCCAGGCCTACGACCGCTTCGAATTCGAGCGGATTCCCGTGGTGACGGGCAGGGACGGCACGCAGGTTCTGCTGCGTGACGTCGCCACAGTCGTTGACGGCTTTGAGGACGTGGACGTACGCACCCGCTTCAACGACAAGCCTTCCCACACCCTGCATGTCTTTGTTACCTCCAACCCCGACACGCTGAAAACCAGCGAGACCGTTCACCGCTGGGTGGAGGAGACCCGGCCGGGGCTGCCTCCGGGTGTTGAACTGTCGGTGTGGCGCGACTCCTCAGTGCCGTTCAAGGGTCGTGTTGATACGCTGCTGAAGAACGGGATTGGTGGGTTGATACTCGTGTTCATGGTACTGGTGCTGTTCCTGCGCCCGCGGCTGGCGATGTGGGTCTGCGTGGGCATTGGGGTGGCCTTTATCGGTACGCTGTTCCTGCTGCAATACACCAACACCAGCCTGAACATGATTTCGCTGTTCGCTTTCCTGCTGATACTGGGCATTGTGGTGGACGATGCAATCATCGTCGGAGAGTCGGTGCACGCCCGGCAGGCGGCTGGGGAGCGGGGCATTGCCGGTGCCATCAATGGCACCCAGGCCGTCATCAAGCCGGTGATGTACGCGGTGATCAGCACGATGATTTTCTTTGTGCCGATGTTTTTCATGCCCGGCGACATGGCCCAGGCGGCAATCGCCATTCCCTCCGTGGTGATTCTGGCGCTGGCCCTGTCGCTGGTGGAGTGCCTGCTGATCCTGCCGCCGCACCTGGCCCATATGCCGCCGGTGAAACCCAGCCGGTTTGCCTTGCTGCGCCGGCTCGAACAGCAGCGATTGCGCTTTGCAGACGGCATGACGCGCATTGCGCGGCAGCGCTACCGGCCCTTCCTGGCGCTGTGCCTGCGCCATAACCTGCTGATTATGGCAGTGTTTTTCGTCATGCTCGTGGTCAGCCTGGCCCTCTATGGTGGTGGCTGGCTGCGCTCCGCCTTCTTCCCCTCCATAAACTCCGACTACGTCGTCGCCGAGATCGAGCTGCCGGAAGGCGGCGCCTTTGAGGATACGCTGAAGGTATTGCGCCAGGTCGAGTCGGCGGCGCTGCAGATCAAGCGTGAATACAATGAGGATCCGCGCTACAACGTGCTCGGCCCGGCCATTGGCCACATAGACTCCAGCGGTAACGCCAACGCGATTGAGGTGATCATCGAGACCGTGTCGGATGAGGTGGATACCGGAGAGCTTTCCGAGCGCTGGCGCGAAGCCATCGGCGAACTGGGGCCGGTGCAGGACTTCCGCATGGACTACACCATCAACGAAACCGGCAAGCCCATCCGCCTGGTGGCCACCGCGACCTCGCTGGACGATCTCAAGGCGGTCTCGCTGGCGTTGCGGGAGGTGTTGCAGTCCTATGAGGGGGTCTACAACATCAACGACACCTTGCAGGATCCCCAGGAAGAGATCGTGCTGGGGCTGAAACCGGCGGCGGAGAACCTGGGGATTACGCTGGCTGACCTGGCGAGGCAGGTGCGTGAGGCCTTCTACGGCGCTGAAGTGCAGCGTATTCCCCGCACCCGTGAGGACGTACGCGTGATGGTGCGCTACCCGGAGTCAGAGCGTCTGTCCGTGGATAATCTGCAGGAAATGCGGGTACGCACCCCGGCCGGAGGCGAGGTGCCGTTTGCCACAGTAGCCGAGGTGCAGTACGAGCCCGGCTATCTGACCATTGAACGCCTCAACCGCAAACGCACGCTGGAGGTGTCGGCGGAGGTGGTGCCGGGCAGTGTGGTGCCGCGCGCCGTGGTCAATGCCATCCTCAATGACCACCTGCCGGAATGGAAGCGGCAGTTTCCGGGGCTGACCCTGTCGCTGGACGGCGAGTTGCAGGAAGAATCGGCCTTCATGGATGCCATGCTGAAGTACCTGGTACTGGCCATGTTGGTTATCTACGCCCTGATGGCGGTGCCGTTCCGCTCCTATTTCCAGCCGCTACTGGTGCTGACCGCCGTGCCCTTTGGGGTGATGGGGGCGATATTCGGGCACTTTATCCTGAACTGGGAGGTGAGCATGTTCTCGTTCCTTGGTGTGATCGCCTGTGCGGGCGTGGTGGTGAACGACAACCTGGTGCTGATTGATCGCATCAACCAGCTGCGTGCGGTGGGGCACCCGGTGCTCAAGGCCCTGCTACAGGCGGGCGAGGACCGTTTTCGCCCCATCATCCTCACCTCGCTGACCACCTTCGTCGGTCTGCTGCCGATCATGGCGGAAACCAGCGTGCAGGCGCAGTTCCTCATCCCGATGGTGACCTCACTGGCATTCGGCGTGTTGTTTGCCACGGGCGTGACCTTGCTGCTGGTGCCCTGCCTCTACCTTGCGGGTGAGCAGGTAGGCGCCAGAATCCTGCACCGGCGCCAGCGGCTGCAGGACCTGATCGATCCCGCGTAGGGGGGGAAAGCTCGCCGGTACACCACGTACCGGCACGCAGACTCAGTTCGGCTTTGGCCCGGCGGCAACAATGGCCGGTGACACGTCGAACTTCTTGATGTTTTCCTGGAACAGGGTGGCGAGGGTGCGCGCCTGTTCGTCATACGCGGCCGTATCACCCCAGCTGTTGCGGGGGTTGGTGTACTTGGCGTCGACGCCGGGGATGGCCGTCGGGAAATCCAGGTTGAGGATGCCCAGGTGCTCACGGGGCGCGTTCAGCAGTGCGCCGCTCTGAGCCGCTGCAACGACGGCGCGGGTAACCGGGATCGGGAAGCGTGAGCCGGTGCCGCCGGGGGCGCCGGAGCCGCCGGTCCAACCGGTGTTGATCAGGTAGACCTGGCTGCCGAAGTCTTCGATGCGCTTCATCAGCAACTCGGCGTAGTCACTTGCCGGCCGCGGCATGAAAGGGGCGCCGAAACAGGTGGAGAAGGTGGGGTGAATGCCCGCTTCGGCACCCAGTTCGGTAGAGCCAACCCGTGCCGTGTAGCCGCTCAGGAAGTGGAACGCTGCCGCTTCCTTGGACAGTATGGACACGGGGGGCAGTACGCCGGATACGTCGCAGGTGAGGAAAATGACGCACTTGGGTTCGCCGCCGGCGTTGGCCTCGGTGCGCTTGGCAACGTGCTCCAGCGGGTAGCAGCAACGACCGTTCTCGGTCAGGCTGGTGTCGCTGTAGTCGGCGTGGCGCTGGGTGTCGAGGACCACGTTTTCGATGATGGCGCCAAAGCTGATGGCGTCCCAGATCACCGGCTCATTCTTCTGGCTCAGATCGATGGTCTTGGCGTAGCAGCCGCCTTCGATATTGAACACGGAGCCCTTGGCCCAGCCGTGCTCATCGTCGCCGATCAGGTAGCGATCGGGATCCGCTGACAGGGTGGTTTTGCCGGTGCCGGAGAGGCCGAAGAACAGGGTTGTATCGCCGTCTTCACCGACGTTGGCCGAGCAGTGCATGGACATGACGTCTTTTTCCGGCAGCAGGAAGTTCTGCACCGAAAACATGGCTTTCTTCATTTCACCGGCGTAGCGCATGCCCGCGAGCAGAATTTTGCGCCGGGCAAAGTTGAGGATCACGATGCCGTCGGAGTTGCTGCCGTGGCGCGCCGGATCGCAGACAAAGCCCGGTGCGTTCATCACCGTCCACTCGGGCTTGCGGCCGATATTGTATTGCTTGGGGCGGATGAACATGTTGCGGCCGAACAGGTTCTGCCACGCGGTTTCCGTGACAACCCGCACCGGCAGGTAGTGGTCGCTGTGCTCGCCAACATGGAGGTTGGAGACAAAGCGGTCGCGCTCGTCGAGATAGGCTTCGACCTCGTCCCAGAGGGCGTCGAAGCGCTCGGCGTCGAAGGGGCGGTTAACAGGGCCCCAGTCTATGCTGTCCTCGGTGCTGGGTTCACGCACGATGAAGCGGTCGGCGGGAGAACGGCCGGTGCGCTTGCCCGTGGTAACCAGGAGAGCGCCGGTGTCGGCAAGAATGCCTTCTCCGCGTTTGAGTGCCTCTTCAACCAGCTGTGCCGTACCCAGGTCGACGTATTCCCGGGGAGTGTTGCTTTCAAGGGTCATGGTGAGTCCTGTGTTCCTGCTGCTCAGTGCAGCCCGCCACGCAGAGCGGAGTTGCCTCTAGGGGTCTTTCAGGGGGCGCCATTATGTCAGAATCCCCCGGGTATGCGAACCGGATTATGCAAAATTTCGGCGATCGTCGGCGAGCCTCAATGCACGGTGCCGCCGCGGCCTTCCGACAGCAGGTCATACAGCGCCTCGCGCTCGAAACGGTACTGCTGGTTGCAGAACTCGCAGTCCACGGCGATGTGGCCCTGCTCGGCGAGAATCTCCTCCAGTTCGTGAGGCGGCAGCGCGGCCAGTGCGCTGCGGCTGCGCTGCTCTGAGCAGCTGCAATGGAAGCGCACCGAACGCGGGTCGAACAGGCGCACGGGGTCTTCATGGTAGAGGCGGTGCAGCAGGGTTTCCGCAGGCAGCTGCAGCAACTCGTCGCTGCTCACGGTCGCGGCGAGCGTGCTTGCATGTTGCCATTGCCGGGCTCGCACATCCGCACTGCGCTGCAGTTGGGCCGGCAGTTGCTGCAGCAGGAGCCCGGCGGCCTGGTGCCCGTCGCTGGCCAGCCAGAGGCGGGTCTGCAGCTGTTCCGACTGCTCGAAATAGGCATCCAGGCTGGCGGCGAGTGAATGCTCTGACAGCGGCACAATACCCTGATACGGCTTGCCCCGCAGGGGCTCCACAGTGATCGCCAGTACGCCGTCTGCCAGAAGCTGGGTAAAGGCTTCGGAGGTGGCATGCTGGGCGCCGCGTGCAATACCCCGCACCAGCAGCTGGTCGCTGCACTCGGCCATCAGCAGGGGAATCTCGCCCTCGCTGCGTGCCTGCAGTACCAGTCGCCCCTCGAACTTCAGGGTGGTGCTGAGCAGGGTGGCAGCGGCCAGGAATTCACCCAGTAACCGGCACACTCCCGGCGCGTATTGGTGAACGGCCAGCATGTCCGCCAGCGTGTGGTCCAATTGCACCAGTTCGCCACGGATGTCAGCGTCGTCAAAGAGAAAGCGTCGGCTATAGTCGGTGCCCGCGTCCCGGGTATCTGCTGTGTCGGTCATGAGGGTGCTGTCATCCATGTTCCGCTCCGGCGGTGCGCCGGCGTACGGGTGCTTCGGTTGGCAAGGTTTAGCATTTGAGGCCGCTCCCATCTATTTTAATGGTTACGGTGACCCGGGTCATCCGCCGGAGTACAGTGGACGTAGTTCTCATGTGGCTGCGGTGGTGGCCGCGCTATAACAAACAGGAGCAGCATAATGAGATTCAGCTACCAGATCGGTATGTGCGAGGCCGATCACTATGTCCCGCTGGCGAAGGCCGCGGAGCAGGCCGGTTACGACGGCCTGACCATTCCCGACAGCATCTGTTATCCCCAGGAGGCCAGCTCCAAATATCCTTACAACAAGGATGGCAGCCGCGAATTCCTGGAGAGCGTCCCGTTTCTGGAAAGCCTGATCGCCGTGGCAGGCATGGCGACCGTCACCGAGAAGATCCGCTTCGCCACCTTCGTCTATAAGGTGGCGGTGCGCCAGGCGGCGATCGTTGCCAAGCAGGTGCAGAGCATCCAGGCGCTGTCCAACAACCGCTTCGACTTCGGGGTGGGTATCAGCCCCTGGGAAGAGGACTTTGCAGTGTGCGATGTGCCGTGGGAAAAGCGCGGACTGCGCCTCGACGAGCAGATTGACATCATCCGTGGCCTGGAGAGCGGCGAGTTCTTCGGCTACAAGGGCGAGATACACAACCTGCCGGCGATCAAGATGACCCCCAAGCCCACCGCGCCCACGCCCATACTCGTGGGTGGTCACGCCGAGCCGGCGCTGCGCCGCGCGGCCAAGGTCGGCGATGGCTGGATGTGCGCGGGTGCGGACATGCAGCAGCTGGAGGGCTACATACGTCGCCTGCACGAACTGCGCGATGAGCACGGTACCAGCGACCGTCCCTTCCGAATCTTCACCACCGGCCAGGACGCCTTCACCCGCGAAGGTATCGAGAAACTGGAAAGCATTGGCGTGACCGATGTGGTGATTGGCTTCCGCAACGTCTACGAGATGGAGGAAGACAAGCCCCTGGACGAGAAGATCGCCATGCTGAACTGGTACGCCAGCGAGTTTATCCAGCGCTGAGCACAGTCAGCGGGCCCGTAGGCGCGAGCCGGCGGATGCGCTAAAGTGCGCGCTTTTCGTCGGCCCGCGCCATGAACAACCTGCTGTTGTATGCCATCACGGTGGTGATCTGGGGTTCCACCTGGATCGCCATCAAATTCCAGCTGGGGACGGTGGCGCCCATGGTGTCGATTGCCCATCGCTCCATGCTTGCCGCGTTGCTGATTTTTCTCTATCTGGTGTTGCGGCGTCGCCTGACGCCGCTCTCGCGACGCGACCACCTGATGGTCTTCTTCCAGGGACTGTGCCTGTTCAGCGGCAATTACCTGTTCATTTATCCCGCCAGCGAGCATCTGGCCAGCGGCCTGGTGGCGGTGGTGTTCTCTACCCAGGTCGTGCTGAACATGGTCAACGGCGCTATTTTCCTGCGGCTTCCCATCAGCGGCATGGTGGCGCTGGGCGCCGGCATAGGGCTGGTCGGGATGGTCGGTGTGTTCATGCCCCAGCTCGAGAGCTTTACCTTCGATGACGCTGGCTTTCGCGCCCTGCTGCTGTGTTTTGCCGGCACCTGCTGCGCGTCCTTTGGCAATATTTTCGCAGCGCGCAACAGTCGCGATGGCTTGCCGGTGCTGGTCTGCAACGCCTGGGGTATGCTCTACGGCGCGCTTGCACTGTATACCGCCGCGCTGCTGCTGGGCACGCCTATTACGGTCGACTGGCAGTTCAGTTACCTGAGTTCCCTGCTGTATCTCGCGGTGTTCGGCTCGGTGGTGGCGTTCTGGGCCTATGTCACGCTCATCGGCAATATCGGCCCGGGCCGGGCGGCATACAGCTCACTGCTGTTCCCGGTGGTGGCGCTGTTGATCTCGACCGTGTTCGAAGGCTATCACTGGACACTGCTGGGTCTGCTCGGCTTTGCCCTGGTGCTGGCGGGTAACTGGCTGGTCATGCGCCGCGGCACGGCGTAATCTTGGGCACAAAAATACAGGCATTCGACCATGGCGGGATTCCGGCTGACCAAACCTTACACCATGCCCAAAGAGGACCTGCGCCAGGCGGCGCAGCGCCTTGCGGACCAGTTGGAGCGCGAACACGGCGTGCGCTCGCGCTGGGAGGGTGACAGCGTGCGCATGAAGGGCGGCGGTATCGACGGCAAGCTGTCGTTTCACGACGGGCTGGTGGACGTGTCGGTGCGCCTGGGCCTGCTGGCCTCGGCGTTCCAGGGGCCGCTGCGTGCCGAAGTGCAGCGCTACCTCGATGAGATGATCAGCTGAGCAGGGTGGCTCCCGCCAGCGGGTCGGGGCCATCGATCAATGCCTGGAACGCTTCCGCCAGCGCCTCGCTGCGCGCCACACACTCGCGCCAGACCGCCACCCTCTGAGCGGTGCTCAAGCGGGTGAAATCCCTGCGGTCCGGGATTTTCCCCCCGGGCAGTGTGGCGACGAACTGCGGGCTGGGGCACAGCAGCACCAGGTCGTCGAGATTCTCCAGGCCGGATCTGCGCCAGGGCAGGAATTTGTCGAACCAGCCCGCGGTGAGGTCAGGGCGGAAGTGCGGGTACAGTACCAGTCCCTCGCCGCGGTACTGTCTCAGGTCGAAGTGATAGTCGATGATGCCACCATCCCAGTAGTGTCCCGGTGGCGCGCCGCCAATGTTGCGTTCGCCGGCCAGCACGAAGGGTATTGAGCCGCTGGCCTGCAACGCGAGGGGCACTGTCGGCGGCCGCAGACGCGTGTAGGCGGTCCTGAAGTCAGTCATCGAGAGCTGCGGAGCCGGGCGCTCGCCGCTGTGGAAAACCACCCGCTGGAAGCCGGCACCGAGCAATCGGCGGTGGACGGTGTTGCCGAGGGCCGCCGCGCCCATGGCGGCGCCGAGCAGGGCCGGTTGCCGCGCGCCCGCAGGCCCTCTGCCGCGTGCGGTCACAATGTGGGTGCGCCAGCGAGGGTGATCGCTCAGTGCGGCGGCGCCCTCGGCGCCGAGCAGCTGGGCGAGGATGTGTGCGCTGGCGGCGCTGATTTCGCTGGGTGGTGGACGCGCGCTGTAGGCCTGCTCAAGATAGGCGCTCTGGAAACGGTCCAGTGCCGCCACAGGGTCCGCCTGCGCCAGGCAGGCGTGTCGCCAGGAACCGATGGAGGATCCCAGCAGCGACATCGGTTCCTCCCCGCGCTGCAGGAAGTCGCCGAACAACACGCGGTCGAGCTGGCCCAGTACCAGCCACTTGGGCCCCCCGGAGGCACCCAGAAGCAGGCTGAAGTGATCCGGGTGCCAGCCCTGGTCGCGCAGCACCCCGGCCGCGCGACGCCCGAGGTAAACCGACAGTGCCTGTTCAGCGCTCAGAGCGCACCTCCCGCGGTGTGCGACCGGTCCATTTCTGGTAGGCGCGGCGGAAATTGGAGGCGTCGTTGAAGCCCACCAGGTAGGCAATGGTGGACAGGGGCAGGCGACCGCTTTTCAGGTAGCGAGTGGCATGCTCCGCCCGGACCTTGTCCAGCAGCTGCTGGTACGCGGTACCTTCATGTTCCAGGCGCCGACGATAGGTGCGGGGGCTCAGGTTGAGCATGTTGGCCACCTGGGGCATCTGCGGATACTGGCCCTCCAGCTTGCGCAGCAGGCGCAGGGTTTGCTCCGACACGGAATCGTGCTCCTCCAGGTCTGCGAGCAGGCGTGCACACTCGTTCTCGTACAGTGAACGCAGTGCAGGATTGGACAGCGGCAGGGCCACATCCAGCAGGCGGGCGTCAAACGAGATGCGCCCCAGTGCACTGTCAAAGTGCACGTCCTCGCCAAACACCTCGCGGTAGGTGTCGGCATGCGGCGGCGGCGGGTAGGGGAGTTCCACGCGCACAACGAGATCCTGCCGGTTGAGCAGGCCGCGGAGCGTATTGAGCATGGCAGCATACATCAGCTCGGTGCCGAACTCGGGTGGATTGTCCGCGGGTGCGGCAACGGTGGTCAGCACGCAGCGGCCATCGGTTTCGGTGAATTCCAGCTGCAGCGTGGGCGAGGACAGCAGGTGGTAGTAGCGCATGAACAGATCCATCACCTGGCGCAGGTCGCGACAGGTCATGAAGGCCTGGCCGAGGATGGCGTGCGCGCTCAGGTTCAGGCGCATGCCAAGATGCAGGCCCAGCGCCGTGTTGCCCGTGATGGCCAGGGCGTTGGCGACCAGTCGGGAAAAGTCGTCTTCACTGACGCGCGCACCGATGCCGGCGAGCCCGGAGTCGGCGAGGGAGGTGCCGACCAGCATGTCCTCACGGTCAAAGCCCCAGCTCTCGACCATGTCGATCAGGATCAGGATGTACTGTGCTGGCGAGCTGACTCGGGGCATGGCTTCATTTGGCCACAAATAACCTCATTTTGACAAGACTTCACCTTGTGAGCCGCGTATGGCTCGCACATAGTACAGGCTGGTGTAATGTCGATGTCAGGAGTACGGTTATGAAAGTAGAGTGGAGTTCCACCCCGCGCAAGATCCAGCGCTTCGCCAACGCCGACTACCCCCGTGAAAACCCGGATCTGGAAGATCTGCTGACAGCCGGCGATGTTGACCACATTGCAGAGATTTTCAACACGCCGCTGACCGGGTCCTACAACTGGGATTACAAGGTACAGGACGATCGCATCAAGAAGCTGTACGACCTGGGCAAGCAGCTGAACTGGGACCCGGAGATGGATATCAACTGGGATCGTCCCTGGCCCGATGAAGAGCGTATGCCCGAGTTGATGAACCTGCATACCTATCAGCCCTATCTCGACATGGACGAGCCGACCCGCAAGGAGTTCTGGCTGCACATGAACGCCTGGAGCCTGTCGCAATTCCTGCACGGAGAGCAGGGTGCGCTGCTGGTGGCCTCTCAGCTGTGTTCCTGTGCGCCCACCCTGAATGCCAAGCTGTACGCCGCGTCACAGACCTTTGACGAAGCGCGCCACGTGGAGGTTTTCAACAAATACCTGCAGAAGCGCATTGGGGTGATGTACCCGATCAATACGCACCTGAAGGCAATTATCGACAAGATCCTCACCGATGCACGCTGGGACATGAAATTTATCGGCATGCAGCTGGTGATCGAGGGGCTGGCCCTTTCGGCGTTCAACACGACCCGCGAAACCACGCCGGACCCGGTGCTCAAGGACGTGGTGTACCTCGTGACGCGCGACGAGGCGCGGCACGTCACCTTCGGGGTCAACTACCTGGAAGAGTTTGTCAAAACCCTCTCCGACGAGGAGCGTGAAGAGCGCGCGCAGTTTGCCTATGAGGCCTGCGTGGTCAGTCGGGAGCGGCTGGTGGCCACGGACGTCTTCGCGCACTTTGGCTGGGACGTGGAAGAGGCGCGGTTGCAGGTGCTGGAAGGCTTTGTCATGTCCACCTTCCGCAACCTGCTGTTCCAGCGCGTGATCCCCAACCTGAAGCGCATCGGCCTGTTGACCGACAAGATCCGGCCGAAGTTCGAGGCGCTGGGAATCCTCGAGTTCGAGAATCTGGCGACGGACGGCGATATCGACTGGGCGCTGCTCGAGCGTCCGCTGGACACCAACGAGGCGCAGGGTTACGAGCAGAGTATGCTGGCGGAGTTCCACAAGCTGCAGGATGCTCCGGAAGAGCCGCGCAAGGCGAGCTGACGGCGTATCGTCCGCCACAAAAAAGCCGGCTCAGAGCCGGCTTTTTTGTGGAAGTCAGTACCCCGGCTCAGGCGGAGGCGAGTGCCTTGATCTGGGTGTTCAGGCGGCTCTTGTGCCGGGCGGCCTTGTTCTTGTGGATGATGCCCTTGTCGGCCATGCGGTCGATAACAGGAACGGCGCTGGCGTAGGCAGCCTTCGCCTGCTCGGCATCGCCCGTTGCGATCGCGGCAATGACTTTCTTGATGTTGGTGCGAACCAGTGAACGCAGGCTGGCGTTGTGGGCGCGACGCTTTTCCGCCTGGCGGGCGCGCTTTCTGGCTTGTGGGGAGTTGGCCACAATGATGTCCTCGTGGGTTGGCAAAATTCAGGAGGCGAGATTATTCACATAAGCCCATGAGTTGTCAACTGCCAGCCCGGTTCCCGGGGGCTTGCTGCGTCATGCGGCGAAGCTGCGGTATACTGCCTGTTTAACCTGTCAGTGCCGGAAATACACGCCATGGTTGCGACCCAGGTACACAGAGCCGAACTCGCGGGTGGTACCGCCGAGCGCATCCTCGATGCCGCCGAGGACCTGTTCGCCAAGAAAGGTTACAAGGGCGCTTCGCTGGGCGAGGTGGCAGAGCGCGTGGGTATCCGCTCCCCCAGCCTCTACAATCACTTTCGCAACAAGGAAGCCCTCTACCGGGCGGTGTTGGGCCGCTTGCTGGATGAGTTCGCCGCGCCCATGGAGGAGCTGCACACGGCGCCGATCACCGATGAGCGCCTGTATCAGTGGCTGGAAGCGATAGTGCGCAAGCATCACGCCAATCCCAACCTCGCCCGCCTGCTGCAGCACGCGGCGCTGTCCGGTGGCCCCGGCACCAACGACCTGATCGAGCGCTTTTTCCGGCCCATGTTTCACGACGATGACGGTCTGCTGCAGCCCGGTCTGCGCGCTCTGGGCAATGCCGGTCTGCGCCCCTGGGCCGTGATGGCCTTCAACAACCTCATCATGTCCTACGTGACGATGGCGCCGATGTACCGCGACCTGCTCGGCCAGGACCCGTTCAGCGAGGAAGCGCTGGAGCGCCAGCTCACCCTGATAAAAACCCTGGTGCAGGCGGTGATCGCAACCCCCACTGCCGCACCAGCCTGATTCGGAGCTCACATGCCGCTGCTGGCTGACACAGTACACATCTGGCGCGCCCCCGAGGGCGACTATCATGTGGAGTGGGAGGCCTCCCACCCCCAGACCCGGGTCACCGTCAGTCCGCTGGACGCTGCGTCGCCGGATCTGCAAGTGCACTACGAGGACGCGGTGTCGCGACTGCGTATCTCTGGCTTGCCAGCCGACCGCCGCCACACCTTTCGGCTGCACGACCAGCACGGCAATGAACTGGTTGCGATGGAGCGTCGCCTCGGCATGCAGGGCACGCCCAACTTCCGCGATTTCGGCGGCTATCGCACGGCAGATGGCCGGCGTGTGCGCTGGGGTTACCTGTACCGTTCGGGGCAGCTCTCGGGTTTGACGGAGCGTGATCTGGCGCTGCTGGCGTATCTGCAGCTGGATCTGTTGTGCGACTTTCGCCGCGAAGAGGAGCAGAGTGCCAGCCCGAACCGGCTGCCGCGGGAGCGGGCGCCACGCGTCGCCAGCCTGCCGATTACGCCGGGCAGCAACGATGCGGCCTTCGCCAACGGGCAGCTCGACCGCGGAGGGCGCCAGCCGATGTTCAACTTCATGGTGGATATCAACCGGGATTTTGTCGAGGCGCAGAGCCCCATGTATCGGCGCATGTTCGCCGAGATACTCGCCGAGGATGATGCCCGCTTTCTGGTGCACTGCGCGGCAGGCAAGGACCGCACAGGCTTCGCTGCCGCCATCATTCTGATGGCGTTGGGGGTGTCGGTGGATCAGGTGATGGCAGATTACCTGTTGACGCGTCGCTTCTTCGACCCGCGGCAGGAGATCGACCGCCTGCGCATCAAGTACGGTTTCCAGTCAGTAGAAGACGAGGCCATCATGCCGATGCTGGAAGTGCACGAAGCGTACCTGCAACGGGCGCTGCAGGCGATTGCCGATTACGGCGATGTCGACACCTACCTGACCCGGGAGCTGGGGGTAGGGAGCGCCGAGCGCGAGGAGTTGCGCCGGCGCTATCTCGAGGGCTGATCAGAGCGCGTTACAAGCGGCCTTCGCGGCTTTGATCTGCTTGCGCTCGCAGCTGTCGTTCAGCTCGTTGCCTGCGCACCACTTGCGACGGTTTTCCCAGGCAGTGAGGGTCGCCGTTTTGCCATTGGAGCACTTCACGAGGTACTCGGAGTAGGCGGCGCCGGTGTTGGACTCATGGTTGCCCTGGAAGACGATGCTGGTCGGCTTGGCGGCGAAGGCAGCGGATGACAGGGCCAGCAGGGCGGAAACGGTGGCGATTTTGACGAGTTGCATAGTAGTTCCTCAACGGACGGTAGAAGTCAGTGTTCAGCCTGTAACGGTGTTTGACCGCCGGCAGGATGCGTTCAGTATACGACCTGAATACGTGTGTAAAACAGTTACAGATTGGTAACTCTGAGCACGAAAAAGTAACAGGCATTCCGTGTCGCGCTTGTCCGATTTAGATAAGCGACTGTTTTATAAGGATAATATTGAGAGAGGAGGGCGCCCGTCATGCAGGCGCCAAAAGGTTACAAATGTTTAATGGGGCGGGCCCGGGGTAACAACGTCAGGCCAGCCCGATCATCACGAGACCGGCAACCGCGAGCAACACCGACTGTCCGGCCTTGTCCAGCCGGAACAGGGCATAGAGGTAGGCGAACGGGGGAAGAATCAGGGTGCACAGGCCCCATGCATAGTCTTCTTTCCAGGATTGGATCAGCAGCAGCACCCAGCTGAGAAACAGCGTGGCGAGGCCGAAGGTGAGTAGTGATGCAGACGTGGCTTCCATGGTTCCTCCCAATAGGCACATGGCTCCGGTGGAGCGGGCTGCAGATTAGCAGAAGCGCGGGGCCGTGTCAGCGCGCAGGGTGCCTGGATCGCGCTGCCTGTGGCGGGATCTGGCGGATGACGTGTCGGGGGAATTTGGGTATCGTGTGGCGCTGTTTTTCGTGAGGATATTGCTTTGAGTGACCCCTTTGCGGACATCCGCCCGTACCGCGATGACGAGGTGCCCGAGGTTCTGGGTCGGTTGCTCGCAGACCGGGAAATGCTCGATGCAATTGCCAGGCTGAGCCTGGGCCGTTTGGCGCGGGCCCTGCCCGGGCTCGCGCGCCCCGCCGTGCGCTGGTACCTCGGCCGTCAGCTGCGCGGAGTGCGCGATGTGCACGGCATGCAGATGGTGATCAAGCACTACGTCGAGAAGGTCATCGACGACACCACCGCCGGGTTCAGTGTCTCGGGTCTGGAGCAGCTGGATGTGTCGCGCCCCTGGCTGTTCATGAGCAACCACCGCGACATTGTGATGGACCCGGCATTCACCAACTACGCCCTGCATCGCAGTGGCCACCAGACTGTGCGCATCGCCATCGGTGACAACCTGCTGACCAAGCCCTGGGTGTCCGACCTGATGCGACTGAACAAGAGCTTTATCGTCAAGCGCTCGGTGAGCAGTGGGCGGGCGCTGCTGGCCGCATCCCGGCATCTGTCCAGCTACATTCGCCTGTCTCTGCAGGAAGAGCGCTCACCGGTCTGGATTGCCCAGCGCGAGGGCCGGGCCAAAGACGGCATCGATCGCACCGAGCCCGCCGTCATCAAGATGCTCGCCATGAGCCGTGACAAGCAGACCGAAAGCTTCAGCGACCTGATCAACGCCCTCGGCATCGTTCCGGTCTCCATTGCCTACGAGCTGGATCCCTGCGATGGCATGAAGGCGCGTGAAATGCACCTGCGCAGCACGACGGGAACCTACGCCAAGGCTGAACAGGAGGATGTCGCCTCGATCGCGCGCGGCATTTCCGGCCAGAAGGGCCGGGTGCATGTGGCGTTTGGCACGCCGCTGGCGGGCGAGTTCGATGGCCCGGACGCTGTCGCTGCGGAAATCGATCGACAGATCATCTCGCTCTACTGCCTGCACCCCACCAACTTGCAGGCCTGGGAGATGCTGCACGGGCCAGGCGCGGCCGTGCCCGAAACGCTGACCCGCGAGGCGGGGAGCTGTTCGGACGCGCAGTTTCGTGCCCGGATTGAAAGCCTGCCCGAAGAGCAGCGCAGTTTTGCGCTGGCGACCTACGCCAATGCGGTGGCCAGTAAACTGGCGTTGCGTGCGGCGGCGGAGCCCCAGGCCTCTTGCTGAACGAAGCGCTGAAGGACCAGATTCGCGAGGCCTACGCCGCCATCACGGCCGCCAAAGGGTTGAAGCCGCGCTGGGGACAGCGGCAGATGATCGCCGAAATCGCCAACGCCCTGGCCCGCATCAAACCGGAAACCGGCCGGGCAAGCCCGGATTCCCCGGCGGTGTGCGTGATCGAGGCGGGCACCGGAACGGGCAAGACCATTGCCTATGCGGTGACGGCGATCCCCCTGGCCCAGGCCCTGGGCAAGCGGCTGGTCGTGGCGACCGCAACGGTCGCCCTGCAAGAGCAGTTCGTCAACAAGGATCTCCCGGATATTCGCGAACACAGTGGCCTGGAGTTCAGCTATACCCTGGCCAAGGGGCGTCGTCGGTATGTATGCCTGTCCAGGCTGGACCACCATCTCGGCGGCAGCGGCGCGGGGGACGTACTGCCGCTGTACCCGGACGAATTCCAGGCGCCAGACAACGCCGAGGCGCTGCCCGTGTACAGCGCCATGCTGGAGGCCCTGGGCCGCGGGGACTGGGACGGCGACCGGGACAATTGGCCGGGACAGATACCCGACGCCATCTGGTTCGGTGCCACCACTGACCACAGCCAGTGCAGCGGCCGCCGCTGCCCCAACATCAGCCAGTGCAGTTTTTTTCGCGCGCGGGACGCTCTCCAGTACGCCGACGTGGTCGTGGCCAACCACGACCTGGTGCTCGCTGACCTGGCGCTTGGCGGCGGTGCCATCCTGTCGCCGCCGGAAGACAGCATTTATGTGTTTGACGAGGGCCACCACCTGCCGGACAAGGCGCTGGGGCACTTCTCCAGTTTCTGTCGCCTGCACACGACCGGCCAGTGGTTGCAGGACAATCGCAAGCTGCTGCTGCAGGCGGCTTCGGCACTGGCGCCGCTGACTGACCTGGCGCGACCGCTGGCTGCGCTGCCGGGGCTGATGGAGGAGGCCCAGGGCGCGCTGCAGGTGGCGGAGCAGGCGGTGGCCGCCCTGTTTGCAGAGCGTGTGCCCGGGAGCGGGCGCAGTGACGAGCAGCAGCTGCGCTTCGCCCATGGCCGGGTGCCCGCGCAATTGCAGCCGCTGGCTGCAGGCCTGGCCAACCAGTTCCAGCAGATCAGCACCGCTCTGGCGAAGATTGAGGCCCGTCTGTCGGAGGCGTTGGAAGAGGAAGACTGCGGCCTGCACAAGAGCGATGTCGAGACCTGGCATCTGAGCCTGGGTGGTTTGCTGAGCCGCGCGGAGTCCACCCTGGCCTTGTGGCAGGCCTATGCCGTCAGTGGCGAGGGCGAGGTGCCGCCCATGGCGCGCTGGGTGACCTTGCTGGACGGGGGCGGGCAGGCCGGCTTTGACCTGCGCTGCAGCCCCATTCTCGCGGCGGATATTCTGCAGGAGTACCTGTGGTCACGCGCCGCCGGCGTCGTGGTCACCTCGGCGACCATCACCGCGCTGCGCTCCTTCGATCGCTTCAGGCTGCATTCCGGCGCTCCGGCCGAGGGCGTCTTCAAGGTCGTGGCCAGCCCCTTCGATTATTCCCGGGCCACCCTGCATGTGCCCGCCATGTCCTGCGACCCCGGTGACGCCGAGGCACACACCGCGGCGCTGATCGAGCAGCTGCCCGGATTGCTGGACCCCGCCGAGGCCAGCCTGGTGCTGTTTTCCTCGCGACGACAGATGCAGGATGTCCATGCGGGCGTCAGCGCGACCTTTGGCGACCTGCTGCTGATGCAGGGTGAAGGCAGCAAGCAGGAAATCCTGCGCCAGCATCGGGAAGCGGTCGATGCCGGACGCGGCAGCATCCTCTTTGGGCTGGCCAGCTTCGCCGAAGGTGTGGATCTTCCCGGCGCCTACTGTCGCCACGTGGTGATTGCGAAGATACCTTTCGCGGTACCCGATAGCCCTATCGAGGCGGCGCTGGCGGAATGGGTGGAAGCCCAGGGCCGCAACGCCTTTATGGAAATCAGCGTGCCGGATGCGGCGCTGCGGCTGGTGCAGGCCAGCGGCCGCCTGTTGCGCACGGAAAGCGACAGCGGTCGGGTCACGCTGATGGATCGGCGTTTGCTCACGCGGCGCTACGGTCAGGCAATACTGGATTCCCTGCCGCCGTTTACCCGGGAGCTGGGGCGTTAGCCCTCCGCCTCCCCGCCCAGCGGCGTATTGACGATCTCCAGCGTGGCCGGATGCTGCAGGCGGCGCTCCGGGGATATCGCATAAAACACATCGACGAATTCCCGGGTGCGGCCAATCACCGCAACGCCATACTGGGAGATCACATACGCTTCGATGATGGTCGGCGCGGCAAAGATGCCCAGCCCGGTCTGGCCGAAGGACTTCAGAAGCGCGCTGTCGTCAAATTCCGCCACGATTTCGGGGGTGATCCGGTGCTTTTCAAACCAGGCCTTGAGAAAGGAGCGGCTTCCCGCCTTGCGCCCCGGGGCCAGGAAGGGCTTGCCGCTCAGGCTCGCCGGGAACTGGCTGCGGCAGGTCTCGGCGAGCTCCGGGACGGCAAAGAAGGTAAAGCCGGACTCCAGAATGCGGTAGTTCCAGGCCTTGATGTGGCTGCCGGAGGGCAGGGGCTGGTCGGTGATGATGCAGTCGAGGCGGCTCACCGCCAGTTCCGCCAGCAGCGTCTCCTGGTCGCCCTCGTGGCACTGCAGGCGCAGGTTGTCGACGGCCTTCAGCGCCGGTTGTAGCAACCGGTTGGCGAGAATCTTGGGGATCGAATCGGTGATGCCGACGCGGAACGTCTCGGTATGGGCGCTCTCGTTCTGCAGCATCTGGCGGATTTCCCGCCCGAGCTGGAAAATTTCATCGGCGTGGGCATAAATCTGTCGGCCCTGTTCGGAGAGCCGCAGCCGCCTTCCCTCGCGGCGGAACAGCTTCACACCAAGCTGTTCCTCAAATGCCGCAATCTGCCCACTGATGGTTTGCGGGGTCAGATTCAGGCGCTTGCTGGCGCGCGTGATGCTGCCGTCAGTGGCAACATGGAAGAAATAGTACAGGTGGTTGTAGTTGAGGGGCGTCATCTCAGAAATAGTCGAATTGATTATTTATAAAAATCGAATATATCATGGCTGGCGTCTTGTGTAGGATTCGTGCGCTTTCTATCCCGCCGGCCCCCGCCACAAGGATTCATGTCCGGGTACAGAAGTGCCCACTGGCCGCAATGGCAGGACTCAAGGGGAAAGACTCACAATGAATGAACTCGTCGGTATTGTCATGGGCTCCCGCTCCGACTGGGAGACCATGCAAGGCGCCGCAGACACCCTGGCCGAGCTGGAGGTGCCCCACACCGTTGAAGTGGTGTCCGCGCATCGCACGCCGGACCGCCTGTTCAGTTACGCCGAGGCGGCTGAAGCCAGCGGTCTGCAGGTGATCATCGCTGGCGCCGGGGGTGCAGCGCACCTGCCGGGCATGCTGGCGGCGAAAACCCTGGTGCCGGTGTTGGGTGTGCCGGTGCAATCCCGTGCCCTCAACGGCATGGACTCGTTGCTTTCCATCGCGCAGATGCCGGCGGGCATTCCGGTCGGCACGCTGGCGATAGGCCGCGCAGGGGCCGTGAATGCAGCGCTGCTGGCCGCGGCGATGCTGGCCAATCAGGACAGCGCCCTGCGCGAGCGTCTGCGCGCCTACCGCGAGCGCCAGACCGCCAACGTGGCGGCGCACCCCGACCCCCGGATCCCTGCACCGTGAACATCGGTATCCTGGGTGCAGGCCAGCTGGCGCAGATGCTGGCGCTGGCGGGCTACCCGCTGGGGTTGCGCTGTACCTTCCTGGCGCCCGAGGAGATGCCCTGCGCCGCACCCCTGGGAGAACATCTTCGCGGTGGCTATGAAGATGCCGCTGCACTGGCGTCCTTTGCAGAGCGCATCGATGTGGCCACCGCGGAGTTCGAGCATATTGCGCCGGTTGCGCTCGATGCACTGGAACAGCGCGGACTGCTGGCCCCCTGCAGCCAGGCGATTCTCCTCTCCCAGGAGCGGCTGCAGGAAAAGTCCTTGTTCACGCGCCTGGGCCTGCCCACCGCGCGCTACGCTGCCATTGATTCCGAGGCGGACCTGGCCGCAGCGCTGGCCCAGACGGGCACTCCCGCGATCCTGAAAACCCGGCGCATGGGCTACGACGGCAAGGGCCAGGCGTCCGTGGCTGCGGCTGGGGATTTGCTGCCGGCCTGGGAAGCCCTGGGCCGCGTACCCTGCATCCTCGAAGCCCGCGTGCCTTTTGATCGCGAGCTCTCGGTGATTGCCGTGCGGGGTCGTGACGGTGAGTGCCGTACCTGGCCCCTCAGCGAAAACCGCCACGAGGACGGCATTCTGCGTGTCTCGCGCTCCCTCGCGAACGACCCCATGGAAGGCCCCGCCCGCGACTACTGTGAGCGCTTGCTCAACGCGCTGGATTACGTCGGTGTGCTGGCGCTGGAGCTGTTCCAGTGTGGCGACCAGCTGCTGGTGAACGAGTATGCACCGCGCGTCCACAACAGTGGCCACTGGACTATCGAGGGCGCGGTGACCTCCCAGTTCGAGAATCACCTGCGGGCCATTGCCGGCCTGCCCCTCGGGGTCACTGCCGCCGTAGCGCCCAGCGTGATGGTCAACGTTATCGGCGAGTGGCCCGCCGCACGGGATATTCTGGCGGTCGCCGGCGCGCACCTGCACGACTACGGCAAGTCGCCCGCGCCGGGCCGCAAACTGGGCCACATTACCCTGGTCGACCAGGACGCCACGGCGCTGCGCCAGCGTACCGCCGAGCTCCTGCGCCTGGTGGGCGTGGAGGGTACCGCGTAGCATGGATCCCGTTGTTCTCTTTTTCCTGCTGGGCGTCACCGCCGGGATCCTGCGTTCAGAGCTGCGGCTGCCGGTGCAGGTCTATGAACTGCTGAGTATCCTGCTGCTGCTCGCCATTGGCATGAAAGGCGGCATCGAACTGGCCCGACAGCCCTTTCTGGAGCTGCTGGGACAGATGGTTGCGGTGGTCGCCATGGGATTCATCCTGCCCCTGCTCAGCTTCCCCGTGCTGCTCCGGTTCGGTCGCCTGCCGCGGGCGGACGCGGCTTCTATCGCCGCGCACTACGGCTCGGTCAGCGTTGGCACCTTCGCGGTGGTCGTCGCCTATCTGGGTTCGCGGGACATCGATTTCGAAGCGTATATGCCGCTGTTTGTGGTGCTGCTGGAAATTCCCGCCATCCTGGTGGGCATTGTCCTCGCCAAGGGGCTGGTCGGCGGTGAGCGGCTGCGCGAGTCGGCACATGAGGTGCTGCTGGGCAAGAGCATCGTCCTGCTGGTGGGCGGCCTGCTGATCGGCTGGATTGCCGGCGCCGACGGCCTGGCCAAGCTCGCCCCGCTGTTCTTCGACCCCTTCCAGGGTCTGCTCGCCCTGTTCCTGCTGGAAATGGGCCTGGTGACCGCGAGCCAGATCGGCACCCTCCGGCGCTACGGCTTCTTCCTGCTGGCATTCGGTGTGCTGACCCCGGTGTTCTCGGCACTGATCGGCCTCGGGCTGGGCTGGCTGCTGGGCCTGTCCGTTGGCGGAGCGGTGGTGCTGGCTACCCTCGCGGCGAGTGCATCGTATATCGCCGTGCCCGCCGCGATGCGTATTTCGGTTCCCGAGGCCAACCCTGCGCTGTCGCTGGCGGCATCGCTGGGTGTGACGTTCCCGTTTAATGTACTGGTCGGCATTCCGCTGTACCATTGGCTGGCTGGCCAATTGTATGCACTGATCGGAGCCGCCTGACCATGGAACAACACCCGCGACGCCTGCTCACTATCGTGACCGAGTCCTCTATCGAGTCGCACCTGCTGCGGCATATCGAACGCTGGGGCGCGCACGGCTACACCATCACCGAGGCCCGTGGCAAAGGGGCCCGCGGTGTGCGCGAGGGTAACTGGGAGGCGAACCGCAACCTGCGCATTGAGGTGGTGTGTGATGACGCCACGGCGGATCGCATTGCCGCCGGCCTGCGCGAGCACTACTACGACAACTACGCGATGATCCTCTACACCTGCGATGTGGATGTGCTGCGCCCGGAGAAGTTCTAGCAGCGGCCGTGGAGTATCCGGGAGAGCCCATGCGCACGGAAGTCGCCGAAGTCCTGATTGATATCGAGGCCCAGCTGCGGCAACTGGCCCTCTGGGAGGCGGTGCCGCCACCGGCTTCTGCGCTGGCCTCCACAGAACCCTTCGCCGTCGACACGCTCACGCTGCCCCAGTGGCTGCAGTTCATTTTCCTGCCGACCCTGTATCGGATGCTCGAGCAGGGTGAGGCCCTGCCCGAGCGCTGCGCCATCACGCCCATGGCGGAGGAGTTTTTTCGCGGCTCATCGCTGGCCACGGCGGGCTTGCTGGAGACCCTCGCACGCGTGGATGCACTGCTGACCGTGGAGTAGGCGCGTCCCGCGCTGCTCTGTGGAGGTTGTCCAGATTCTGTCTGTCAGTGCAAGCACGCAGTGTTTGCTTTTGTAACAGCCTTGTTTATGCTCAGTTGCAGAGCGTTCCGGTCGTTCGCGTGGCACCCGCAGGTCAGGGTGACGGTGATGGCGGCAACGCATCCCGCCCCAGAACGGCAATGACCCCGGAGTTCGACACCATGACCGCACGCCTGAAACCCCCCCATCAGTCCTCCCTGCGCCCCGTGGCCAGGGCGCTGGCCGCCGGTTCGCTGCTCACCCTGCTGGCGGGCTGTGCGGCCCTGCAGGAAGCTACCGACGATCCCGTGGCGGCCCTGCCCAAGCCGCAGCGGGACCTCGCCTCGTTCGCCCTGCCGCCCGAGCAGCAGGCCTGTTTTGATCGCAGCAGCGAGACCTACACGCCGGTGGTCGATGCACACTTCCACCCCCGGCCCTTCGGTGGTCCGGCCATTCCCCCGCAGGAGCTGTTCGGCTACTTTGACCAGCTGGGTGTTCGCTTCGTCAACTATTTTGGCATCGGCCAGATTCTGGAGATGGACTCCGGGTGTACCTATTACCTGGACTGCCCCGGTGTGCGAGCGATGCCCAGCATCAAGAACGACTTCGTCAACGGCATGGAAGCTGTCGCCTACCCCAACGACAACCTGAATATCGTCCTGTCGATGACCTTCATGGATCTCGCGCATCCCGAGAACGTGGTGGAGACCATCGAGCTTTACGACCGGGAATACCCGGGCATGTTCGGCTGGGCCGGAGAGCTCAACGTGGTCAAGCAGGCGCTGCTGGGCAACCTGCACGAGCCGGCCACGCTCGAGTCCATTGATGCCTGGGCGCCGTTCATGGCGATCCTGCAGGAGCGCAATATCCCCGTAACGCTGCACTCGGACCTGGGCAACGATGCGAATCCGACGGAGTTCCTCTACCTGATGGACCATATCCTGGAAACCTACCCGGAGAACCCGATCGTGTGGGCGCACATGGGCTTGTCCAAGGAACTGACCACGATGGATCCCAACCGGCATGTGGCGCTGATGAAGGAGCGGCTGGACGCCTACCCGAACCTGATGCTGGATATTTCCTGGGACGTGCTGTTCAACGCCTACCACCAGTGGGGTGATATCTTCGTTGATTTCTTCAATGCCTACTCCAGCCGTATCCTCCCCGGCTCCGACTTCGTGGCGGCGGATGCCAAGGAGTATGCCAATTATGCGAAGGAGCTCGAGGTCACCAGCCGTGCCCTGCGCGCGCTCGACGACACGGCGTTCCGCAATATCGCGCTGGGTGAGAACTACTTTCGCCTGATGAAGCTCGATTACCACGCTCCCATGGTGTGCGCGGCGAGTGAGTAAGTTGTCAGCCGGTTGCGGGCCGCGCGCCCGCGCTGCCAGGGCCCTGTGCTGCGGTGCGCTGCTTGTTGCGGCACCGGGCCTGTCTGCGCAACCCGAACATGGGCGCCCGGACGATGAACCCAACCAGCAGAGTGGCGTGGTGCCGGTAATCGAGGAGCACCGTGAGCGCTCGTCGTTCCTGGAAGGCAGCAAGCTGGTGCTCCGTCCGCGCAGTTATCTGCTGGACCGAAACCGCGACTCCGGCAACGACAGTGTCGGCCTCGCCCTCGGCGGTGCGCTGGCCTACCAGTCTGGCTGGTGGCTGGACCGGCTGCGCTTTGCGGCGACGGGCTACACCTCGCAGAAGCTCTACGGGCCCAGCGACAAGGACGGTACCCTGCTGTTCAAGCCCGGCCAGGAATCGTTCTCCGTGCTGGGCGAGGCGAACGTGACGCTGCGCCTCGCGGAAGATACAGGCATCCGGCTCGGCCGCCAGCGCCTTGAGCTGCCCTACCTCGGCAGCCACGACATCCGCATGGTGCCGAATACCTTCGAGGCACTGGCCATCGGCAATGTGGCGGATACCGGCCTCGCCTATATGGCGGGCTACGTCGACCGCATCAAGCGCAAGAACGACGACGACTTCGTCAGCATGTCCGAGGCGGCCGGCGCGGTGGGGAGCGACGAGGGTCTCGGCTTTGCCGGCGCCCGCTACAAGACCGCCGCCGGGGCAAACCTCGGAGCGATCTACCAGCACTCCTTTGAAACCTTCAGCACCCTCTATGCCACGGCAGAGTATCCGTTCGTGCTGGATGACGACACGACGTTGAAGGCCTTCCTGCAATACACTGACCAGGGCAGCCACGGTGATGCCCTGATCGGTGACTTCGACACTTCCATGGTGTCAGCAAAGCTGGAGCTGCGGCGCGGGCTGTGGGCCTGGCGACTGGCGGCCAGCAGTACGGATGATGAAAAGGGTATACAGAAACCCTACGGCAACCCAGCCAACTACCTGTCGGTGATCGTTGACGATTTCGACCGCGCCGGTGAGGAGGCCTGGCTGGCGGGCCTGTCCTATGACTTCCAGCGTGTCGGCGCGGGCGACCTCAGCCTGTTTGCCAATGTGGTGTCGGGTGACACGCCAGACTCGGGGAGCAGCGCCAGCCCGGATGAAACCGAGTACGATCTGACGCTGGATTATCGCCTGCGCGAGCGCTGGGCAGAGGGCTTGTGGGTACGCGTACGTGGTGCCTACATCGACCAGGATGAAGACCTGGGCGGCGACGACTTTTTCGATTTCCGCATTATCCTGAATTACGAATTTGACCTGCTTTAGCAAGGACATGCCACTATGAATACACCGTTGTGGGGCGTTGCCCTGGCCTGTTCGCTCGGCCTCGCGGGGTTGGCCTCACCCGCATCGTCGGCCGGGGAATCGCAGCTGAGCGTCGAGGAAGAAATTCGACAGTTGCAGGCATTGCGCAACGAGCTGGAGCGCAAGACACGGGAGTTCGATCAGCGCATTGAGGCGTTGGAGGCGCGCCTGCAGGACACATCGGGTGAGGGCGCTGATGCAGCGCAGCAGTCGGTCACCGTAGTGCCGGCACTGGCATCCGTCCCCGAGGAAACGCCGGCAGTTGCGGATATCGCCAAGGAGACAGCGCCCGAGACCTGGGGCCGCTACGAACCCGGCAAGGGTTTTGTGCTGGCCCGCACCGACATGGGTGAGCTGGATTTCAGCGCGTTCACCTACGCGCGCTACCTCAACCAGAAGGGACTGGACAGTACCTACACCGATGCCTTCGGTCGCACCACTACGCTGGACTTACGCAACGACATCCAGTTCCAGAAGCTGACCATGAACTTCAAGGGCTGGTTGTTCGACCCGAAGTTCCGCTACCTGTTCTACACCTGGACGGCGAATACCAGCCAGGGAGACGGTGCCCAGGTGGTTGTCGCGGGTAATCTCGGTTATCAGTTTGACGAGGCGTTTTCGCTGTATGCCGGTATCGGTGCGCTGCCCTCCACGCGTTCGACCAACTACACCTTTCCCAACTGGTTGAAGAACGATCACCGCACCATCGCCGATGAGTTCTTCCGCGGCTCCTACACCACCGGCCTGTGGGCTTCCGGTGCGCTGTCACCCACCGTGGGTTACCGCGCAATGATCGGCAACAACCTGAGCCAGTTGGGCGTTAACGCCGTGCAGCTGGACAACGAGCTCAACACCTTCTCCGGCGCCCTTTGGTGGATGCCGACGACCGGTGAATACGGTCCCGGCCAGGGGTTCGGGGATTACGAGTACCACGAAGAGGTCGCGACGCTGTTTGGTGTGCACTTCACCCACAGCCGCGAGGATGCCCAGGGGCAGTCCGAGGTCGAGGGCTTCGAGAATTCCCAGATTCGCCTCTCGGATGGCACACGGATTTTCAGTGAGGATCCTTTCCTCACGGGGGGCAACGTGCGCAAGGCGACCTATGAAATGCTGGCCTTGAACGCGGGCTTCAAGTACCGAGGCCTGTCGCTGGAGGGCGAATACTACTACCGCAAGGTGGATGACTTCGTCGTGATTGGCGAGATACCGGTCACCGAGCTGGAAGACCAGGGTTTCCAGCTGCAGGGTTCAGCCATGCTGATTCCCAAAATGCTTCAGGGTTATGCGGCGTACTCCTACATTGACGGGGAATACGGTAACCCCTCGGACGTCAGCCTGGGCCTGAACTACTTCCCGATGTCGCGGCGTGAGCTGCGCCTGGGTGTGCAGGCCCTGCGCCTGAACGATTCCCCGGTCGGTTACAGCAGCGTGCCGATGGCCCTCGGTGGCAACGGCTGGGTATTCTCCACCGACGTTATCCTCGCGTTCTGATCCGTACCGGAAGTGGCCGTCGCCCGCGGCAGGCGACGGCCACCTCGAGTGCCGACGAGGCTAGACCCGCTCCACCACCGTGGTGATGCCCTGGCCCAGACCGATGCACATGGTGGACACGCCCAGCGTCAGGTCACGGTCCTGCATCACCGTCAGCAGTGAGCCGGTGATGCGTGTACCGGAGCAGCCGAAGGGGTGCCCGAGGGCGATGGCGCCGCCGTGCACGTTCACCTTGTCTTCCATGTCGTCCAGCAGGTCGAGATCCTTCAGTACCGGTAGCGCCTGTGCGGCAAAGGCCTCGTTCAGCTCGACCATCTCGATGTCCTTGATGGTCAAGCCGAGCTTTTTCAGGGCTTTCTGCGTGGAGGGTACCGGGCCATAGCCCATGATGGACGGGTCGACCCCGGCGAGGGTCATGGCGCGGATGCGTGCCACCGGCTCCAGGCCCAGCGCCTGCGCACGCTCGGCGGACATCACCAGCATGGCCGATGCACCATCGGAGATCTGCGACGAGGTGCCCGCGGTGACGGTGCCCCCCTGGGGGTTGAAGGCAGGCGGCAGGCTGGCCAGCCCCTCCAGCGTGGTTTCGGGACGGATGGTTTCATCCTGCTCGATCAGGGTCAGCGCGCCTGTGGCATCGTGCCCCTCAACGGGAATGATTTCCCGGGCAAACTTGCCCTCTACCGTGGCCTTGTGGGCCAGCTGGTGTGAGCGCAGGCCGAGCTTGTCCTGGGCCTCGCGCCCGATGCCGTGCATCATGGCCAGGTATTCGGCGGTCATGCCCATCATGCCCGCCGCCTTGGCCACGTTCAGGCCCAGCTTCGGGTTGATGTCCACATCGTCCATCATGGGCAGGTGACCGAGGTGTTCCACCCCCCCCACCAGGTACACATCGCCAATGCCGGCCATGATGTTGGCCGCAGCCGTGTGCAGGGCCGACATGGAAGAGCCGCAGAGCCGGTTGACGGTCTGTGCGGGGATGGTGAACGGCAGTTGCGCACGCAGGACGATATTGCGTGCCAGGTTCATGCCCTGTTCGCCACGCTGCAGCACGCAGCCCCAGATCAGGTCGTCGATTTCGGTGACGTCCAGCTTGGGGTTGCGGGCCAGCAGGCCGCGAATAACAGCGACAGACAGGTCATCCGCGCGCACGTTGCGGAAGCAGCCATTCTTGGAGCGGCCCATGGCGCTGCGGGCGAAGTCGACGATAACGGCGTCTCTTGGATTCAGACTCACGATAATTCTCCTGTTTTCACCCGGGGCTCAATAGTAGGTTTTGCCATCGGCCAGCATGGCCTGCATGCCGTCGGTGAGTTCGTAGGACTTGCCCAGATGGGCAAATTGCTTCGAGGCTTCGGCGATGAAGGCAAGGCCCACCGTATCCATCCAGCGGAAGATGCCGCCGCGGAAGGGAGGGAAGCCCAGGCCGTACAGCAGCGCGAGGTCCGCCTCTGCGGGCGTGCCGACGATGCCTTCCTCCAGGCAGCGCGCCATCTCCGTGGCCATGGGCAGCATCATGCGCGCCACAATGTCTTCGCGTGAGAATTCAGTGCGCTCGCCTTCCACAGGCGCGATCAGGCGATAGACCTCCTCGCTGGCGGTCTTTTTCGGTTTGCCGCGCTTGTCCGGCACATAGTCATAAAAGCCCTTGCCGTTCTTCTGGCCGAAACGTTCGTTCTCGAACATCACTTCGGTGGCGGTTTTGAAGTCCAGCTGCATGCGGTCGGGGAAACCTTCTGCCATCACTGCCGCAGCGTGCACGCCGGTATCGATGCCGACGACATCCATCAGGTAGGCGGGCCCCATGGGCCAGCCCCAGCGCTCCATGACCTTGTCCACGGCCTGGAAGTCGGCGCCGTCGCGCACCAGCTTGGAGAAGCCATCGAAATAGGGGAACAGCACCCGGTTGACGAGGAAGCCGGGACAATCCTTCACCACGACGGCTTTCTTGCCCATCTTGTTGGCGTAGGCAACGGTGCGGGCGACCGCCCGGTCCGAGGTTTTCTCGCCGCGAATCACCTCCACCAGTGGCATGGCGTGTACCGGATTGAAGAAGTGCATGCCGCAGAAGTTCTCGGGCCGCTGTAGCGCTTCTGCGAGGTGGGTAATGGAAATGGTCGAGGTGTTGGACGCCAGAATGGTGTCTTCGCCGATCTGTTTTTCGGTCTCGGCCAGCACGGCGTGTTTTACCTTGGCATTCTCCACCACCGCCTCCACCACGATGTCGACCGCGTCGAAACCGGTGTAGGTCAGCGTGGGGTCGATGCTGTTGAGCACGTCGCCCATCTGCGCCGGCGTCATCTGTCCACGCTCCACGCGCTTGGACAGCAGCTTGTTGGCTTCCGACAGGCCCAGATCGAGGCCGGCCTGATTGATGTCCTTCATCAGGATGGGGACACCGCGGTAGGCGGACTGGTAGGCAATGCCGCCGCCCATGATGCCGGCACCCAGTACCGCGGCACGCTGCACTTTGCGGTCGGCCTGTTTTTCCCAGTCGCGGGCTTTCTTGCCCAGCAGCTGGTCAGAGAGGAATACGCCCACCAGCGCGGCGGCTACCGGTGTCACGGCGAGCTCGGCAAAGCCTTCGGCCTCGACCTTCAGTGCGTCTTCCAGGCCCATACCGCGGGCTTTTTCGATCACATCAACGGCCTTGACCGGCGCCGGGTAATTCTTGCCCGCCTGCTGCTGCACCAGGGATTTCATGGTGAAGAAGGCCATCATGGCCTCGGTGTCGTTGAGTGGCAGTGGGCTGCTTTTCGCCTGTCGGCGACCGGCATAGTCCAGCTTGCCGGCGATGGCGTGGTTCAGCGTGGACAGTGCCACCGCACGCAGTTCCTCGGGTGCGGCGACCGCATCGACGGCGCCCGCCTTCAGCGCCTTGTCCGCGCGCTGTTCAGTCGCGCCGGCAATCCAGGTGGCCGCTTCGTCGACGCCGATGATGCGCGGCAGGCGCACGGTGCCACCCCAGCCGGGCAGGATACCCAGTTTGGTTTCCGGCAGGCCGACCTTGGCGGCCGTGCTCATGACCCGGAAGTCGCAGGCCAGGCAGATTTCGAAGCCGCCCCCCAGCGCAAACCCGTTGATGGCCACACAGCTTGGGAAGGGCAGGTTCTGCAGGCGGTTCAAATTGGCGTTGTTGGCCGCCGTGAAGCCCTTGATCTCCTCGGAGCCGGCACCGAAGATGCCGGTGAATTCGGTGATGTCGGCGCCGACAATGAACACGGGTTTGCCGCTGGTCACCAGCAGGCCTCGCAGGCCGCTCTGCGCTTCCAGCGCGTCAAGCGCTTCGGTCAGGCTGTTGACGGTGGTCTGGTCGAATTTGTTGACAGACTCGCCCTTCAGGTCGAAATGCAGCTCGGCGATGTCGCCGTCAAGGCGGGTCACGGTGAGCGCGTCACTCTGGTAGATCATGTCGCTGTCCTGTGTGGGATGAACGGGGCTGGCTGGGCCTTTCCGGCGCCGGGCCAGAGTCGAAGCGAGGCGCCATTGTAGCGGTGAAAGCCGCAGGCGTGAACCGCAATGTTAACGCTGATAACACTGAAAAGCCATCGCCTCTCGCGCCCCCGCAGGGGCCGCTTGCCGGGCATCCCGCGGCGCTACAACGGCCAGATGATGAGCAGCAGCGGCAGGCTGACGGCGACCACCAGGGCTTCCAGCGGTAGCCCCAGGCGCCAGTAGTCGCCGAAATGAAAGCCGCCCGGACCCAGAATCAAGGTGTTGTTCTGGTGGCCAATGGGCGTGAGAAAGGCGCAGGAGGCGCCGATGGCGACAGCCATCAGGAAGCTGTCGGGGTTGACCCCGAGGGCAGCCGCGGTGCCCAGCGCAATCGGGCACATCACGGCGGCGGTGGCCGCATTGTTCATCAGGTCGGAGAGGAACATGGTGGTCACCAGTATGATCCCCAGCACCAGTATGGCGTTGCCCTGGGCCACCGACGTAAGCAGGAAGCGCGCGATCAGGTCTGCTGTGCCGGTCGAGGCCATGGCGCCCGCAACCGGTATGAGGGCCGCCAGCAGCACAATCACGGGCCAGTCGATGGCACTGTAGACCGAGCGCGGTGGCACGGTGCGCAGCGCCATGGAGGCGAGTACACCGAGGGCGAAAGAGATGGCCGCGGGCAGCAGCCCGAAGGCTGCGCCGCCCACGGCGAGCGTCATGATGACCGCTGCCATGATTGCCCTGCGCGGGCTGGGGATGCGCAGGTCACGCTTGGCCAGTGGCACGCAGCCGAAGTCACTGGCGAATTCCGATGTGGCGTTCAGCGGACCCTGGATCAACAGCAGGTCGCCCGGGCGCAGGGGCAGGGCGCGCAACCGACTCCGCGAGCGGTGGCCTTCGCGGGATACCGCCAGCAGGTTGAGGCCGTACCGCGTGCGCAACTGTATGTCGCTGGCAGAGCGCCCGACGGCTGCGGCGGCCGGCATGACGGCGAGTTCCGTCAGTACAATCTCCTCCCGCCTGTCCCCTTGCTCGCCCTCGTGCTCAACGTCCTCCTGCGCCTCGCTGCTGGGTGCGGCGGCTTCCGGCCCGCCGCTGTCACCGGTTGTGGACTCTGTGGCTGCCGGTTTCACCGATTCCTCGAGCTTCAGGTCCAACCGCGCCAGTACCTCCCCCAGGGTGTCGGCGTTGGTTTCCAGCACCAGAATGTCATTCCCGCGGATTTGCCGGCCGCCGTAGGGGGTGTGCAGGCGCACCTCATTGCGAACCAGACCGACCACCTGGGCGCCGGCATCGTCGAGCTCCGCTTCCACCTGCCGCAGGCTCATGCCCACTGCCTTGCTGCTTTCCGGTACACGCGCCTCCGTGAGGTAGGCCCCGGTGTCGAAATCGCCCGCGGCCTGGTGCTTGCGTGCCGGTACCAGACGCCAGCCCAGCAGCACGATAAACGCCAACCCGCAGAGGGCGACCGCCAACCCCACGGGTGTGAAGTCGAACATGGCAAAGGCGTTGCCGCCGGCCTCGGCGCGAAAACCGGAGACGATCAGGTTGGGTGGTGTGCCAATCATGGTGGTCATGCCGCCGAGTATGGTGCCGAACGCCAGCGGCATCAGTGTTTGCCCCGGTGGCAGGTTGTGGCGGCGGGCCATCTGCAGGGCGACGGGCATCAGCAGTGCCATGGCGCCCACGTTGTTCATGAACCCGGAAAGCAGCGCACCCAACCCGACCAGTGCTGCCAGGCTGGCCAGGGGCCCGGCACTGGCGGGCAGTGCGCGCCGGGCGATGACGTCCACTGCTCCCGTGGCCTGCAGACCGCGGCTCAGCACCAGCACGCAGGCTACGGTGATGACAGCGGGGTGACCGAAGCCGCTGAATGCCGCATCCGGCGTTACCAGGCCGGCGAGCACACAGGCCAGCAGGCTGCCCAGGGCGACCATGTCATGACGCCAGCGGCCCCAGAGGAACATGCCCACCGAGGTCAGCAGTATCAGCAGTATCAGGCCCTGGTCGACGCTCATCGCGAGGCGTGGCTCATCCGCCGGGTTGCCGGGGAGGCAGGCGGTCGACGGCCTGCGCCACGACGGCGGCCAGGGCCTCGCCCTGTTCCTCCTGCAGAAAGTGTCCGGCACCGGCAATTACCGGGTGCTCGACGCCGCGGGCGCCGGGCACTCGCTGCTGGAATACCGGGGCCCAGGCGGCGGTCGCCGGGTCGCTGTCGCTGAAAGCGGTGATGAAGGGCTGCTGCCACTGGCTGAGGAAAGCCCAGGTCTGGCGATTCTCAGGCGCGCCGGCCATCTCGGCGTGAGTGGGTATCAGGCTGGGGAACACCAGTGCACCGGCTTTGTAGCGCGGGTCGGGAAACGGCGCATCATAGGCCGCCAGCACGTCCGGGCTGAGTGGGGTACAGGAGACGGCGGCTATCACTCCGGACACATCGAGGTCATCGGCGTCCCGGGTGGCTGCAACCCATTGCTCTACGATCTCGCCCGGCCAGGGTGCGACCCCGTTGGGGGGTGGCTCACAGCCGGGTAGCAGGGTGTTCGCGGCCACCACCGCGCAGAAACGCTCTGGCATTTGCGCCAGCAGGGACAGCCCGATAGGGCCTCCCCAGTCCTGGCAGACCAATACCGCGCCGGTGATATCCAGCGCACACAACAGCTCACCAACCTGTGCGACGTGGCCGGCATAGCTGTAGGCACTGCGTGCCGTCGGTTTGTCGGAGCGCCCAAAGCCAATCAGGTCCGGGGCAATACAGCGCAGCCCACGGCTGCTGAGTGCGTGGATCATGTGCCGGTAGAGAAAGCACCAGCTGGGCTCCCCATGCAGCAGGAGCACGACGCGTCCGTCGCGCGGGCCCACATCCAGGTAGTGCATGCGCAGTTGCCCGTGGTGCTGATCAGACACCATCCGGTAATTCGGTGCCCAGGGAAAGCCGGGGAGATGGTCGAAACGGTGATCGGGCGTGCGTAGAACGTCAGTCATGGCAGCGTTGGATCCTGTGTGAGCGCCCGGCAATGGCCCGGGTCGTTGCTGACCTGCGCGCGCTGGCGCGCGATGTCCGCCGCGGTTTGCCTTACGGCCTCCGCAACGGCGGGAGAGAGCGCCGGGGTTGCCTGCTGTGCCGGGGCGATCAGCCTTTCTGCGCTGACCGGGCAGCCCGCCTGCACCAGGAGGTCGGCAAAATTGTTGCGCGCCGGCATATGCTGTGGCGCTTGCATCAGCAGTGTGTGGTAGAGCTGCGCAGCGCGTTTGGTGTCTGCGTTCGCGCGGCGGGCATTGGCCGCCGCGAACAGCAGGTTCGGATTGTCGGGCCAGCGTGCCAGTGCCGCGTCCCAGGTGGCCGCGACCAGCGCCGGCTCGAGCAGCGCCTCCTGCCCGGCAAGTTCACCTGCCAGGTCGTCGGCGGGGCCGCTGGCCGGAATCTCCCCGGGACGGGGAATGACCAGGCCCCAGTATTCGGCATGGGCCCAACTGGCGATGAACCGGCTCCAGCGCTCCAGCCGGCGCTGTTCGGTTCCCGAGCGCAGCAAAACACGTTGGGTGTCGGGCTGGTAGCCGACGACCACCGCGTAGTGCCAGCGCGGCAGCCATGCCCGCCCAAGATTCTGTAGCACCAGTACCGGGTTGCCGGCCTCGAGCTCCTCGAACAGAGCCTCGGCCCCTCCCCGCAGGATGAAGGGGATACGCCCGGAACGGCGCGTAGCGGCCAGCAGTTCCACTTGCAGGCTACCCTCGCGGCCGGGCAGATAGACCTGCGGGACCAGGGCTTCCGGGGTGATGGCCACACCGCTGTGCACCAGCAGGGTGGCCAGTGCAGCCGGACCGCACTGATACGTTTCCTGGGGAAAGAACGGCACCGTGGTGAGTTCGCTCGCAGCCTCGTCTGGCGGTTGGGTGGTGATCGTGGCGCAGGCGCTGAGCAGGGTTGCCAGCGCGAGCGCCGCACCGCGAATCAAAGCTTGCTGAAGACGTTGGTGACCCCGATCAGTTCCAATACCAGCAGCACCAGGAAGAGGGCACCGAGCACGCCCAGCGCACCGCTGCCGGCGGGCAGCGCGTCCAGCTGCTGCGCCAGCTGCTGCAATTCGGCATCGGACAGGGCGTTGATGCGCGCAAGGGTGTCTGCGGGGCTCACGCCCATCTCCAGCATATGCTGTTGAACGGTGTCGCTGGCCAGCGTGGCGCTGATCTGCGCCAGCTGCTCGCTCCGGCTCTGGTCGGCCAGGTGTTCTGCCGTACCGATGATGGCGGCCTGCGCCGTTCCCACCGTGCTTGCCACCAGAAACGCGGTAATCTGCAACAGTACAAGCAATCGTGAAGTCAGCATGTCGTATCCTTAGCGGGATGAATTCCGCTCTGAGTATAGGCAAAAACCGCCGCCCGGGTAAGGAGAGTGTGTGCTTCCCTCTGCGGGGCGACTTCAGGGTCCGCCGCGGCAGACCCGGCGTGAGCAAGCGTTTATACTCGAGGGGCGAGGCTTACAGGAGACCAGTGAATTGACGAGAATGCCAGAAGGGCAGCCTGCAGCGGGCAAGCCACAGGTGCCCATACGCGATGCGGCCACCGTGATTCTGGTGCGTGATCGCCTGTCACAGCCGCGGGTTTTGATGGGCAAGCGAGGCTCCCGCGCCGTTTTCATGCCAAGCAAATTCGTGTTCCCGGGCGGTGCCGTGGACCCCGCCGATGCCCGTGTGCCCATGGCGGGCCGGGTGGGGCCGGTGTGCGCACGCCGGTTGGCCGAGGCTGCACCGCCGGAGCGGGTGCACGCCCTGCAGGCTGCTGCCGTGCGGGAAGTGTGGGAGGAATCCGGCCTGCTGCTGGGCGCGCCCGGTGACTGGCAGGGCACAGTGCCCCCGGACTGGGCCGACTTCAGTGCCAGGGCGCATCTGCCCTGTGCCGGCAACTTCCGTTACGTGTTTCGGGCAATTACCCCGCCGGGCGCGCCCCGGCGGTTTGATGCCCGTTTTTTTCTGGTTGATGCCAGCGCCGTTGTAGGTGACCCGGACGATTTTTCACGCGCCTCTGACGAGTTGTCAGAATTACAGTGGATCGACCTGGAGCAGGCCTGCAGCCTGGACCTGCCGCTGATTACCGAGGTGGTGCTGGGTGAAGTGGCCGATATCGTCACCCTGGAAGGGCCCCCGGAGTGCGTGCCCTGTTTCCGCCACGATGACGAGCAGCTGGAGATCCTGCGCCGGCGCGCCATGCGTTAGGGCGTCTGGCGAGTGGCTGCCCGATGCCGCCTGACGTCAGTGCAGCACCCGATCCGGGCGCATCTCGGCCTGCAACTCGCCCTGCTTGGCCGTTGACTGCTGTTGTACGTATTTGCGCAGCCGGGTCACGACACTGCTCATCACATCAATGGTCTGGCTGATCTGATCCAGTGCCATGAGGACTTTTTCGCTGTCGCGCTGTGCTTCGTCTTGCTGGTCCATTGGCAGTCCTCGGGTACAGGGGCGAGTCGCAGGCGGGCCGCCCCCGGGGTGATCAATCCCAGTTCAGCGCGCCGCCGGTCTGGTACTCGATCACACGGGTTTCAAAGAAGTTCTTCTCTTTGCGCAGGTCCATGATTTCACTCATCCACGGGAAGGGATTCTGCACCCCCGGGAACTGCTCTGGCAGGCCAAGCTGCGAGAGGCGCCGGTTGGCGATAAAGTGCAGGTACTCTTCCATCATGGCCGCGTTCATGCCCAGCACGCCGCGCGGCATGGTGTCCCGCGCGTATTCGATTTCCAGCTGCGTGCCTTCCAGGATCATCTGCATCACTTCCTGCTGGAAGGCTTCGGTCCACAGATGGGGGTTCTCGAGCTTGATCTGGTTGATCACGTCAATGCCGAAGTTCAGGTGCATGGACTCGTCGCGCAGGATGTACTGGAACTGCTCCGCCACGCCGGTCATCTTGTTGCGCCGGCCCATCGACAGGATCTGGGTGAAACCGCAGTAGAAGAAGATGCCTTCAGTGACGGCGTAGAACCCGATCAGGTTGCGCAACAGGGTCTGGTCGTTCTCCACGGTGCCGGTCTTGAAACTGGGGTCCGACAGGTGATGTGTGTGACTGAGGCTCCAGGTGGCTTTCTTGGCCACGGAGGGGACCTCGCGGTACATGTTGAACACCTCGCCCTCGTCCATGCCCAGTGACTCGATGCAGTACTGGTAGGCGTGGGTATGGATCGCTTCCTCAAAGGCCTGGCGCAGCAGGTACTGACGGCACTCCGGGTTGGTGATCAGTCGGTAGATGCCGAGCACCAGGTTATTGGCGACCAGCGAATCGGCCGTGGAGAAGTAGCCGAGGCTGCGTTTGACGATGCGACGCTCGTCTTCGGACAGACCGTCGGCGCTCTTCCAGGTGGAGACATCCGCCGTCATGTTGATCTCTTGGGGCATCCAGTGGTTGGCGCAGCCGTCGATGTACTTCTGCCAGGCCCAGTCGTACTTGAAGGGCACCAGCTGGTTGAGGTCCGCTCGGCAGTTGATCATGGCCTTCTCATCGACTGACACCCGCGCTGCACCCATCTCAAGCTCTTCCAGCCCGGGTGCGACGTCCAGCGCCTCCACGGCGCGCGCGGCGGCGGCCACGTTGGCCGCGGCCGTCGGCGCCACGACAGGTGCCGTGTCCTCCACAGCGGCGACGGGCGTGGCCTCCAGCGCCGGCGGCGGTGGTGGTGCCTTGGCCGGTGCCGGTGCAGTTTGCGTCTCGTCCTGGTGGTAGTCGTCCCAACTCAGCATGTACTGTTGTCCTTTTGCCGTCTCTGTTGTTTCAGGATATCTGCGGGCCCTGCCTACTGGCAGGCTTCACAGTCCGGGTCGTCCAGGGAGCACGCCGTGGGCACCGCGGCGGGTGCCGCCTGCACGGTCTGGCTGCCGGAGGACACCTTGTTCAGGTTGCCGGTGCTGATGGTGGACTTCTCGGTCCCCGTGGCCGCCAGCGAACGCAGATAATAGGTGGTCTTCAGGCCGCTGTACCACGCCATGCGGTAAGTGACGTCGAGCTTCTTGCCACTGGCGTTGTTGATGTACAGGTTCAGCGACTGGGCCTGGTCGATCCACTTCTGGCGGCGGCTGGCCGCATCCACCAGCCAGCGAGGCTCCACCTCGAACGCGGTGGCGTAAATGGCTTTCAGGTCCGCCGGTACGCGATCGATGGCCTGCACGCTGCCGTCGTAGTACTTGAGGTCATTCACCATGACGCCATCCCAGAGTCCGCGTGCTTTCAGGTCGTTTACCAGGTAGGGATTGACCACGGTGAACTCGCCGGACAGGTTGGATTTGACGTACAGGTTCTGGTACGTGGGCTCAATGGATTGCGACACGCCGGTGATGTTGGCGATGGTCGCGGTGGGTGCGATGGCCATCACATTGGAGTTGCGCATGCCGCGCTCCTTCACCGCTGCACGCAGGCTGTCCCAGTCGAGGGATGTGCTGCGGTCGACCTGTATGTAATCGGCGCCGCGCTGTTCAATGAGGATATCCAGGGAGTCAATGGGGAAAATGCCCTGGCTCCAGAGCGAGCCCTCATAGCTGGAGTAGGCACCGCGCTCGGCCGCCAGCTCACTGGAGGCCTCGATGGCGTAGTAGCTGATGGCTTCCATGGACCGGTCGGCAAAGGTGACGGCCTGCTCGGAACCATAGGCGATATGCTGGCGGTAGAGTGCATCCTGGAAGCCCATCAGGCCCAGGCCCACCGGGCGGTGGCGAAGGTTGGAGCGTTCCGCCTGCGGCACCGAGTAGTAGTTGATGTCGATCACGTTGTCCAGCATGCGAACGGCGGTGCGCACCGTCCTGCGCAGCTTGTCGAGGTCGAGGCCGTTTTCGCCGACGTGCTGTGGCAGGTTGATGGAGCCGAGGTTGCACACGGCAATCTCGTCCTTGCTGGTGTTCAGCGTGATTTCCGTGCACAGGTTGGACGAGTGCACGACACCCACGTGTTGCTGCGGTGAGCGCAGGTTGCAAGGGTCTTTGAAGGTCATCCAGGGGTGGCCGGTTTCAAACAGCATGGCCAGCATCTTGCGCCACAGGTTCTGCGCGCGCAGGGTCTTGTGCAGTTTCAGTTTGCCGGCGCGCGCCTGCTCTTCATACCACGTGTAGCGCTCTTCGAAGGCGCGGCCATACAGGTCGTGCAGGTCTGGCACATCGTTGGGCGAGAACAGCGTCCACTCGCCATCGTCGAAGACCCGCTTCATGAACAGGTCGGGAATCCAGTTGGCGGAATTCATGTCGTGGGTGCGGCGGCGGTCGTCGCCGGTGTTCTTGCGCAGCTCGACGAACTCCTCGATGTCCAGGTGCCAGGTTTCCAGGTAGGCGCACACTGCGCCCTTGCGCTTGCCGCCCTGGTTGACCGCCACCGCCGTATCGTTCACCACTTTCAGGAACGGCACCACGCCCTGGCTTTTGCCGTTGGTGCCCTTGATGTAGGAGCCGAGTGCACGCACCGGCGTCCAGTCGTTGCCGAGCCCGCCGGCGAATTTGGACAGCATGGCGTTGTCCTGGATGGCGCCAAAGATGCCGTGCAGGTCATCCGGCACCGTGGTCAGGTAGCAGGAGGACAGCTGCGGCCGCAATGTGCCCGCATTGAACAGGGTCGGGGTGGAGCTCATGTAGTCGAAGGATGACAGCAACTGGTAGAACTCGATGGCCCGTGCCTCCCGGTCGGCCTCGGCAACGGCGAGTCCCATGGCAACGCGCATGAAGAACACCTGGGGCAGTTCGATACGCACATCGTTGCTGTGTATGAAGTAGCGGTCGTAGAGGGTTTGCAGGCCGAGATAGGTAAACTGCAGGTCGCGCTCCGGCAACAGGGCCTGACCGAGGCGCTCCAGATCGAACTGGGCAAGCTTCGGGTCCAGCAGTTCCAAGTCCACCCCGCGTTGAATGTAGGCGGGTAGTGCCCGGGCGTAGAGCTGGTTCATGTCGCCCTGGGTCGCAGACTGTGCAACGCCGAGGAAATTGAGGGCTTCGGCGCGCAGGTTGTCGCAGAGCAGGCGCGCGGCGACATACGTGTAGTTGGGCTCCTTCTCGATCATGGTGCGGGCAGTAATCACCAGGGACGTGGCCAGTTCCGCAGCGGTGACGCCGTCGTACAGGTTGCGCAGCGCCTCATCAATGATCTGTGTGCTGCTGACGTCGGTCAGGTTGCTGCAGGCCTCGGTGACCACCGTGTGCAGACGCTCCAGATCCAGCGGAGCACGGCTGCCGTCGGCCTGGATTACGGTGATATTCCCGGCCGCTTCCTGGGCCGCCGGCGACAGTGCCTTGCGCGCGGCCCGCTTGCGCGCCTGCTCTTCGCGGTAAATGACGTAGTCGCGCGCGATCTTGTGCTCTCCGGCCCGCATCAGCGCCAGTTCCACCTGATCCTGAATGTCCTCGATGTGCACGGTGCCGCCGGAGGGCATACGGCGGCGGAACGTGGCCGCCACCTGGTCAGTCAGCTTCGCCACGGTTTCGTGGATGCGGCTGGACGCCGCCGCAGTGCCGCCCTCAACGGCGAGAAAGGCCTTGGTGATGGCGACGGAGATCTTGCTCTCCTCGAACGACACCACCATGCCGTTGCGCTTGATGACGCGCAGCTGGCCCGGGGCGGTGGCCGCGATACTGGCAGGAACCGGGGTGGTCTCGGCACCGGTCTGGGTGCCGGTGGTGCTGGTGAGGGTGGTTTCGGTGTGCATAGCGTCTCCGTACGGCGCGGGGCGAGCAGCCTTATTTTGTTGTCGAGGCCCCACATGTTGGGGTATCCGGGGGGATAAAGCACAAGATAAAGCGACCCTGCCGTCATTGCAAGGCCGCAAGGCTGGGTTTATGTTGTGGATAAGTTGTGGGTGAAGCGGTAGGTCTGTACCCACTTACCCCGCAGGCCGCAATGAGCTTGAAGTTGTCCCTGCGCAGTGGGCGGCAGTGCGGTTCAGGGGCACTGGCAATTAAATTCTTCTAAGAATTTTAGCGTTTAGGCGCCCCGGTTATTAGGCCCCCTGCAGCAGAAACTCCAGCAGGGCCTTCTGGGCGTGCAGGCGGTTTTCCGCCTCGTCCCAGATCACCGTATCCGGCGCATCCATGAGCCCCGCGCTGATCTCCTCACCGCGATGGGCCGGCAGACAGTGCAGGTAGAGGGCATCGCTGGCGGCGTGCGCCATCAGGGCTTCGTTCACCTGGTAGGGTGCGAACTGGCGTGCGCGCGTCTGCTGTTCTTTTTCCTGGCCCATCGAGGCCCAGACATCCGTCACCACGAGGTCGGCGCCGCGCACTGCCGTAACCGGGTCATGACTGAGCTCCACCCGGTTGCGGTTGTCGCGCAGCAGGTCGGCGCGGGGTTCAAATCCGGGGGGGCAGGCGATGCGCAGTTTGAAATCGAACTGCCGGGCGGCGTTGATATAGGACTGGCACATATTGTTGCCGTCGCCGACCCAGGCCGCGGTCTTGCCCGCCATGGGGCCCCGGTGCTCCTGCCAGGTCTGCATGTCCGCCAGCAGCTGGCAGGGGTGGAAGTCGTCGGTGAGCGCATTGATCACCGGCACCGAGGAGTGGGCTGCAAAGCGTTCGACAATGTCGTGACCGAAGGTGCGGATCATCACCACATCCACCATGGAGGAGATGACCCGTGCGCTGTCCTCCACCGGTTCGCCGCGACCCAGCTGGGTATCCTGGGGCGAGAGGAACATGGCATGCCCGCCGAGCTGCGCCATACCGGCCTCGAAGGAGACGCGGGTGCGGGTCGAGGACTTGGCAAAGATCATCGCCAGCACCTTGCCCGGGAAGCGACGCTGGTCGGCGCCCGCGCGGTGCCCCTGTTTCAATTCGCTGGCGCGATTGATCAGTGACTGCAGCTCGTCGGGGCTGAAATCGAGCAGGGTGAGGAAGTGCCGGGGTGACGCCATGAGAGTTTCCTGCTAAAGCGCTGGTCCGGGCTTCAATCGAAGTCCCGGATCAATGTATTGAGGCCAGCGGCCAGTTCGTCCAGCTGTGCGTCGCTGCAGATCAGCGGCGGCAGCAGGCGGATGGTGTCGCCCGCTGTGACGTTGATGAGCAGCCCCGCTGCCAGCGCACGTTGCACCAGGTCGCCACATTCACGGCGCAGCTGCACGCCGATCATCAGGCCGCGACCGCGTATCTCGACCAGGTTGTCGCAACCCTGCAGCGCCGTTTCCAGCCGCTGCCGCAGGTGTGTGCCCGCCGCGGTGGCCCGTTCTGCGAGCCCTTCATTGACCACCGTATTCACCACGGCAAGCCCGGCCGCGCAGGCCAGCGGGTTGCCGCCGTAAGTGGAGCCGTGGTGGCCTGCCCTGAACACGGTTGCCGCCGGGCCGTGGGCCAGACAGGCGCCGATGGGCACGCCATTGCCCAGCCCCTTGGCGGTGGTGATCACATCCGGCACCACGCCCATGCCCTGGCAGGCGAAATAGTGGCCGGCACGGCCGTTGCCGCACTGCACCTCGTCGAGCATCAACAGCCAGCCCCGAGCGTCGCAGAGTGCGCGCAGGCCCTGCATGAACGCCGTGTCCGCCACCCTGATACCGCCTTCGCCCTGAATCGGCTCCACCAGTATCGCTACCACGTCCGGGTTGTTGGCGGCGATTTGCTGTACGGCCGCCAGGTCGTTCAGGGGTGCCCGTATAAAGCCCGACACCAACGGTTCAAAGCCCGCCTGGATCTTGCGGTTGCCGGTGGCGCTGAGGGTGGCGAGGGTGCGGCCGTGGAAGGCGTTCTCGAACACGATGACTGCCGGCTTCTCCACCCCGCGCTGGTGGCCGTACAGCCGGGCCAGCTTGATGGCGGCTTCATTGGCTTCCGCGCCGGAATTGCAGAAGAAGGCGGTCTCCATGCCGGAGACGGCCGTCAGGGCGTCGGCCAACGCCTCCTGCGCAGCAATGCGGTAGAGGTTCGAGGTGTGCAGCAGGCGCCCCGCCTGGCGCTGGACGGCCTCGGTCACGGCGGGATGTGCATGCCCCAGGTTGGTGACGCTGATGCCGGACAATGCATCCAGGTAGCGTCGGCCATCGGTGTCCACCAGGTAGACACCTTCGCCGTGACTGAAGGTCACGGGCAGCCTTGCATAGGTTTGCATCAACGCGGACACCGGCTTTTCTCCCCAATGGCAGGGCCCACCCAGGGGCCCAGAAACGCAAAAAGGCAGCGCTAGCTGCCTGTCAGACCTCTGATATTAGCGGCATTGCGAGAGCTTGGCAATTGCCTTGCCGCGACACGGTCAGCCTCCCGCGGCCTGTGCAAGCTGCCCGCATCATGCCTGCGTTTTCTCCCCGAATCGGGTAAACTTCCGCCCTCGCAACGGGTCCAACACGCACCCCCAACACAGGCATGGAACACTATGGATATTCTCGACACGATCAAGGAGCAGATTCAGAGCAACAGCATTCTGCTGTACATGAAGGGCTCCCCCAACCAGCCGCAGTGCGGGTTTTCCGCGCAGACCGTACAGGCCCTGATGGCCTGCGGTGAGCGCTTCGCCTACGTGGATGTACTGTCCAACCCCGATATTCGCGCCAACCTGCCCAAGTACGCGAACTGGCCGACCTTCCCGCAGTTGTGGATCAACGGCGAACTCATCGGTGGTTGCGATATCGTCACCGAGATGCACGCCAGCGGTGAACTGCTGGCGCTGGTCAAGGAAGCCGCTGCCGCCCAGAGCGCCAGCTGACGCCGCGCGCGGCCCGGCCCCCGGGCCTCAGCGTCCGTCACCGGCGAGGCACTGCCTGAGGCGGTACTCCACCAGTGGCAGGCGGTCGTTCCCGAAATACATGTCCGACCCGTTGATGAACAGCGTCGGCGAGCCGTAGCCACCCCGTTCCACCAGCTCATCGGTGTTGGCGCGCAGCAGCGCCTTGTAGTGGGGGTCGCGGGTGGCAGCCAGTGTTGCCTCCGGGTCCAGGCCCACATCCGCAGCCAGTTGCGCGAGCACGTCCTGCTGCGAGATGTCCCGGTTATCGCTCCAGTAGGCGGCGAATACGGCCTCTGACCAGGGTACCAGCAGCCCCTGTTCGGCAGCGAACAGGGCGCCGCGCATGGCACCCGCCGAGTTCACCGGGAAAACGTCCGGGTGACGGATGGTGAGGCCACAATACTCCGCCCAGTCCGCGAGGTCTTTCTGGTAGTGGCCCAGGCGGCGGGGATTGTTGAACATGCTTTCACGGGCCGCATACAACCCCTGGTTGACCGCATTGAACACCCCGCCGACAAGGATCGGGCGCCAGTCGATCGCGACGCCCAGGCCGCGGCACAGGGGTTGCAGGCGGTGGAAGGCGAGATAGGTCCAGGGACTGGAACAGTCGTAGAAGCATTCGAGAGTGGGCAGGTCGTTCATGGGGGCTCCTGTGCGGTCTGTCAGCAGATTAGCACACCCGCCCCGGGCTTCAGGTATAATCGGCGGCGAAACAGGCACGGGAAGCGGAATGAGCATTGAGCATTACATGCAGGAGCTGGGGGGCGCGGCGCGCGCCGCCTCGCGGCAGCTGGCGGCGTCGAGTACGGCGCAGCGCAATGCCGCCCTGCTGGCGACCTGCGAGGCGCTGGATGCCGCCCGCGACAGCCTGGCGCAAGCCAATGCCGAAGACCTCGCCCGCGGTCGCGAGCGCGGGCTCGATGCGCCGCTGCTGGATCGTCTGGAGCTGACCCCGGCGCGTATCGACGCCATGCTGCAGGGTTTGCAGCAGGTGGCCGCGCTCGCCGATCCGGTGGGCAGCATCAGTGACGTCAACCGCATGCCGAGCGGCATCCAGGTGGGCCGCATGCGGGTACCGCTGGGGGTGATCGGCATCATCTACGAGTCGCGTCCCAACGTCACTGTGGAGGCGGCCAGCCTCTGCCTGAAGTCGGCCAATGCCACCATCCTGCGGGGCGGGTCCGAGTCGCTGGCCTCCAACCGGGCGATCGCCGCCTGTATCGCCACGGGGCTCGGGCAGGCGGGTCTGCCGGCTGCCGCGGTGCAGGTCGTGGAAACCGCCGACCGGGCTGCGGTGGGTGCGCTGATCGGCATGCCCGAGTACGTGGATGTGATCATCCCCCGCGGCGGCAAGAGCCTGATTGAGCGCATCAGCCGCGACGCCCGTGTGCCGGTGATCAAGCACCTCGACGGCGTCTGCCATGTGTACATCGATGCCGGCGCAGACCACGACATGGCGGTGGCCATTGCCCTGAATGCCAAGACCCACCGCTACGGCACCTGCAACACCATGGAAACGTTGCTTGTCGCGGCGGGAGAGGCGCCGGTCTTGCTGCCGCGCCTGGCCGAGGCCTTCGCCGCCAAAGGTGTCGAACTGCGGGGCTGTGCCCGCAGCTGCGCCCTCCTGCCGGGCGTGCAGGCGGCCACCGAACAGGACTGGTTTGAGGAATACCTGGCGCCCGTGCTTGCCCTGCGCATCGTTGACGGGCTTGATGACGCCATTGCGCACATCAATCATTACGGTTCGCAGCACACCGACAGCATCGTCACGCAGCACCACGGACGCGCCATGCGGTTCCTGCGTGAAGTGGATTCCAGCTCGGTCATGATCAACGCTTCAACGCGCTTTGCCGATGGATTCGAATACGGGCTGGGTGCGGAGATCGGCATCTCCACCGACAAGCTGCACGCCCGCGGGCCGGTCGGCCTGGAAGGCCTGACATCGCGCAAGTACGTGGTATTTGGCGAGGGGCAGGTTCGCTGTTGACGCTGCCCGAGGCCAGTGTCGCTCCGGTTGCCATCCTTGGCGGGACTTTCAACCCGATACACAACGGGCACCTGCGCTCTGCGCTGGAGCTGGTTGAGCGCCTCGGCTTTGGCCGGCTGCACCTGATGCCCTGTGCCACACCGCCGCATCGCGATGCGCCGGATTGCCCGGCGACGCGCCGCGCCGACATGGTGGAGCTGGCGATTCTGGGCGAACCCCGCCTGTTTTGTGACCGTCGTGAGCTGGCGCGCAGCGGGCCCTCATGGACGGTCGACAGCCTGCAGGAACTGCGTGCCGAATACGGGCCACAGCGCAGCCTGAGCCTGGTGCTGGGCTGCGATGCACTGCTCGGCCTGGACCGCTGGCATCGCTGGCAGGCGCTGCTCGACTTTGCGCATATTGTGGTGATCGCGCGGCCCGGCTGGCAGTTGCCCGAGCAGGGTGCGGTGGCAGACTGGCTGACGCGGCACAGGGCGGCGGAGCCCTCGGCAGTGCAGCAACACCCTGCCGGAGCGGTGCTGGTGCTGGAACTGCGGCCCCTGGACATTTCCTCAACCGAGATTCGTGCCCTGTGCGCTGCGGGGCGTTCCCCGCGTTACCTGCTCCCTGAGCCGGTACTGGACTATATTGAAAAGCACCAGCTGTACGCGGCTGGCATCGATTTCTGAACTGGAGAGAACAACACCGGATGCAAGCCGAAAACCTGAAAGAACTCGTCATCAATGCCCTGGATGAGCTGAAGGCGGTCAACACCGTCACCCTGGATGTGAGAGACCTGACTGACGTCATGGATTACCTGGTCATCGCCAGTGGCACCTCCAACCGGCACGTCAAGTCCCTCGCGGATAATGTCTGCATGGAAGCCAAAAAAGAAGGCATCCGCCCGCTGGGGGTTGAGGGCGAAAACCCGGGCGAATGGGTTCTGGTGGATTTCGGTGATGTGGTGGTGCATGTGATGCTGCCCGCGACCCGCGATTTCTATGACCTTGAGCGGCTCTGGGTCGATACCGGGCAGAGTGGTTGATGCGTCTGACGGTCATTACCGTGGGCGGCAAAATGCCTGCCTGGGTCAACGAAGGTGTCGCGGACTACAGCCGCAGGCTGCCTCGGGAGATTCGCCTGGAGTGGCGTGAGTTGCCCCTGGCCCGGCGTGGACGCGATACCAGCCCGGAGCAGCTCCGGCTGCGCGAGGGCGAACAGATTCTCAAGGCGCTGCCCGAGGGCGACCGGGTCATTGCACTCGATGTGCGTGGCGCCGCGTGGAGCACTGAGCAACTCGCAGAGGAACTCAGTGACTGGCAGATGGCGGGGACCCATGTCAGCCTGCTGATTGGTGGTCCAGACGGTCTGTCGCAGGACTGCCTGCAGCGCGCTCAGCAGCGCTGGTCACTGAGCGCGCTCACCCTGCCGCACCCTCTGGTGCGCGTGGTGCTTGCAGAACAGCTGTACCGGGCTTGGACAATCACTGCCGGGCACCCGTATCATCGCGCCTGACGCACCAGCCAGCCACCTCGCGGGCCCTGCACGACATGCCACAGCACATTCCTCTTAAGGACCCCGGCGGTGAAGCCCGCCTGTTCATTACCCGGATCCTGTTTTCAGTGCTGCTGGTGCTGGCCTTGCTGGGCGTGATACTGGCGCGGTACTACGACCTGCAAATCAATGATTACGAGATCTATCGTACCCAGTCCGACCGCAACCGGGTGCAATTGCAGCCCCTGCCCCCCAAACGCGGCCTGATCTACGACCGCAACGGCGTGCTGCTGGCCGACAACCGGCCCAGCCATATCCTGTCCATCGTCCGCGAGCGCGTGGAGGATCTCGATGCCACGCTGGCGGAGTTGCAGGCGCTGCTGCCCATTTCGGAGTCCGACCTCGAAAACTTCCAGCAGAAGCTGCAGCGTCGTCGTCCCTACGAGGCGGTGCCCCTGCGTTTTCGGCTGACCGAGGAAGAGCGCGCCCTGTTGGCGGTGAACCGGCACCGCATGCCGGGTGTCACAGTGGATGCGCAGCTGGTGCGGCACTATCCGCATGGCCCCCTGTTCTCCCATGCGGTGGGGTATGTCGGGCGGATCAATGAGCAGGAGGCGCAAAGCCTGGATGAGCGCGACTACCGCGGCACCTTTCATGTGGGCAAGGTGGGCGTGGAGAAATTCTACGAAGACCTGCTGCACGGGGAGGTGGGGTATCAGAATGTGGAGACCAATGCGCATGGACGTGTGCTGAGGGTGCTGGAGCGCTTCGACCCGGTACCGGGTGCGGATATCACGCTGCACCTGGACTTTGAGCTGCAGCAGACCGCGCTGGAGGCGCTGGGTGAACAACGCGGCGCCGTGGTCGCCATCGATCCCTGGACCGGCGGCGTGCTGGCACTGGTTTCCACCCCGGGCTTCGATACCAACCTGTTCGTCAACGGCATCAGTTCTGCGGATTACCAGGCGCTGCGCAATTCCCCGGACGTGCCCCTGTTCAACCGCGCCATACAGGGCCAGTACCCGCCGGGCTCCACGGTGAAGCCAATGATGGCCATGGCAGGGCTGCAGGCGGGGCTGGTGACGCCGGAAACCACCGTCCCGGACCCCGGCTGGTACAGCCTCCCGGGAGACTCCCGCCGCTATCGCGACTGGATCCTGAAGATCCGTGGCACAGGGCATGCCCCCCGTGTGGACATGCACATGGCCGTTGCAGAGTCCTGCGACGTCTACTTTTACGACCTCGCCCGGCGTCTCACGATAGACCGCATGCACGAGTACCTCTCTGGTTATGGCCTCGGCAAGCGCACCCAGGTGGACACAACCAACGAGCGCCCCGGTGTGCTGCCCTCCACCCGCTGGAAGCGTGACGCCATGAACCAGCCCTGGTACCCGGGAGAAACCCTGAGTGCCGGGATCGGTCAGGGCTACATGCTGGCGACACCCATGCAACTGGCGGCGGCGACCAGTGTTCTCGCCACCCGTGGGCAGTGGCGCACGCCGCGCCTGCTGCGCAGCGTGGCGGGCCAGGAACTGCCGAATGAACCTGTCGAGACACTATCGGCCCCCCCGGCCTACTGGGAGGCGGTGCACGAATCCATGCGGGCAGTCGTGCACAGTGCCCGGGGCACGGCGCGCAAGATCGGCGAGGGTATACGCTACGAAATGGCCAGTAAAACGGGTACTTCACAGGTCATCGGCATTGCGCAGAATGCGATTTACGTGGAGGCCGATGTGGCCGAACGGCACCGCAACCACGGGCTGTTCATCGCCTTCGCGCCCTACGAGGCGCCCACCATTGCCGTCGCAGTGATTGTGGAGAATGGCGGCGGGGCCTCCGCGGCCTCGCCCATCGCCCGGGCCGTGCTGGACGCCTGGCTGGTCGATGACCCCGAGCCAGTCGACGGGGTGGCAGAGGAGCAGACCGATGGGTGATTACGTCCGCCAGCTACAGCTCCCGGGTGAGAGTTCTGATTTCTCACGCAGACAGCCCCTGGCCCTGCGCCTGCACCTGGACCTGCCGCTGTTGCTGTTGCTGGCGCTGCTCACCGGCTTCGGCCTGTTTGTGCTCTACAGTGCGTCGGGCCAGAAAATGCCGGCGCTTATCCGCCAGGGGCAGTACTTCCTGCTCGCCTACTGTGTCATGTTCGCGGCGGCGCAGATCGACCTCAAGCGCTACCAGCGCTGGTCCCCCTGGTTTTATCTGTTGGGTGTGCTGTTGCTGGTGGGGGTGATATTTTTTGGCGTGGGGGCCAAGGGAGCCCAGCGCTGGCTGTCGGTGGGTGGATTCCGTTTTCAGCCCTCGGAAATCCTCAAGCTGGTGATGCCGCTGACCGTGGCCTGGTACCTGTCATCCCGCGCGTTACCGCCGCGTTTCAAGTACGTGCTGGCCTGCCTGTTGCTGGTGGCCCTGCCCTCGGTGCTGATCCTGCTGCAGCCGGATCTCGGCACCGCCCTGCTGATAGCCGCCAGCGGGCTTTTTGTGCTGTTCATGGCGGGCATAGGCTGGGCTTACATCGTGGGGGCCTTCGTCCTGGCCTGTCTCTCCGCATGGCCGGTGTGGATGTATGTGCTGAAGGACTACCAGAAACAGCGCATCCTCACCCTGCTCAACCCGGAGAGCGACAAGCTGGGCGCTGGCTGGAATATTATCCAGTCGAAAACCGCCATAGGTTCCGGTGGCTGGGAGGGCAAGGGGTGGCTCAACGGCACCCAGTCCCAACTCGACTTTCTGCCGGAAAGCCATACCGATTTCATCATTGCGGTGCTTGCGGAAGAGTTCGGCATGCGCGGCGTGCTGGTACTGATCGCGCTGTATCTGCTGATCGTCCTGCGCGGTTTCTGGATTGCCGTGAACGCGAAGAGCAATTTCGGCTGTATGGTTGCGGGCAGCATCACCCTGACGTTTTTCGTCTACATCTTTGTTAACATGGGCATGGTCGCCGGCCTGCTGCCGGTGGTGGGTGTGCCGCTTCCCCTGGTCAGCGCCGGAGGGACGTCCGTGGTCACACTGATGGCCGGTTTTGGCGTGCTGATGGCCGTGGCTACCAGCGATTCGGGCCGGCGATGACAAGGCAGTGTATTGGTGAGAATCAGCGCATGACGAAAGCGATGGCCGTTCGGCTGCTGGCCCTTTGGTGTGGGTGGCAGGCGGCAGCTGCCAGCGCGGGCTACGGGGACCTCCCGGCCGCGCGGGCACTGGTGGACGAGCTGGTGGAAGAGCGCGGCCTGGATCGCGATCACCTGCTTCAGGTGATGGCCAGCGCAGAGCGCCAGGAACGCATCCTGGAGGCCATGTCGAGGCCTGCGGAGCGGGTCAAGCCCTGGTATGAGTACCGGCAGATTTTCCTGAACGAACAGCGGGTGACCGAAGGCCTGGCGTTTTACCGCACACACGAGGCCACATTCCGCCGCGTGCAGGCGGAACTGGGTGTTCCGCCCGAGATTGTGCTGGCCATCCTCGGTGTTGAAACGTCCTATGGCCGCATCACCGGCAGTTATCGCGTGCTGGATGCGCTTGCCACATTGGCCTTCGACTACCCCCGTCGCTCCTCGTATTTCAGCAAGGAGCTGAAGAACTATCTGATCCTGACCGCCGAACAGCAGCTGGACCCGCTGGCGATGCAGGGCTCCTATGCCGGCGCGATGGGTTACGGGCAGTTCATGCCCAGCAGCTATCGGAGTTACGCCATTGACTTTGACGCTGATGGCCGCATTGATATCTGGAATAACCCGGTGGATGGTATTGGCAGCGTGGCCAACTATCTGCGTCGCCACGGCTGGCGCAGCGGCGAGGGTGTCGTGGTGCCCGCGGCGGCCTCCGCCGAGGTACCTGAAGCATGGTTTGGGCTGGGTCTGGTGCCCAAGCGCCGCGTGGACGAACTGAAGGTCGGCGGCCTGCGCGCCAGGGCACCGCTGGAAGACGAGACACTGGTGACACCGGTACGTCTGGAGTTGGAGGAAGGGTATGAATACTGGCTGGGTCTGCACAATTTCTACGTCATCACGCGCTACAACCACAGCGCCATGTACGCCATGAGCGTGTACCAGTTGAGTCAGCGCCTGGCGGCAGGGCTGGTTCAGTGAGCCGGGGTGGTCTGCTGGTTGTTGCGGGTCTGGCCCTGGTGCTGGCTGGCTGCGCCACGCGGGGTCCGGAGGTGGTCACCGTGCCCGGCGAGCCACCCGCGCCGACAGGTGCCTTGATCAAGGACGGTGCGCCCCTGCGCACGATTCACCCCGATGATGTGCTCGATGCCGTGCCACGTCCCGACCCGATCCTTATCGTGGGGAATTTCAGTCCCTACACCGTGAATGGCGAGACCTATGAAGTGCTCGACAGGTTCACGAATTACCGCGAGCGCGGTATAGCGTCCTGGTACGGCACCAAGTTCGACGGCCAGAAAACCAGCAACGGCGAGATTTTCGACCTCTATTCCGCGTCGGCCGCCCACAAGACCCTGCCGATTCCCTGCTTTGCCCGCGTGACCAATCTGGCCAATGGGCGCAGCATGATCGTGCGCGTGAATGACCGCGGCCCCTTTCACAGCGACCGCCTGATAGACCTGTCCTACGGTGCAGCGGTCAAGCTCGGCTTCATGGAGGTGGGCACCGCGCCGGTCGAGGTGGAGGTTATCAACCTGGCGGGCATTGACGACCGCCGCAACAATCCTGCCGGGCACTATCGGTACGTACAGCTGGGTGCGTTCGGTTCAGAGTCGGCAGCGCAGCGGTTGCGTATTGAGCTGGCGGCGCTGGTGACCTCGCCTATCGCGGTGAGCCCGGTAGAAACCGGCAGTGGCCGCCTGTACCGGGTGCGCATTGGCCCAGTGGCAGCCAATGACGATATCCTGCAACTGCAGCAGCGCCTTGAGGCGAGCGGCTACAGTGGTACGCAATTGCTGCCCTGACGAGGCGGGGCGCGCCGTCCTCACGGTGCGTTCTGCTCCATCCATGTTCCAACCTTTCAGGCCTGATACGTTATGACGCGTTTTGTATGTTCTCTTTTGCTTGTTCTTGCTTCCGGTTTTGCGCAGGCGGCCATTGTGCCCGCGCCGCCGCAGGTTGCGGCCGAGGCCTATTTGCTGATTGATGCCGACACTGGTGCGGTGCTGGCGGAGGGCAATGCCGACGAGCCGCGCCCACCCGCCAGCCTGGTCAAGATGATGACAGCTTATGTGCTCGCCGGTGAAATAGAGTCCGGTCGTGTATCGGCAGACGATATGGTGACGGTCAGCCGGAATGCATGGTCGCAGAATCCGGTATTCAATGGTTCCTCGCTGATGTGGATTGAACCCGGCAAGGACGTGTCCATTCGGGACCTGGAGCACGGCATCATCATATCTTCGGGCAACGACGCCACGGTGGCGGTGGCGGAGCATCTCGCCGGCAGCGAGGAGGCTTTCGCCGACATGATGAACAGTTATGCCAAGGCATTGGGCATGACCAATTCGCATTTCGCGAACTCCCACGGGCTGCCTGCCGAAGGGCAAGTGGTGACGGCGCGGGACCTGGCCAAACTGTCCGCCGCCATGATCAATGATTTTCCGGAGCACTACTCGCTCTACAAGAAGCGCGAGTTCACCTACAACAATATTCGCCAGTACAACCGGAATTCCCTGCTCGGCGAGGATCCCTCGGTGGATGGCATCAAGACCGGCTACACGAAAGAAGCGGGATACGGGCTGGTAGCCTCGGCGGAACGTGACGGCATGCGCCTGATTTCCGTGGTGCTGGGAACGCGCAGTCCAACGGCGCGCAAAAACGAGACACGGGGCCTGCTGAACTACGGCTTCCGATTCTTCGAGACGGTGGAGCTGTTCACCGCCGAGCAGGAACTGGCGCAGCCGCGCGTCTGGAAAGGGTTGCAGGATAGCGTCGCAGTCGGTGTGCTGGAGGCTGCGCGGGTCACACTGCCCCGTGGACAGCGCGAGGCAATGGAGACGGTGGTCGAGCTGGACACCACGCTCGTGGCGCCCATTGCCCGCGGTGACCAGGTGGGTACGGTGCGCCTGACCCAGGGCGATGACACTGTGTTTGAGGCACCGGTTGTGGCGCTGGCATCTGTTGAGCAGGCGGGGTTCTTTGCCCGCGTGTGGGACAGTATCCGCCTCTGGTTCAGTCAGCTGTTCAGCGTCGAGGGCTGAGTTCACCATGACAGCGCAGGAGCCGCCTAAAATCGAGTTTCCCTGTGAGTACCCGATCAAGGTGCTGGGGCGCAGCTCAGAGGATTTCCTCGGCCTTATCGTGACCGTCTTCGAGCGTCATGCGCCCGGGTTTGACCAGGAGACCATCGTCGTGAAAGGCAGCAGCAAAGGCACGTTTACCTCATTGACGATCACCATCACGGCGACAGGTCCGGAGCAGCTGCGCGCACTGCACCAGGACCTGATGGCGACCGGGCAGGTGCAGATGGTGATTTAGTCCGATGGACATACTCTGTCGTCGCTTGCCGGGCGCTGCTGACTACCTGGCGACGCTCGAGGCGATGAAAGCATTCACCGACAGCCGTGACGCCGCCACACCGGATGAACTGTGGCTGCTGCAACACCCCAGGGTCTTCACCCAGGGGCAGGCCGGCAAGGCGGAGCATGTGCTGGCGCCTGGCGACATTCCGGTGATTCAGGTCGACCGTGGCGGACAGGTGACCTACCACGGACCCGGCCAGTGGGTACTCTATCTGCTGGTGGATTTGCGGCGCCGCGGTCTCGGCGTCCGGCAACTGGTTACCCTCATTGAGCAGGGCATCGTCCAGGTGCTTGCAGCTTACGGTATCGAAGGCGCGCCGCGCGCTGATGCCCCCGGGGTCTATGTGCAGGGTGACAAGATTGCCTCGCTCGGCCTGCGCGTGCGCCGCGGCTGCAGTTATCATGGCCTGGCGCTGAATGTCGATCTCGATCTGGAGCCTTTCCTGCGCATCAATCCCTGCGGCCACCAGGGCCTGCGGGTGACGTCCATGGTGCAGTGCCTTCCGGAAGCGCGCGCGCCGGCAATGGAGGATGTCGGTGATGCGCTGCTCGAGGCGCTTCGCGAACAGCTGGAGGCGGCTACCATTGCACCCGGAGCTCGCTGAACGGCCGCCTCGGAGGCCAGTGGACAGGTGTCCTGCTCCACGGCCGCTAGCCGATCGCGCTCAGCGACGTACCGGGCGTTTCTGTAGTTTCCGCTGCAGCGTGCGGCGATGCATACCCAGTGCACGGGCCGTCGCAGAAATGTTGCCATCGTTGGCGTTCAGTACACGCTGTAGATGCTCCCACTCCATGCGGTCCAGGGAGGGCGGATGTGTGGCGTGTTCCGGTGCCGGTTGCTCCCCGCGAAAGGCCAGGAGAATTTCATCCACGGTAGCCGGCTTGCAGAGATATTGTACGGCGCCAAGCTTGATGGCCTCTACAGCGGTGGCGATACTCGAGTAGCCGGTGAGCACCACCAGGCGGGCTTCGGGGGCCTCGTTGAGCAGGTCCGGCAGCGCTGCCAGACCGGAGCGCCCCGGCATGTTGAGATCGAGCAGGATGTGACTGGGGGCAAACTCACGGCAGCAGCGCAGTGCGTCTTCGGCACTCGCGCAGGCGCGGCAGGTGAAGCCGCGACGCTCGAGGCCGCGCGCCAGCACGCCGGTGAACGTGGGGTCATCGTCCACCAGCAATACGCGCGCAGGGCTATCCACCTGCAGGCTCCGCGGGCATGGTGAGGGTGGCCAGGCAGCCTCCATCAGCGGGATTCTCCAGACGGACATGGCCCCCGTGGCGTTCGGCGGTGGCCCGTGCGAGCAGCAGCCCGATGCCCAGACCGCCATGGGTTCTGCCAGCCGCGTTGGCGCCCGGGCCTGCCGCGGACACCGGCGGCGCCGTTGCGCTCATGCCCGCGAGCACATCGGCGGGGGCCCCGGGGCCGTTGTCCCGCACGCCGATGCTGACCGTGTCGGCATTCCAGTCGACTGTGACCTCGACCCGCTCGGCACCGGTATCGGCGGCGTTGTTCAGCAGGTTTTCCAGGGCTTGCGGCAGGGTCTGGTCGTACGAGACCTGGGGCGCGGGCCCCTGTCCGAGCACCTGCAGCTGGCAGGATACGCGCGGCCGCCGGGCCGCCCAGTGTTCCACGCAGCTTTTCGCCAGCCGGTCAGCCTGCCGCCGCTGCCGGGTACCCGCGGCGGAAACTTCCGCCGTGTTGCTGAGTTCAGCGAGGATTTTCCGGCACTGGAGAAGTTGCTGCTGCATGAGGGCGATATCCTCGCGTGCCTGGTCGCCCAGCGACGCGTCCTGCTGCAGCTCCTCGGCGAGCAGGGTCATGGTGCCCAGCGGCGTACCCAGCTCGTGTGCGGTACCGGCGGCGAGGCTGGCTACCGCCAGAATCTGGTCGTGTCGCAGCCGGTCCTCACGGCGCCGCATCTCCTCTGCCTCCTGTTCTCTCAGCACGGCTGCCATGCGTACCACGAAGTAGGTGATCAGGCCGGCACTGAAAAGGAAATTGAACCACATGCCCAGGCTGTGCACGCTGCCCTGCTGGTGACCCATCGCCGCGTGGGGGGAAAACAGCGGAAAGGGCACCCGGAAATACAGCAGCAGGCTATAGGCCGCCACCGAGGCCGCCGCAACCAGCCAGGTGTAGCGCCAGGGCAGCACGGCGGCGGCCACCACCAGCGGTACTATGTAGTAGGAGATGAAGGGATTGTCGGCTCCACCGCTGTAGTACATCAGCGCACTCCAGCCAAGCACGTCGACCATCAGCTGGGCAAAGAAGGTGCGGTTGCCGATGTCCTGCGCCGTGGTGCTCCACCAGAGGCTGGCGACGGTGATCACCGCGAGCAGGACGAGGCTGGCCGCCATGCCCCACAGGCTTTGTGTGGTGCGGCTCACCAGCAGCACGTAGGCGAGCACACCTGCCTGGCCGAGCAATGCGATGGCCCGAATGGCGAGCAGGCTGCGCAGGTTGGCCAGCGACGGGCTGTAGGCGGAGTGCTTGGGGCGGTTTGCGGCGTTCACGCGCAGAGTATACCGCCCTGTCGCGCGTCTCGGGAGCGTCAAAGCGTCGCAGCGCGGCCGTTATGCCCCGCCGCGGCGTGGCTCAGGCGTGCCGGGACTGACTCTCCGCAGGGTTGCCGGGAGCTGCCAGCGTGTGTTTGGCCAGCAGGCGATAGGCCGCGGGCACAACATACAGCGAGAGCAGAGACCCGAGCAGCATGCCGCCGATGACTGCCAGACCCAGGGGCACGCGGCTCTGTGAGCCGGCGCCGAGCGCGAGTGCGATGGGCAGTGTGCCCAGCACGGTCGACAGGGTGGTCATGAGAATGGGCCGGAAGCGGGCCGCCGCCGCCTCTTCGACCGCGTCGTTGATGCTCAGCCCTGCGGCACGGCGCTGGTTGGCAAATTCCACGATGAGAATGCCATTCTTGGTGACCAGACCGATCAGCATGATCAGCCCGATTTCCGAGAAAATATTCAGGGTCTGGTTGAAATACCACAAGGTGATCAGGCCGCCCGTGAGTGCCATGGGGACGGTCAGCATGATGGCCAGGGGGTCGCGGAAGCTCTCGAACTGTGCAGCCAGCACCAGGTAGATCAACAGCAGGGCCAGCACGAAAACGAACACCAGGCTGCTGCCCGTCTCGGCAAACTCGCGGGACTGCCCGGCGAGCTCGGTGGTATAGCTCTCGTCAAGCACGTCGCTGGCCACCTCGCGCATGGCCCGTATGCCGTTTTCAAGCGCAACCCCCTCCGCCAGGTTGGCGGAGAAGGTTGCGGCGGTAAACCGGTTGAAGCGATACAGCACGGGCGCGGTACTCTGCTCACGCACGCTGACCAGGTTCGGCAGGGGTACCAGGGTGCCGTCGGCAGCGCGCACGGAAAGCCGTGACAGGTCGGTCGGCTCGTCGCGCCCCTGACGTACCATCTGGCCAATGATCTCGTACTGCTCACCGTCCTTGAGGAAGTAGCCGAAACGCTGGCCGCTGAAAGAGGCCTGGACGATGTCGGCGATTTCGCGGGTATTCACGCCGATGGCCTCGGCGCGGTCGCGGTCGATCTCCAGTACCAGCTCCGGCTGGTTGAACTTGAGGTTGACGTCCACATAGCTGAACGCGGGGTGTTGCTGGGCACGCTCGAGGAACCGCGGAATGACATCGCGCACCTTCTCGATGTCGGTATTCTGCACGACGAACTGCACGGGCAGGCCGCGACCGCCGACGTTGATGGTATCGAACTGGCGCACAAAGCCCTGCAGTTGCGGGAAGTTGGCCAGTGCCGCGGTGAGGTTGGCCGCCACCTGCGCCTGTGTTTGCTCGCGTTCTTCCGGTGCTTTCAGGACGACACGGGAGAAGCCGGTGTTGACAGTCGTGGAGGAGCCGAAACCCGGGGAGGTGACCGTGAGCCGGGCCTTTACCGCGTCGCCCCCGGCCTCGGCGATCAGCGTATCGAGGTCACGCATCGCCGCGGACATATAGTCGAAGCCGGCGCCCTCGGGGCCACGCGCGGAGACGAAGAGCTGGCTCCGGTCCTCCAGTGGCGCCAGCTCCTGGGGCATGCTGCGGAACAGGGTGATAATCAGCCCCAGGCAGGCGACCAGGATGAGCGCCGCCCAGCTGCGGTGGCGCAGAAAGGCGCGCAGCGATGCCCGGTAGTTATCGGCAAGCCCGACAAAGAACGGCTCGGTGGCCCGGTACAGCGCCGGGTGTTGCGCGCGATTCTTGAGAAAGCGCGCACAGAGCATCGGTGCCAGGGTCAGTGCGACAAAGGAGGAAATGACCACGGCTGCCGCCAGTGTGACGCCAAACTCGCGGAACAGCACACCCGTGAGGCCGCCAAGAAAAATGAGCGGCGCGAACACCGCAACCAGTGCCAGGGTGGTGGCGATAACGGCAAAAAAGATCTCTTTCACACCCTCCGCGCCGGCGACTGCCGGTTTCTGGCCCCGTTCAATACGTTTGTAGATGTTTTCCACCACCACAATGGCGTCATCGACCACCAGGCCGATGGCCAGGACCATCCCCAGCAGCGTCAGGACATTGATGGAAAAACCGGCCAGGTACAGCACGAAGAAGGTACCGGTCAGCGCGATGGGAATGGTCAGCAGGGGAATGATGGTGGTGCGCCACTCGCGCAGGAACGCAAAAATCGTCGCACACACCAGCAGCAGGGCAATGCCCAGCGTCTGCATGACCTCAAGAATACTGGCGCGTATGAATGTCGTGGTGTCGAAACCTACCGCGACGTCGACATCCTCAGGCAGGTCGCGCTCGATAATCGCCAGCCGGCGGTAGAACTCATCAGCGATCGCTATTTCATTGGCGCCGCTCTGCGGGCGCAGCACGACACCGACGTTAGTGATGCCATCCCGGCGCAGCACCGTGCGCTCGTTCAGTGGCCCGATCTCGGCGCGGCCGACATCCCGCAGGCGCACCAGCCGGTCGCCCTCCCGGCGAATGACCCGGTTGTTGAAGTCCTCGGGATCGTCACCCAGGCGGCTGAGGGTGCGGATGTTGATATCGACGGTTTCGCCTTCCAGCGTGCCCGTGGGCAACTCCACGTTGGCCGCCTGCAGGGCATTGCGTACATCGATGGCCGTGAGCCCGTGGGCGATCAGCGCGTCCGGGTCCAGCCACAGGCGCATGGCGTATTCCTTGTAGCCCCAGATATCCACCTGTCCCACGCCGGAGATGGTTTCAAAGCGCGACTTGAACAGGTTGTCTGCCAGCGCGCTGAGTTCCATCAGGTTGCGCTGCTGGCTCCGTACACTGAGAAAGATGATGGGATCGCCATCGGCATCGGCCTTGTAGATGGTGGGCGCCTCTGCCGCATTGGGGAGGCGTCGCATGGCGGAGCCGACCCGGTCGCGGATGTCGTTGGCGGCGGTATCCAGATCGTCGCCGAGGGAAAACTCGGTGGTGACTGTGCTCAGCCCCTCGCGGCTGATCGAAGTCATGGTGCGGATGCCCGCGACCGTATTGAGCTCTTCCTCCAACGCCTCGGTAATCTGGCTCTCGACCACGCTGGCGTTGGCACCCGGGTAGCCGGTCTGCACGGAAATGATGGGTCGCTGCGCCATGGGGAATTCGCGCACACCCAACTCGCGCAGGCCAATCAGGCCAAAGACGATAATCACAATGGACATCACCACCGCCAGCACGGGGCGGCGGATACTGATTTCGTGCAACGCCATCAGCTGAGATCCAGCGCGCGTTGCACCGTCACGGGCTGCCCGTTGCGGATCGACTGGATGCCGGAGGTAATCACCTCCATGCCGGGCTCAAGCCCGCTGAGGATCTCTACCCGACTGGCGTCGCGGTAGCCGGTTTCAACCTCGTGGCTGACGGCGATGCCATTCTCCACGGTGAATACGGTGACCGCTTCCAGGTTCTGCAACACGGCGATGCTGGGTACCACCAGGGCTGCATCGTTGCGTGTCACCAGTTCCACCCGCGCGTAGTTTCCGGGCAGCAGCACGCCGTCCGGGTTCTCGACATCCGCCCGCACCGTCAGGGTGCGCGTTGAGGGGTCGACCCGGGAGTCGATGGCCCGCACCTCGGCGGGAAAGGGGTTGGCGTGGCCGCTGACAGTGAGCGACAGGGTGGTGCCGGGCACCAGTCGTTGGCGGTAGCGTTCCGGCACGCTGAAGTCCACGTGCAGGTCGGCAACGGTTTGCAAGGTGGTGATCAGCGTGTCTGCTTCAATCAGGTCGCCGGTGCTGACATGTCGCAGGCCGAGGGTGCCGGCGAAAGGAGCCTCAATACGGCTTTTGGCCAGCCGTGCCCGCAGGCGTGACACCTCGGCGCGCAGTACTTCACGGCGACTGATGGCATCGTCACGGTCGCTGGCGGTGACGGCGCCGGTGCCGAACAGGTTCTGCAGGCGCTCGGCCTGGGTGCTCGCCAGGGTCAGCTGCTCCTCCAGCGAGCGCAGCTCCGCGCCGAGTTCGGCGGATTCAATGAGGATGATGGGATCGCCCGCGCGCACTGCCTGACCGTCCTCGAAAAGGATCTTCTCAACCTTGCCCCGCAACTCGCTGCGGATGTTGATCGATTGCTCGGCGGCCAGCGTGCCATTGAAGAACAGCCGGCTCTCGAAGGGCTGTGGCTCCAGGCGCTGGGTACGCACGGTGGCAGCACTGCGCTGCGCCTGTGCGCCCGCTGCCGGGCCGGGTGCCGGCTGCAGGCGGGGCCACAGCAATGCGCCAACGGCCGCAATGGCCAGTGCGGCGATGAAAAAACGTTTCATGAAAGATCCTGTCTGCCGGGCGCCGGGACTGCCGGTTGCGCGCCGTCGATTATACCGCAAAAACCCTGCGGTCATTGACCCCGGGTAGCGCCGCGGGTTCCCCGGGGCGCTGCCTGTTGTCGCCAAAGCGCGTATAATCCTCCGTTTTTCCGGCAGGTTCCAGCATGGCAGACTTGACAAAGGCAATTGCCAACCGACGCACATTCGCCATCATCTCGCACCCCGACGCAGGCAAGACCACCATCACCGAAAAACTGTTGCTGTTGGGCAACGCCATTCAGGTGGCGGGCAGTGTCAAGGGCAAGCGCGGTCCCCACGCCACCTCCGACTGGATGACCCTGGAGCAGGAACGCGGCATTTCCGTGACCTCCTCGGTGATGCAGTTTCCCTATCGCGGGCGCACGGTGAACCTGCTGGATACACCGGGTCACGAGGATTTCTCCGAGGATACCTATCGAACGCTGACGGCCGTCGACTCGGCATTGATGGTGATTGATGGCGCGAAAGGGGTGGAAGACCGCACGATCAAGCTCATGGGGGTCTGCCGCCTGCGCGACACCCCGATCTTCAGCTTCGTGAACAAGATGGACAGGGATATTCGCGACCCGATTGAACTGCTCGATGAAATCGAGTCGGTGCTGGACATCGCCGGCGCCCCCATCAACTGGCCCATCGGCATGGGGCGTGATTTCAAGGGTGTCTACAACCTGTATACGGACGTGATCCACGTGTTCACTCCGGGCCAGGGCAGCATACTGCCCGACGACCGCCGCATCGAGGGTCTGGCGAGTGCCGAGGGGCGCGCGCTGCTGGGCGATGCCTGGGAGGCATTTGCAGAGGAGATCGAGCTGGTTCGCGGCGCCAGCCACCCCTTCGATCAAGAGGCGTTTCTCGCCGGCAAGCTGAGCCCGGTCTTCTTCGGCACGGCGCTGGGCAACTTCGGCGTGCGCGAAATGCTGGACGATTTCGTCGAGTGGGCGCCGGCGCCCCAGGGCCGGGAAGCGACCCCGCGCCAGGTGAGTGCGGCGGAGCCCACGTTTTCCGGCTTTGTTTTCAAGATACAGGCCAATATGGATCCCCGGCACCGGGACCGCATTGCCTTCCTGCGCGTCTGCTCCGGTCGCTACCAGAAGGGCATGAAGATGCGCCATACCCGTATCGGCAAGGATGTGCGTGTGGTCGACGCGGTGACTTTCAAGGCCGGCGAGCGGGTGCTGGTGGAGGAGGCTTTTGCCGGCGATATCATCGGCCTGCACAACCACGGCACGATCCAGATCGGTGACACCTTTACCGAGGGCGAGGAGCTGCAGTTTTCAGGCATTCCGCACTTTGCGCCGGAACTCTTTCGCCGCATTCGCCTGCGCGACCCGATGAAGTCCAAGCAACTGCAGAAGGGCCTGCAACAACTCTCCGAGGAAGGCTCGACCCAGGTGTTTGCACCCCTGAATTCATCGGACCTGATTGTGGGTGCGGTCGGCCAACTGCAGTTCGATGTGGTGGTGTACCGACTGGCGGACGAGTACAAGGTGGAGGCGGGCTATGAGCCGGTCAACGTGTACACGGCGCGCTGGGTACACAGCGACGATCCGCGCAAACTGGAGGAGTTCCGCAAGAAGGCCTCCGACCAGCTCTCGATTGATGGCGGTGGGCACCTGACCTACCTGGCGCCTACGCGGGTCAACCTGTCGCTGATGGAGGAGCGCTGGCCGGACATCGACTTCCTGGCCACGCGCGAGCACTAGCCCGCAGCGGCCGCCTCAGGGCAGCAGGGATTCGATATCCCGGGCGATATCTTCCGGGCGCGTGGTCGGTGCGTAGCGTTTGACCACGTTGCCCTCGGTGTCGATCAGGAACTTGGTGAAGTTCCACTTGATGCCCTGTGATCCGAGTGCCCCGGGTGCCTGCTTTTTCAGGTGTTGGAACAGGGGGTCCGCCGAGGCGCCGTTGACGTCCACCTTGGCAAACATGGGGAAACTGACCCCGTAGTTCACCTGACAGAACTCCATGATTTCATCGTTGCTGCCGGGGTCCTGCTTGCCGAACTGGTTGCAGGGAAAACCGAGCACGGCAAAACCGCGTTCGCTGTAGGTTTCATAGAGCTTTTCCAGCCCGGCAAACTGGGGCGTGAAGCCGCACTTGGACGCGGTATTGACCACCAGCAGCACTTTGCCGCGGTAGTCTTCCAGGGTGGCGGCCTTGCCATTCGGCAGGGCGCAGGTGAAGTCATACAGTGAACGGGTCATGGGGCGTCTCCTGTGTGGGCGGTCGCTGGCACTGTAGCGCTGCGCCGCCGGTGTGGGACTGTTACGCGCGAGGGCGCCTGCGGGATCAGGCGCTCGCGGCGGCGGCAGGCATCTGCAGTTGCTGCAGCAGCATGCCCAGCCGCTTGCGCTGGTTCTCCAGTGCGTACTCCAGCTCCTTCAGACGAGAGCGCAGGGCTGCGTGCTCCCATTTGTCCAGCATCTGCAGGCGGCGTGCTTCCAGCGCATCGCCGAGGTCCGCCACCTTGCGTTCATAGCGCTCGGATTGCAGTGCCCGCCACTGGTTGACGGATTCGGTGAACAGCTGGTACTCGCGCTCCAGCAGCTCGCGCAATGTCTCATTGCCTGCCTTGGCCTCCAGCTCGCGCCGTGCCCGGGCAAACTGGGTGTCGAGCATGGCCCGCTGGATACGGAAGTCCGGGACCCGCACCAGGTTGCGCGCCAGTCCCACGCTGGCGCACAGTCGAATCATCCACTTGGTGGGATCCCACTGCCACCAGCGTATGCCGTTGCGGTAGTCATTCTGGAAGATGTGGTGGAAGTTGTGATAACCCTCGCCGTAGGTCAGGAAGGCCAGAAAACCGTTGTCCCGGGCGCTGTTGGCCTCGGTGTAGGGGCGGCTGCCCCAGAAATGTGCGAGTGAGTTGATAAAGAACGTCACGTGGTGGTTGACCACCAGTCGCAACAGACCCACCAGCAATACGGTACCCACCACGTCACCCAGAGCCAGGCCCAGCAGCAGCGGCAGTCCCAGGTTCATGAACGTGGTCAACGCCACGTAATGGCGGTGTTGCCACATCACGATCGGGTCCCGCTCCAGGTCCCTGGCGTTACTGAAATCATTCTCGCCACTCGGGTAGTTGCGCAACATCCAGCCCATGTGGCTGAACCAGAGACCACGCCCCGCGGAGTAGGGGTCCTTGTCATTGTCGTCGACGTGCCGGTGGTGCCGGCGGTGATCGGAGGCCCAGATCAGGATGCTGTTCTGCAGTGCGCCGGCACCCCAGAAGGCAAAAAACCACTTGAGTGCGGGGTGTGCCTCGTAGGCGTTGTGTGCCCACAGGCGGTGATAGCCGCCGGTAATCGACAGACCGTTCAGGTACAGGAAGACCAGTGCCCACAGCCACTGCGAGGCGGAAAACCCGTGGTATATCGCCCAGAGGGGCACCAGGATCAGGGCCAGCAGGGGAAAGCCGACAAAAATCACCGTGTTGACGGCAATCAGTGGGGGTTTAACTACGTTCTCGGGCATGGATTGCAATGCTCAGGCAGGTGGAATTCTGGGGGGCATACTAGCGTGCCGCGGTGAAAAAGTCTTGCTCACGGCAACCGCAGGCTGACCAGCAGCGGGTTGTGATCAGAGGTCTCCACGGGGATCACCACGGCGGATGCAGTCTGCAGGCCGCGCACCAGCACATGATCCAGCGCGTTGCCGAAAACGGTGGTGCGCAGGTCGGGCAGGAAGCGCACGGCGCTCAGGTCGTGGGCCGCCATGAAGTCGTTCAGTGCCTGCATCCGGTAGTTGTTCCAGGTGTTGAGATCACCAGCGATCAACACCGGGCCGGTATGGCGCTGGATCAGCGTGGACAGCGCCGCCAGCTGCTCCCGGTACCGCTGCAGGCCGAAGCTGAAGTTCACCGAGTGGATGTTGATCGCCAGCAGGCGTTCGTCGCGACCCGCCAGGGGATATTCAGTCACCGATGCCGCCTTGGGGGTTTGCAGCAGGGGTTCATCGGAGGAAAAGTCGCACTCGAGGCTGGGTGGGTACCGGCTCAGGGTGAGCACACCGGTGACGTCGCTGTCATTGCGGTAGCCCGGCGCGAAAGCGAGGAAACCCGCCTCCGGCAGGTTGCCGGGAATGGCGGCGGAGACGGAGGCCTCCTGCAGGAAAGCCAGCTCGGCGCCGCTGGCAAACAGCTGCAGGTCTTCCGCCCAGCCCGGGTTGCCTGCCTTCTGTATGTTCCAGCTGACGATATGGATATCAGGGCCCAGCGGTACCGCGTTCTGCCGCTGCTCTGCGCCCAGCCCGGCAATACAGTGCGCAATACCCTGTGGCTCCGCCCCGACCAGGACTGCCCGACACAGCAGTAGCGTGGCCAGGATGCAGCGGGCGATAGCGGCGGTTGCAGGGGAAGGGAACGGGGTTGTCATGATGCGGAGTATACTGCGCTTTGGGGCTGAGAGGGCGGGTGTAGACCATTGGACCCGCGGGAGCGGCCAGGGTTCCTGCTGCGCTCAGGTGCGTTCCAGGTAGGACTGGTACTCCAGCAGCGAGACCCGGCGGCGGAACTCCGCTACCTCCTGTTCCTTGGTGAGCGTGAAGATGCGCTGCATCTCGCCGCCCAGCGAGGCGCGGATAAAGTCGGAACTGCGGAAGCGGTCCAGTGCCTCGTGCATGTAGCCGGGCAGCGAGCCGGTTTTCTGGGAGTAGCCATCGCCGCGCGTCGGGCTGCCCGGCGAGGCCTGGGTTTCAATGCCTTCCAGCATCGCCGCCAGGATCACGGCGAGCAGCAGGTAGGGATTGGCGTCGGCACCGGGAACCCGGTGCTCGAGGCGGCGCGCGGCATGGGAGCCCGCCGGCACCCGAACAGCGACCGTGCGATTCTCGTAACCCCAGCTGGGGTAGGTCGGTGCGTGAGTACCCGGCTGGAAGCGGCGATAGCCGTTGTAGCCCGGGGAAAAAATGATCATGGAGTCGCTCATGTGCTGCAGGCAGCCGGCGATGGCCTGGTGCAGCAGCGGGGTGCCGCGCTCTGTGCCGTCATCGAATACGTTCCGGCCTTCTCCGTCGAGCATGCTGACATGCACATGCATGCCGTTGCCGGCCTCTTCCTCAAAGGGTTTCGGCATGAAGCTGGCCACCAGCCCGTGCTGGTGCGCGACGCCCTTGATCAGGCGCTTCATCATCAGGATCTGCTTGGCAGCAAGCACCGGGCTGGGCACGTGCTGCATGTTGATTTCGTATTGTGACGGTGCCGATTCCTTGACCACGCCATCAAATGGCAGGTCCTGCAACTCGCAGGCAGTGCGCAGGTCCTCCATCATCTGCTGGTGCTGGTTGAGCACGTCCAGACCGTACATATTACCCCCTATGGGGGGGCCGCCGGCGGGCGACGGGCAGGTATGCAGGGGCACCACGTTTTCCCAGCGCACCAGGCTGAATTCGAGCTCGGCAGCGACCACCGGGGTCCAGCCGGCTTCCTGGAAGCGCGACACCACCTGCTTCAATACATGGCGCGGGTCGCCGAGGTAGGGCATGCCATCGGCATCGAACATCGACAGCATGATCTGCCCGTGCTGACCGCCGGGCGACCAGGGTGTAGGCAGCAGTGAGCCTTCCACGGGGCGACAGATACCGTCCGCATCACCGGAGGCGAATACCAGCTCTTCGACATCGCGGCCCCAGATGTCCAGGCTCAAGGCGGTTTTGGGCAGCTTCAGCTCCCCGTCGAAGATCTTTCCGAGTTTGTGTCTGGGCAGCCACTTGCCGCGCATGATGCCGTTGCAGTCGGGCAGCAGCGCCTCGACGGTGGTGATCTCCGGGTGGGCCCGCAGGAACCAGTCGGCTTCAAGGGACATTCGGACACCGCGACTCAATCGTGTAAAGCGGCACTATCGGCAAAGTCGCTCCGTGCTTCAATGACCCACCCGGGGCAGGGTATCCACTTGCGCTGGCGCGCTCACTGAGAGGGTGCCATGTAAATACGCAGCGGGTCGTCGCCCGCCGCCTGCCCGAGACAGGTGAGCGAGTTGATGAACAGTGAAAACAGGTCAGTCTGTGAGCTCACGTCGAGCTTGCGGTAGATGCTCTTGCGATGCCGCCGAACCGTCTCCAGGGCGATCCCGAGGCGGTCGGCGGAGGTGTCCGTGCCGTAGCCGCGGAGCATCAATTCGAGGACATCTTTCTCACGCGGTGACAGCATCGAAGCGCCAAAGGTGCGAAACGCCAGGTCGATCTGGTGGTCAATGCCCGGCTGGATCAGGTGGGTAACCGCGAAGTCGTCGTGCTCACTGTGGGTCTTGATCAGTTCGGATATCGGCTCCGCGAGCAGGTACAGCGTTTCATACTCCTGTTCGGTGAACGCCCCGGTGCGCGGCAGGCGCATCATGCACACGTTGATCACGTTGCCGGCGCGCAGGCGCGACAGGTAGATGGCCTCGTCTACGGTCCCCGTATCGGCATAGTAGTCGCGGTAATACTGTGTTTCGCGCAGCTTTCCCGCAGTAATCCGCGACAGTCGGTAGAACTTGGAGCGCGGCTGGTTCATCGACGTCTGGTAGAAAGGGTCCTCCCGGTAGGGGCCGTCGAGGTAGGTGTCCACCTGCGCGCCCAGGGCGTCGGCAGGGATTTCGTGATACAGCACCTGCGGCGGCAGGTCCTTGTGATACAGCCATATCTGGGGGTAGTCGAAGCGAACCTGGCCCTGGATCGCGGCGATCAACGCGGGGAAGAAAGCGTCGGTGCCAAGCGCGGCAATCGCCTGTGAGAGGTCGCGGTTCCACTTGCTCAGTTGTGTTATGTCGGTCATCGCAGTGGGGTTGCCTGAGTCTGCGTACAGTGGCGCATAGTGGGCAGGCTGACGAGGCTTGTCAAATAGTGGCCCCGGCGTGGTTCGCCGTCAACGCGCCCTACCAGGGCAGGGGTGCAGTGCGCCAGCGTCTGGACCAGGCCTCATAGACCTTGTTGCTGTAGCGACGGCTGCCGAGGCTGCCGTTGTAGGCGGCCAGCGCGCGGTGCAGGTCGCCCTTCTCCCTTTTCAGGTAGAACTGCAGGATACGGCTGCCATACTCGAAATTGGTGCGGTTGAGAGTGAGGTTGTCGTCCGCCCGCCCGATCTCGTTCTTCCAGAAAGGCATCACCTGCATCATGCCCTGGGCGCCGACGCGGGAAATCGCGAAGCGATCGAAGTGGCTCTCCACCTCGATCACCGCCAGCACCAGTTCCGGCGGCAAGGAGGCGCGTGTTGCGGCCGAATGTACCTGGCGCAGAATCAACAGGCGCTCTTCCGGATCCTTGATAAAGCGCTCGAGGCGCGCCGACATGTCAACCAGCCAGACCTCCGCGTCGTAGCGGTCCTGAAAACTGTTGGCGCTATTGATGGTTTCATTCAGGAAGGCGCGCAGGGCTTCGCGCTCTTCCGGGTCTTCGGGCTGGGCGAACGCTGTGCCCGCCGTGGCCAGGGTGAGGATCAACCCCACCAGCCAGTGTATCCCGCCGGTGCGCCGGCTCCGCATCAGCCTTGCAGGCGCTCGAGTACGCGAGCCAGGGCATCGGCGACGGGCAGCAGTGTGGCGTCTTCGTCGCGACGTCCCTTGTACTCCAGGTGGCCCTCGGCGAGCGTGCGGTCGCCGATGACGAGGCGGTGGGGGATGCCGATGAGCTCCATGTCGGCGAACTTCACGCCGGGGCGCTCATTGCGATCGTCAAGCAATACGTCTACGCCCGCCTCCCGAAACTGTTGGTAGAGCGCCTCTGCACAGTCCGCCACGGCCTGCGATTTCTGCATGTTGAGCGGCACCAGCACGAGCTGGAACGGGGCCATGGCGGCGGGCCAGGTTATGCCGCGCTCGTCGTGGTTCTGCTCAATGGCCGCAGCCACAATGCGACTGACGCCGATACCGTAGCAGCCCATGGTCATGGTGACGCTCTTGCCCTGTTCGTCGAGTACCGTGGCGTTCATGGCTTCGCTGTACTTGCGGCCAAGCTGGAAGATGTGCCCCACCTCAATGCCGCGACGAATCAGCAGATGTCCCTTGCCATCGGGGCTCGGGTCGCCTTCAACCACTTCGCGCAGGTCCTCGACACGGGTCAGCGGGCAGTCGCGCTCCCAGTTGACGCCCGTGAGGTGGGTATCATCGCGGTTCGCACCGCAGCTGAAATCCGCCAGCTGGGCGGCGCTGTGATCGACGATGATCGGCAGGGGCAGGCCGACGGGGCCCAGGGAGCCAAAGCCGGCACCGCAGGCGGCGCGCACGGCCTCTTCGCTGGCCATGGTGAGCGGGTTGCCGACGCCGGCCAGCTTTTCTGCCTTGATGCCGTTCAGCGTATGGTCGCCGCGCAGCACCAGTGCGACCAGTGAATCGGGCTCCTCGCCGTGCACCACCAGCGTCTTCACCGTCGCCTCCGCAGGTATTGATAGCTGCCTGCCCAGGTCTTCGATGCTGCGCACGCCCGGTGTGGGTATCTCGGTCAGGTCGGCTGTTGGTGGACGGCGTTCACCATTGGGCGGCAGCGCCGCGGCCATTTCCACATTGGCGGCATAGTCACTGCCATCGCTGAACGCTATCGCGTCCTCGCCGGCGTTGGCCAGCACATGGAATTCGTGCGAACCGCTGCCCCCGATGCTGCCGTTGTCGGCGATCACCGGGCGGAACTCCAGTCCCAGGCGGGTGAAGATGTTGCTGTAGGCCTGGTACATCCTCTGGTAGGTCACCTCCAGCGAAGCCTGGTCGATGTGGAACGAGTAGGCGTCCTTCATCAGGAATTCGCGCCCGCGCATGATGCCGAAGCGCGGCCGAATCTCGTCGCGGACCTTGGTCTGGATCTGGTAGAGGTTGAGCGGCAACTGCTTGTAGCTTTTAACTTCGTTGCGAATCAGGTCGGTGATCACTTCCTCATGGGTGGGACCCAGGCAGAAATCGCGCTGGTGCCGGTCCTGGATGCGCAGCAGTTCCGGCCCGTACTGTTCCCAGCGTCCGGACTCCTGCCATAACTCCGCGGGCTGCACGACCGGCATGCTCACCTCCAGCGCGCCGCTGGCATCCATTTCCTCCCGTACGACCTGTTCGACCTTGCGCAGGACACGCAGGCCCAGCGGCAGCCAGGTGTAGAGTCCGGCGGCCAGCTTGCGCACCAGGCCAGCACGCAACATCAACTGGTGGCTGATAACCTCCGCGTCGGCGGGGGTCTCTTTCTGGGTGCTTATGAGGTACTGGCTGGTGCGCATGCAACGGGTTCCGGGGCAGGGTTTCAGAGCCGCCCAGTTTACGTCTGAAGGGCGCTGCGGTACAGCGCCCCGGCGTGGCAGATTGGTGCAATCGAGGCCCATCCTGGGTAGCAGTTGCGCCAAAACGAGCCGAAACCCGATTAAAACAGCGTTTTTTTCGTCCTCGACCCCCTAAAACCCTTGTATTGTAGCGTTTGATGGTTAATATCTTGCGGAGAGCCTGTTGGCAGCGGTGCTGTTGCGCGAGCGGCAGTGGTCAGTGTGGCTTCAATGCGGGTCCCTACTCAACAAGACGAAGGTTTAAAGACTATGGCGACGAAAAAAGCAGCAGCGAAAAAAGCACCTGCCAAGAAAGCGGCGGCCAAGAAAGTAGCCAGCAAGGCGGCACCGGCCAAGAAAGCCGCGGCTCCGGCGAAGAAGGCCGCTCCGCTGATCAAGGACAAACTCACCAAAACCCAGATTGTGGCATCCATCGCGGAGAGCACGAGCCTGAGCAAGAAGCAGGTGTCTGATGTTCTGGCTGAGCTCGAGTCACTGATGGAGCGCAGCCTCAAGAAGCGCGCTGTGGGCGAGTTCACCCTGCCGGGCCTGATGAAAATCACCACGGTGAAAAAGCCCGCCAGAAAGGCGCGCAAGGGCATCAACCCGTTCACCGGTGAAGAAACCACCTTTGCCGCCAAGCCCGCCAGCGTTGCGGTCAAAGTGCGTGCGCTTAAGAAAATGAAGGACTTCGCCGACAGCTGAGCGCGGCCCGACTGGCCCGCTCTCGGCGAGAGCGGGCATCCCCAACTCCCCGCCTTGCGCCTTCCGGTGCAGGGCCATACTCCCCACCTTGTTTTCCACCGGTTTTTGCGGTATTGGCCTTCGACTTGCCTTGGGGTAGAATCCGCGCCTCGATTTTTCGCTGTCCTTTCTTCTACAGGCGAGCACACAACATGCCGATATACGAGTACCAGTGTCAGTCCTGCGGCCATTTGCATGAGGCCCTGCAGAAAATCAGTGATGCGCCGTTGGTGGATTGTCCCGCCTGCGGCAAGGCCGAGTTGCGCAAGAAGGTCTCGGCCGCGGGCTTCCGTCTCAAGGGCGGTGGCTGGTACGAGACCGACTTCAAGACCAGCGGCAAGAAAAACCTGGCAGCGGGCGGCGGCGACGGCGGGGCAGCACCTGCTGCGTCCGCGGACAGTGGCAGCCCCAAGGCCAGCGAGGCCAAGCCGGCCAGTTAGCTTCCCGGCCCCCGGGCCTCATTCGACATAGACGGAAACGGAATTATGCGCAGTCACTATTGCGGCGCCCTGGGCACGGCCGACATCGACCAGACAGTTACCCTCTGCGGATGGGTGGACCGGCGTCGCGATCACGGTGGGGTGATCTTCCTCGACATGCGTGACCGCGGCGGCATCGTGCAGGTGGTTTTCGATCCGGATACCGAGGAGCACTTCCGCGCCGCGGATCGTGTGCGCAGCGAGTACGTGCTCCGTGTCACGGGGCGTGTTCGTGCCCGGGCAGCGGCGACGGTGAACCCGTCGATGGCCACCGGCGAGATCGAGGTACTGGGCAAGGAACTGGAGATCCTCAATTCCGCTGCCACGCCGCCGTTCCAGCTTGATGAGCACACGCAGGTGGGGGAGGACGTTCGCCTGCAGTACCGCTATATGGATCTGCGCCGCCCGGAAATGCAGAACCGTTTGATCCTGCGCGCGAAGATCACCACCGCCGTGCGCAATTTCCTCGACGGTGAAGGTTTTCTCGACATCGAGACCCCGATACTGACGCGCGCGACGCCGGAGGGTGCACGCGATTACCTGGTGCCGAGCCGCACGCACCCGGGCCAGTTCTTTGCCCTGCCGCAGTCGCCCCAGCTGTTCAAGCAGCTGCTGATGGTGTCCGGGTTCGACCGCTACTACCAGATCGCCAAGTGCTTCCGGGACGAGGATCTGCGCGCTGATCGCCAGCCCGAGTTTACCCAGATCGATATTGAAACCTCGTTCATGGACGAGGACGGCATCATGGGTATTGCCGAGCGCATGGTGCGCCAGTTGTTCGAGACGGTGCTGGCCGTGGATCTCGGCGACTTTCCGCGTATGTCCTGGGCCGAGGCGATGGACCGTTTCGGCTCGGACAAGCCCGACCTGCGCATCGACCTGGAACTGGTGAGCATTGACGACCTGATGCAGCAGGTCGACTTCAAGGTGTTTCGCGGTCCCGCCGATGACCCGTCTGGTCGCGTCGCTGCGCTGCGCGTGCCGGGTGGTGCGAGCATCAGCCGCAAGGAGATTGATGATTACACCCGTTTCGTGGGTATTTACGGGGCACGCGGCCTCGCCTGGATCAAGGTCAACGACCTCGCGGCAGGTATTGAGGGATTGCAGTCGCCGATTCTGAAGTTCATGCCCGACGCGGTGGTCGCGGAAATGATGCAGCGTCTGCGGGCCGAGAACGGCGACATCGTTTTCTTCGGCGCGGATAAAACCTCCGTGGTCAACGAGTCGCTCGGCGCGTTGCGCCTGAAAGTGGCGCAGGATCAGGGCCTGGTGCGCGACGGGTGGGCCCCGCTCTGGGTGGTCGACTTCCCGATGTTTGAAGACAACGGCAAAGGTGGCCTGACGCCCCTGCACCATCCCTTCACCGCTCCGTCCTGCACGCCGGGGGCGCTGGCGGCCGACCCGGCAGCGGCGCTTTCCCGGGCCTACGACATGGTGCTCAACGGCACCGAGCTCGGCGGTGGCAGCGTACGTATCCACCAGCGCGAGATGCAGCAGGCGGTCTTCCGTATCCTCGGCATCAGCGATGCAGAGGCGGAGGAGAAATTCGGCTTCCTGCTGCAGGCCCTGCAGTACGGTGCGCCACCCCACGGCGGGCTCGCCTTCGGCCTGGACCGCCTGGTCATGCTGATGACCGGTTCGCAGTCCATCCGTGACGTCATCGCTTTCCCGAAGACACAGAGCGCCCATTGTGCACTGACCGACGCGCCGGGTGATGTCAACGATGCCCAGCTGAAAGAGCTGAACATCCGTTTGCGACAGGCCCGGGTGACGGCCGCTGAGTGACGGGCGCGCTGCTGTCTGTGGCGGTTGGAACCCGCCCCATAATACTGTAAATTTATACAGACAACGGTTTCCTGGCAGCGCTCGGAGCACACTATGGCGGTCATCCTCGGGATCGACCCCGGGTCCCGCAAGACGGGCTTTGGCATCATCAACCACGTTGCGGGGCGCAGTGAGTACATCACCAGTGGGGTGATTCGGCTGCCCGCCGGCGACCTCCCCGAGCGCCTGCGCATCATTTTCGAAAGCGTCACCGAACTGGTCCTGCTGCACTGTCCCGCGGAGCTGGCCATCGAGCAGGTGTTCATGGCCAAGAGTGCGGGGTCTGCCCTCAAGCTGGGGCAGGCACGCGGCGCGGCAATCGTCGCCGGTGTCGCACAGAACCTCGCGGTGGCCGAGTACTCGGCGCGACAGATCAAGCAGGCCGTGGTGGGTACCGGCGCCGCGGACAAGGCGCAGGTGCAGCATATGGTCAAAGTGCTGCTCCAACTCCCCGCCAACCCGCAGGAAGATGCCGCCGACGCGCTGGCAGCGGCCCTGTGTCACGCGCACAGCCAACAAAGTATGATACACATTGCCGGCGCCACCGCGGTGCGCCGGCGCCGGATGCGCTAGGAGGCGACCGCAGGCATGATTGGCAGGATTCGTGGCACCCTGGTCTACAAGCAGCCCCCGGATATTCTGGTGGACGTGGGGGGAGTGGGCTACGACATCCAGGTGCCAATGAGCACCCTGTTCCAGTTGCCCGCGCTCGGCGCCGATGTCACGCTGTTGACGCACTTTGTCGTCCGCGAGGACGCCCAGCTGCTCTATGGCTTTGTCGATGAGCGCGACCGCGCGCTGTTCCGGCAGCTGGTCAAGGTGAGCGGTGTCGGCCCCAAACTGGCGCTGACCATCCTCTCCGGCATGGATGCGGTGGCTTTCGCGCGCTGCGTTGAGCGCGACGATCTGTCTGCGCTGGTGGCACTGCCCGGCGTGGGCAAGAAAACCGCTGAGCGCCTGCTGGTTGAAATGCGCGACAAACTCAAGCATCTGCTGGGCCAGTGGGCGGGTGCGGATACCGGCCCGGTCGCCGATCCGTACATGGCGCACAGCGACCACGTGGCGGATGCCGAGGGCGCGCTGATTGCGCTCGGCTACAAGCCCGCGGAGGCCGCGCGCATGATAGCCGCGGTAAACGATGACAATGCGATGGACAGCGAAGCCCTGATTCGTCGCGCCCTGAAAGCCGTGGTACAGCGCTGATGATTGAAACCGACCGCTTGATCGCGCCCCAGGCAACGGGTGACCGTGAGGAGGCCATGGACCGCGCCATCCGCCCGAAATCGCTGGCCGAGTATGTCGGCCAGCCGGCGGTGCGCGACCAGATGGCCATCTTCCTGCAGGCTGCGCGAGGGCGAGGCGAACCGCTGGACCACACGTTGGTATTCGGGCCGCCGGGTCTGGGCAAAACCACACTGGCCAGCATCATCGCCAACGAAATGGGCGTATCGCTGAAAACCACGTCCGGGCCCGTGCTGGAGAAGGCGGGCGACATCGCGGCGCTGATGACCAACCTGGAGCCCGGTGATGTCCTGTTTATCGACGAGATTCATCGGCTCAGTCCGGTTGTCGAGGAGATCCTCTACCCCGCCATGGAGGATTACCAGCTCGACATCATGATCGGTGAGGGGCCCGCCGCGCGCTCGATCAAGCTCGATTTGCCGCCGTTCACCCTGGTGGGTGCGACTACCCGCGCCGGCCTGCTGACCTCTCCCCTGCGCGACCGGTTCGGCATTGTGCAGCGCCTGGAGTTCTACCAGGTGGAGGATCTGGCACAGATCGTGGCGCGCTCCGCGGCCATCCTCGGCATCGGCATGGACAGCCACGGCGCGATGGAAATCGCGCGCCGCGCACGGGGCACCCCGCGCATTGCCAACCGGCTGTTGCGGCGGGTGCGGGATTACGCGGAAGTGAAGGCAGACGGTCACATCACGGCCGAGGTGGCGGATCATGCGCTGGATATGCTGAGTGTCGACCACCGCGGCTTCGATCACCAGGACCGCCGCCTGCTGTTGGCCATGATCGAGAAATTCGACGGCGGCCCGGTCGGGGTGGACAGCCTGGCCGCGGCGATATCCGAGGAGCGGGGTACGATTGAGGATGTGCTGGAACCCTACCTCATCCAGCAGGGGTATATGGTGCGCACCCCACGCGGGCGCATGGTCACCCGCAGTGCCTACCTGCACTTCGGTCTGCCGGCTGCGAGCCACCCGGAAGTGGCACAATTACCATTGGAGCCTGATCAGGACGACAGCGCGTGAGCACGGCGGAATTTTCGATTAAGCTGCGCGTCTACATAGAAGACACCGACGCCGGTGGCATCGTCTACTACGTCAATTACCTGAAATTCATGGAGCGCGCCCGGACGGAGTTCATGCGCAGCCTGGGCTTTGGCAAAGACTACATTTTCAACCACGACCTGATGTTCGTGGTGCACGACGTGGCCGTTCGCTACCACCGGCCGGCCCGTCTGGATGATGAGTTGCAGGTTAAGGTTCGCCTGCGGGAGGCGCGCGGTGCCACGATGCGCCTGCAGCAGGAGGTCTGTCTCGACAACGCGTTACTGGCCTCGGCAGAGGTCACGATTGCCTGTGTTGACCGCTCTGGACTCAAGCCCCGGCGGTTGCCACGCATCATGTTGGATACCCTGCGCAGCGCGCAGGTTCACTGAGGGGGAGCCCGACACTTGGAAGCGCAATTAAGTATTGTTCACCTGATTATGGAAGCGGGTGTCACCGTCAAGCTGGTGATGCTCACGCTGCTGCTCGCCTCTATGGCCTCCTGGTACATGATCGTTCAGCGCTTCATCTATTTCCGCAACAGCCGCGAAGACATGTACGACTTCGAGGAACGGTTCTGGTCGGGCATCGACCTCTCCCAGCTCTACCGTGAGGGCAACGAGCGCGCCGAGGACGGTGCACTCATCGTCGGTATGGAGAGCATTTTCCGCGCGGGGTTCAAGGAGTTCTCGCGGCTGGCCAAGCAGTCTGAGATGGATTCGGAAGCCGTCATCGAAGGCTCGCGCCGCGCCATGCGGGTGGCCATGTTGCGCGAGGAGGAGCGGCTGGAAAAGCACCTGTCGTTTCTCGCCTCGGTAGGCTCCACCAGCCCCTATATCGGCCTGTTTGGCACGGTCTGGGGCATCATGAACTCGTTCCGCGGCCTGGCCAATGCCACCCAGGCGACGCTGGCCACGGTGGCGCCCGGTATTTCCGAAGCGCTGATTGCCACGGCCATGGGCCTGTTTGCCGCAATACCCGCGGTGCTGGCCTATAACCGGTTTTCCAACCGCATGGACAACTTCCTGAATCGCTACGACACCTTCGTTGATGAGTTTTCCAGCATCCTCTACCGGCAGGCCTACGCCCTCCGGTCACGTGATCGCAAAGCAGGGTAGCCGCCACCGTGTCCAGATCGCGCGATAAACACCGTGCCATGGCCGACATCAACGTCGTGCCCTACATCGACGTCATGCTGGTGCTGCTTATCATTTTCATGGTGACCGCCCCCATGCTCATGCAGGGGGTCAAGGTCGACCTGCCGACGGCAGACGCAGACCCGGTGGAGAACCAGGACAGTGAGCCGCTCATTATCTCTATCGACAGTGCGGGCCAGCTGTTCCTCAACCTCGGGGAGGAGCAGGAGCAGGCGCTTACCCTGGCCACCATCTCCCAGCGCGTCGGCGCCGTGATGCGACGCAGCCCCGAGAAGCCGGTGCTGGTCTGGGGTGACCGCGCGGTGCCCTACGGTGAAGTGGTCACGCTCATGGCCGCCCTGCAGGAAGCCGGTGCACCCAGCGTTGGACTGGTGACAGAGCCCCCGCAGTGACATCGCTGTATGCCAAACCGGTCACGCCGCGCATTATTGTGCGCCCTGCGCTGGCGACTGTCGCCCTGCACGGGTTGGTCATTTTTCTGTTGACCGCGAACTGGACCTTGTCCGATGAGCGCGTGGTGAAGCCGAAGCCGGCTCCCAAGGTGATCAATGCAACGCTGGTGACCATGAACGAGGCCCAGCCGAAGCCGGCACCCAAGCCGGAGCCCAAGCCTGTGGCCAAGCCGCCACCGAAGCCCGAACCGAAGCCGGTGCCGAAGCCGGTGCCAAAACCGGAGCCCAAACCGGAGCCCAAGCCCGCGCCGAAGCCGGAACCCAAGCCCGAGCCCAAGCCGGAGCCAAAGCCAGCCCCCAAGCCTGCGGAGAAACCCAAACCGGCACCCAAGCCCGAACCCAAACCGGAGCCCAAGGGGCCGACGGCGCAGGAACTGGCCGAGCAGGCACGCCAGGAAGCCGCGCGGCGCGAGGCGGCAGCCCAGGCCGCGCGCGCTGCGGCGGCGGCAGCGGAGCTGGCGGCCAGCTATGCTTCACTGATCCGACAGACGGTGGAGCAGCGCTGGAGCCGGCCGCCCACCGCGCGCAACGGGATGGAGGTTTTGTTGTCCATACAATTGATACCCACGGGCGAGGTGGTCAGTGTCAGCGTGCTGCGTAGCAGCGGCGACACGGCGTTTGACCGCTCGGCCATCGCCGCGGTGGAGCGCGCCGGGAACTTCCCGGAGTTGAAGAACCTGCCGCCCCGTGAGTTTGAACAGAACTTCAGGCGCTTCCGCCTGTTATTCCGACCAGAGGATCTACGTTACTGATGAAACACCTGACAGCAGTGCTGGTCGCGACTGTGTTCGCGCTGGCAACGACGAGCGCCCGGGCCGAATTGGTGATTGAGATCACCCAGGGCATGGATAACCCCACTGCCATTGCAGTCGTGCCGTTTGCCTGGCAGGGCAGTGGAACGGCGCCCGAGGATGTCGCGCAGGTCATTGACAACGACCTGGCGCGCAGCGGCCAGTTCGATCCGGTGGGGCGCGGCGATATGCTGGCCCGGCCCTCGACACAGCAGGAAGTGTTCTACCGCGACTGGCGGGCCATCAACACTGAGTATGTGCTGATTGGTCGGGCCTCGGTGACCGGGCAGGTTCAGATGCGCATTGAGTATGAGCTTTTCGATGTCAATCGTCAGGCTCGGGTCCTGAGCGGTTACGAGGAGGGGCATGTCAACGACGCCCGCATGCTCGCCCACCGCGTCGCCGACGAGGTGTACGAGACGCTCACCGGCATCCCGGGCGCCTTCGCCACCCGTCTGCTGTACGTATCGGTCACGCGCAATCCCGGGGGCAAGGACTTCTACCGCCTGACGCTGTCCGACTCCGACGGGGCCCGCCCCATCGTGCTGCTGGAGTCGCGCGAGCCGATCATGGCGCCCTCCTGGTCGCCGGACGGCAAGCACATCGCCTATGTCTCGTTTGAAACCAGCCGACCCGCTATCTACCGTCAGGAACTGGCCACGGGGGCCCGGGTGCAGCTCACCAATTTCCGCGGTCTTAACGGTGCTCCGGCCTGGTCGCCGGACGGCAATTCCATGGCCATGGTGCTATCCAAAGATGGCAACCCGGATATCTACCTGATGGATCTGCGCACCCGCGAACTGACCCAGTTGACGCGACACTACGCCATCGATACCGAGCCCACCTGGATGCCGGATGGTCGCTCCATCCTGTTCACGTCGGACCGCGGCGGACGCCCGCAAATCTACCGGTACGACCTGCGTAGCGGTGCTACCGAAAGGCTGACCTACGAAGGCAGCTACAACGCCCGGGCGCGGGTCGCCCAGGACGGTCGCAATCTGGTGATGGTGCATCAGGCCGGCGGGCAGTTTCATATCGCCCTGCAGGATCTGGTCACCAACCGTCTGCAGATCCTGACGGGTACTGATCTGGACGAAAGTCCCAGTATCGCGCCCAACGGCTCTATGGTATTGTACGGCACCAAGTCTGGGGATCGTGGCATTCTGGCCGCTGTATCCGTGGATGGAGGCGTGAAATTCCGTTTACCGGCGCGCGAAGGCGATGTCCGTGAACCGGCATGGTCACCGTATATGAGCCGCTAACGCGGCTCTTGTAACCAATGTCATCATTTATCCGAAGGAAAGCAAAGCAATGAAACAACTGACTGTTGCCGGTAAGGTGCTCACCCTGCTCTTCGCGGCAGTGTTTCTGGCCGCCTGTTCGAGCAAAGACACGAAAGACGATTCTTCAGCCGCCGATGCCGCTGCCGCCGAAGCTGCGGCACGCTCCGCCGCTGAGCGGGCTGCCATGGAGGACGCCGCGATGGCTGAGCGTCGTCTGCAGGATGCCGTTGCTGCTGTGGGCAACGTGTTCTATTTCGACTACGACAGCTCCACGTTGAAGCCCCAGGCGCAGGCCGCCCTGGACGCCCACATCGCGCTGCTGCGGACCAATGACCGCAGTGTTCGCCTCGAAGGCCACACCGACGAGCGCGGTACCCGTGAGTACAACATGGCGCTGGGCGAGCGTCGTGCCAACACGGTTCGCGACTACATGGTGGTTAACGGCATCGCCAGCTACCGCATCGAAACGGTCAGCTACGGCGAAGAACAGCCCATCGCTTACGGTTCCGGCGAGGCCAACTGGTCCCAGAACCGCCGCGTTGAGCTGAAGTAAGGCGCGGGTAGCGCATGCTGTTGTTTGGCAAAGCGTTCACTCGAACGCTGCTGGCAAACGGGCTGGCCCTCGCGGTCGGCCCGTTCTGCGTTCTGGCTCAGGCACAGGAGTACATCGACCTCGAGGCGGAGCGCGCAGCCTCCGAGGGTCGTCCGGCCAGTGCCAGCGGCACGCAGGCTGCACAGCCGGCTCAGGCCTATCCGGTAACCAGCTATGGCATCGGCACCTCGGCCAGGCCGGAGCAGTCCGCGTCCACCGCCCCGGCCACCACCGTGGCCCCGGCGCCCGTTGCCGCCAGCGGCGCTAACGCGGGGCAGTTGATGCTGCAGGTCCAGCAGTTGCAGCAGGAAGTCATGCGCCTTAATGGCATTGTGGAAGAACAGGCCCACGAGCTGCGAACCCTCAAGAGCCAGAGTCTGGAACGTTACCTGGATATCGATCGTCGCCTGAGCCTGCTGGCCGGTGGCAGCGTTGATGAGGTGGCGCCCCTGCCGACCGAGGGTGCGACCTCAACGGGTTCCCCTTCGGCGCCGGCCGCGTCTGTTCCGGCGTCCGCCCCTGCGGCCCAACCGACGGCGGCCCAACCGGGCGAGTCGGCGGCCTACCAGGCGGCATATGGGTTGGTGCGCGAGCAGAAGTTTGATGAGGCGGTCAGCGCATTCCAGCAGTTCCTGCGCGATTATCCGGCCGGTCGCTTTACGCCGAACGCGCACTACTGGTTGGGAGAACTCTATCTGGTCACCACGCCACCGGACGTGGAGGCGGCGCGGCAGTCCTTCATGCTGCTGCTGGACCTGTATCCCGCGGATTCCAAGGTGCCTGATGCCCTGTTCAAGCTCGGCAAGATTCACTACACCAAAGGTAACCGCGACCGGGCTCGGGAGTTTCTCGATCGGGTAATCAACGAGTATGGGGCCTCCAACAGCGCGGCGGTCAAGCTGGCGCAGGACTTCATCAACGACAACTACTGACCCCGGTCAGACCATGACATACCTGGCATCCATCACAGGCGGCGGCGCAGCTGATACCGCCGCAGAAACGACGCTGCGGATCACCGAGATCTTCTATTCCCTGCAGGGTGAGGCGCGCACGGTAGGCCTGCCAACCGTGTTTGTCCGTCTCACCGGCTGCCCGCTGCGCTGCGTCTACTGCGATACCGCCTACGCCTTCAGTGGCGGTGAGCAGCGTGGACTCTCGGATGTGCTCGCCGAGGTCGCCCGCTTTGCACCCCGCTTTGTGACGGTCACCGGCGGTGAGCCACTGGCGCAGAAGAGCTGCCTGCCCTTGCTGGCCGCACTGTGTGATGCAGGCTACGAGGTGTCGCTGGAGACTTCCGGGGCGCTGCCGGTCGCGGAGGTGGATGCGCGCGTGGTGAAGGTGCTCGACCTGAAGACACCGGCCTCCGCAGAGGCTCACCGGAACGACTACGCCAACATTCAGTACCTGACCCCCCGCGACCAGATCAAGTTTGTGATTTGTGACCGGGCTGACTACGAGTGGGCGCGCTTCAAACTGGACGAATACGACCTGGCCCGCCGTGTGTCGGATGTGTTGTTTTCCCCCAGCCATGGCCAGCTGCACGGGCGCGACCTCGCCGAGTGGATACTGGCTGACAACCTGCCTGTACGCCTGCAGCTGCAACTGCACAAACTGCTGTGGAACGATGAGCCCGGCCACTGAGAGCCCCGGCCGTGGGCGGCGCGCGGTCATCCTGGTGTCGGGTGGCCTGGACTCGACCACGGTGCTCGCGATGGCGCTGAGGCAGGGCTACGAATGCTATACCCTGAGTTTTGACTACGGTCAGCGCCATCGCGCCGAGCTGGTGGCCGCGTCGCGTGTTTCCGCCGCTGCCGGGGACGTGCAGCACAAGGTTGTCACCCTGAACCTCGACAGTATCGGTGGTTCTGCGCTCACGGACCCGGAGATCGCCGTACCTGAAGAAGCCACTACCGGCATACCCGTGACCTATGTGCCGGCGCGCAATACGGTGTTTTTGTCCATCGCGCTGGGCTGGGCCGAAGTGCTGGAGGCCCGCGATATCTTCATTGGCGTGAATGCCGTGGATTACTCCGGCTACCCGGATTGCCGGCCCGACTATATCGCCGCCTTCGAGGAGATGGCCAATCTTGCCACCCGGGCCGGCGTGGAGGGGCACAGGCTCACCATCCACACGCCGCTGATGCACCTGTCCAAGGCGGAGATCATTGCCGCTGGCATCGCACATGATGTCGACTACTCCCTGACCGTCTCCTGCTATCAGGCAACGGACCAGGGCCTGGCCTGTGGCCGCTGCGACGCCTGCCGCCTGCGCCGCGACGGATTTCTGCAGGCTGGGGTTCCCGACCCGACGCGTTACCGGCCATAGCGGGATTATTGCAGGCGTTGGCGTAAAAACCCCTTGAGTTTTATTGCCAAATCCGTACTATACGCTCCTCTTTCGGGGCCGTTAGCTCAGTTGGTAGAGCAGTTGGCTTTTAACCAATTGGTCGCTGGTTCGAATCCAGCACGGCCCACCATAACCCGAAAATGCCGCCTCACAAGGGCGGCATTTTTTTTGGTTCATCGCGGGTTAGCGGGAATTTGGTAGAGGCGAACGGTCAATC
>NZ_CAXBAE010000008.1:0-189165 GCF_963973825.1 uncultured Haliea sp.
ACCGATTGACCGTTCGCCTCTACCAAATTCCCGCTAACCCGCGATGAACCTTTTTAATTGCCGATGCGTGGATTGTGATGCGGGTCATGTTTTTGTCATGGAGGGTTCTCCGGGCTTGCGCTACTTCGCGTACAATATGGGCAGTTTAGTCGGGGAAATCCCCGCCTGCAGCGGCAGGCAGGGTGGTTCAACTCAGAGAAGGCTCGTCATGAAAAAGCAATTCGGTCTGTCGCTCGCCATTCTGGCAGGTAGCCTGCTGCACGCCTCGGCGACGGCGGCACAAACGCAGCCGGTGGCCGACTTCCGCGAGGCCATCACGCAGGCGGTGCTCACCAACCCACGAGTCAGTGCCGCCTGGTACAACTTCGAGGCGACCCGTGAGGCGCAGCGTGCGGCCGAGGGCGGTTACTTTCCCAGCGTGGACCTGAGTGCGGAAATCGGCCGCGAGGAACGCGAGACGCCGCTGGTAGACCTGGGCAGCTACACGCGTGACGCCACCCGGTTCACTATCACGCAAATGCTCTTTGACGGCTTCGCCACCCGCGAGGACGTGCGTGCCCTCGGCTTCACCAAGCTCAACCAGTACTACGAACTGCAGCGCGCGTCTGAGGAGGTTGCCCTCGAGGCTGCGCAGGCCTATCTGGATACGGTGCGCTACCAGAAGCTGGTGCGGTTTGCGGAAGACAATTACGTCTACCACCGCGAGGTGTATGACAAGATCGCCGAGCGCACCCGGGGTGGCGTCAGCCAGGGGGTCGACCTTGAGCAGGCGGCTGCCCGCGTCGCGCTGGCGGAGTCCAATCTGCTGACCGAGATGACCAATCTGCATGACGTGCAGACGCGCTTCCAGCGCATCGTGGGCAACGTGCCCGGCGAGAACCTGGCGATGCCGGAGATTCCTTCGAGCCTCATTCCCGAGCTGCGTGAAGCGGCGCTCAACATGGCCTACGAGAAGAGCCCGGAGATCAACGCCGCCATCGAGAATCTGCGTGCCGCCCAGTCCAACGTCAATCGAACCAACGCCCCCTTCATGCCGCGGGTGGATTTCCGCTATCGCAATGAGATCGAGCACGACACAGACGGCCTGGATGGGCGCTATGACGAGGAAGCCGTGGAACTGGTGCTCAATTACAACCTGTTCCGGGGCGGCGCCGACAGTGCGCGCAAACGTGAATTCTACAACCGCTATAACTCGGCGATGGAAGAGCGCAAGCAGGCGTGCCTGAACGTGCGCCAGAACACCATGATCGCCTTTAACGACATTCGCGCGCTGGAACAGCAGGTCGTGTTTCTGGATCGCAACCGCCTGTCGCAGGACAAGACACGCCGCGCCTACCAGGATCAGTTTGACCTGGGGCAGCGTAGCCTGCTCGACCTGCTGGACTCACAGAACGAATACTTCGATACCGAGCGAGCGTATGTGAGTGCCCAGGCTGCCCTGCGCGCCGCCCAGACCCGTACGCTCTCCAACATGGGGCTCCTGCGTGCCGCCATGAATGTTGATGGGCTCAACGCAGAGCAGATCGCCGAATACAATCTCGAGCTGGCGCGTGGCGATGACCCCAATGGACAGGCGCTGTGTCCTTTGGAAGCGCCTCCGGCGGTGAAGATCGACAAGGAAGCGCTGCTGGCGCGCCTGGCCAGCGCCGGTGGCGGTCAGGATGCAAGCCGCTACCGCAGCGTCGGCGACAATCGTGTCGCGGTGTCGCTGAACGTGCAGTTTGCACTCAACTCCTCGGTGATCACCCGTGCCTATGATACGGAGATTGGCAAGGCTGCGGCATTCCTGCAGGCCAACCCGGACGTGGTCGCCATTGTTGAAGGGCATACCGATAGCAGTGGTACGGAAGCTTATAACCAGTGGCTGTCCGAGCGCCGTGCAAACGCGGTGCGCAGCCTGCTGGTGGAGGAGCATGGAGTCAACGACGCACAAATCAACGCGGTCGGTCACGGTCAGAGTCGACCGCTTGCCGATAACGCCACGCCGGAGGGGCGAGCCCAGAATCGTCGCGTCGATCTGGTGCTGGACAGCAGTGGGTCCTGATGCCCGCGTCTTGATACGCTCTGCCTGAAACAAAAAAAGCCCGGCTTGTGAGAGCCGGGCTTTTTTGTCGGGGTAACGCTAGAACGCGTACTTGGCCCGGATACCGATGATCCGGCCCTCGTCTACGAACTGGCTGTGGGTGCCGGCCAGAACCGGGGTGTCAAAGCTTTGTACCAGCACCTCTTCGTCGAAGATGTTGCGGCTGTAGGCCATGATCTCCCAGTTCTCGCCACGCAGTCCGGTGCGCAGATTTACCCGGGTGTAGTCATCAATGCGATCAATGGGGTCATTGTCGCCGCCCGGCTCGAAGCTGTCCCGGTAGTTGGCTTCACCCGACACGAACAGTTCCAACCCGTTGTTCATCGGGTACTCATAGTCGAATGTGAAGGTGCCGGTGTACTCGGGCGCATAGGTTGTTGCGGCGCCTGACAGATCGTTGCTGGTAAAGCCTCCCGGTGTGCCGCACAGCGGATCCAGATCAAGCTGGATCGCGGTGCAGGGCGCATCCCTGAAGGAATCGTAGGTCGCATCCAGATAGGCGCCGCTGAGGCCCAGGCGCAGGTGGTCGGTGGCCTGCCACAGTACGTCCACCTCAAGCCCCTGGATTTCGGATTTCGCCGCGTTGGTCACACCAAAGCCGAGCCCCTTGAAAATGGAGGTTTGCAGGTTGTCGTACTGGGTATAGAACGCCGCCCAGTTCAACGTCATACCGCCGTCGAGCAGGGTGTGCTTGCCGCCGATTTCGAAGGCATCCACTTCCTCATCGTCAAACTCGAAATCATCGTTGGGGTTGGTTGGGTCATAGCAGGCTTCCACGGGCTGACCGGGCGCGCAGGGGAATGCGCCGGGCGTGAGATCGCCGGGCTCGCCGTCATCCGCGTCGGTGAAACCACCACTCTTGAAGCCCTGTGAGAAGCTTGCATAGAGCATGCTGTTCTCGGTAACGTCCCACTGCACGTTGACGGAAGGCAACCACTTGTCAGTGCTGCGTTTCCGTTCGTAGTCGTATATGTAGGCGTTGAAACTGGTTGCCTGAATAAAGCGCAGGAAGAAATCCTCCGAGGGGTTATTCATGCCGGTGATGCTGTCGCTGAGGAACTGGTTGGTATCCACCTCCTTGTTCTCTTCCGTGTAGCGCAGGCCTACGGTCAGTCGCACACTGTCGCTGAGGTTGAAGGTGCCCTGGCCGAACACCGCAAAGGAGTCGGCATCCTGCTCATAGAGGTGGTTGCGTCCAATCTGCTCGGCCGAGTAGGCGCCGCCGCTGACCAGTGCAAACAGGCTGTTGACCCCCAGCAGCGCCGGTACCAGCCCGTTCATATTGGCATCCAGCGTGACGCGCCGGTCGAACTTGAGTGTGCTCTCCTCGTAGTACACGCCGGCGACGTAGTCGAAGAACTCGCCGCCGGGCGAGGCAAAACGGAATTCCTGACTGAACTGCTCGAACTCCTGGTTATCATCGCGATGGATGAACTGCAGCGGCAGCCAGTCGACATCGACGCCGTCGATGTACTGGTACTCGGACCATCCCGTGGTGGAGGTCAGGGTGCCACCCGGCAGTTCGTAGTCGATGTTCAGCGCGAAGTTGTCGAAGTCTTCGTCGCTGCCATCCGGGTTCTTGCCAATACCGAGGCTGCCGCTGCCGACACCATTGTCCTTGAAGGACACAAACTCCCGCTGCCCGATCTCTGCAAAGTCGGGGAAGAACGAGTCTGTCAACAGATAGGCAATGGTGGCAAAGGCTGAGCGGTTGGGGAACAGCTCATCGCGGCTGGCCGGGTCGAGGTAGCGCTTGGTGGTGGACGGTGAGCCGATGCGCTCGTACTCTGTGTTGCTGTACTTGAAGTTTACGTCGAGCTGCTCGGTAGGCTGCCACACGGTGGTGATGCGGAAGGCAGTTTCATCGATTTCCCCCTCGGAGCGGTTGAGGAATTCGTTATCCATGTAGCCATCGGTCATGCGCGACTTGAAGGCCAGGCGTGCGGCGAAGGTATCGGTGAGCGACCCCTGCACAAAGCCTTCCAGCAACTGCCCATCGTGTGACTCGTAGCTGGCGGCGATTTCACCGCTGAAGTCTTCGCCCGGATCCGGTGATGCGCTGATGATATTCACGGCTCCCGCAACGGTGTTCTTGCCGAAGAGGGTGCCCTGGGGCCCGCGCAGGACTTCCACCCGTTCCAGGTCGAGAAAGCCCGAGCGATACTGGCGACCACGGCCCATGTAGATGCCGTCGATATACATGCCGACCGACTGCTCAAAACCCTGGTTGTTGCCCGATCCGACACCGCGCAGATAGATGTTGGTGTTGACCGAGGCCGCTGCCACATAAAGGTTGGGAACATAGTTCGACAGGGCCTGCATGTTGGGAATGCCGGCGCTTTGCAGTTTTTCGCCCTGTATGGCAGACACGGAAATCGGCACGTCCTGCAGGCTCTCCGCGCGCTTCTGCGCGGTCACGATAACCTCTTCAAGTTGCTGGCTGTGAGCCAGCGGTGTTGCGGAAAGTACGGCGAGTGCCGCGACCAGTGGAGCCTTGCGGAAATGGAAAGCCATGAAGTAGCCCTTTTTGTCAGCTGTTATAAGAATTATGGCTGGCGCTCTGCGGCGCCAGTGACGCGCTTACATACTAGGTTATTACCTCTCGGCGACACAATACCCCCGCGTCCGGGCTTTCGCCGGGCTGGCTGCTGTCTGCTACGCTGGGTCCAGGCACTTTGACAGGGGAAAAACTGACCATGGCAACCCGACTCGAAACCGACAGTATGGGTGAAGTGCAGCTGCCCGAGGGAGCGCTGTTCGGCGCCCAGACGCAGCGCGCACTGAATCACGCAGGCATCGTGCCCGGGCGCGGCATGCCCGCAGCGTTTCTGCACGCGCTGGCGCTGATCAAGGCCGCCGCAGCACGCGCCAACGCGGAGGTCGGCGCACTCACCCCCGCGGTGGCCAAGGCTATTGCCGATGCCGCGGAGTCGGTGGTCGCGGGTCAGCACGACGATGCGTTCCCCGTGCCGGTGTTTCAGACCGGCTCAGGCACCAGCAGCAACATGAATATGAATGAGGTGTTGGCAAACCTGGCCACGCGCAGCCTGGGCGAGCGTGTGCACCCCAACGACGAGGTGAATTGCAGCCAGAGCAGCAATGATGTGGTGCCCTCTGCCACCGCGCTCGCCGCAGCGCAGGAGATTCACGCGACGCTGCGCCCGGCTCTTGAAGGCCTGGAGGCCGTGCTCCTGCGGCGCGGTGCGGAGCTTCAGGCCGTACTCAAAACGGGGCGTACACATCTGATGGATGCCATGCCGGTAACGCTGGGGTTTGAGCTGTGCACCTGGGCGGCTCAGCTGCAGGACTGCCGACAGCGACTTGCCGACCTGCAGCCGCGCCTCTGTGCCCTGCCCATTGGCGGCTCCGCAGTGGGGACCGGTGTCAACGTGCCGTCGGGCTACGTACGCGCGCTGCTGGATGTGCTCAGCGAGCGTGTGGGCTTGCCGCTGACGGCTGCCGCACAGCCCGCCACCCGGATGGCGGGGCAGGAGACCGCAGCCGAGTGCTCGGCCTGCCTGCGCAGCATCGCGCTGGTGCTGATCAAGATGAGCAACGACCTGCGCTGGATGAATTCCGGGCCGCTCGCCGGCCTGGGTGAAGTGCAGTTGGAGGCACTGCAGCCGGGCTCGTCCATCATGCCAGGTAAGGTGAATCCGGTGATACCGGAGGCGGTGCTGATGGCGGCCACCGAGGTGCTGGGGAACGACGCAACCGTGGTCATGGCGGCGCAGTCGGGCAATTTCCAGCTCAACGTGATGTTGCCGCTACTCGCGGACAAGCTGCTGGGCAGTATCGCGCTGCTGACCGGGAGCTGTGCGTCGATGACGGACTGCATCAACGGCCTGCAACCGCTGGCGGATCAGGCGGCGGCGACGTTGGCACGTAACCCGGTGCTGGTCACGGCGCTGAACCCCGAAATTGGCTACGAGGCTGCTGCGGCCATTGCCAAGCGGGCATTGAATGAGGGGCGTCCGGTACTCGATGTGGCGCTGGAGGACACCGATCTACCGCGCGAAACCTTGCTGCGCCTGCTGGACCCCGGGCCGCTCGCCCGGGGCGAACGCGGGGAATAGCGCGCAAGTGATGGGATTCGGTCGGGATTGACGTACCGCAGCGGGGCGCAATCGGCGATGCTGTCAGCCACTGGAACGCAGGTGGATCGAGAGGAGGTCGCCAATGTCGCTGCAAACCGCTCAACATGCGCTGGCTGGTATATTGTGCCTCCCGCTGCTGCTGCCTTCCGCCAGTCGCGCGCAGCTGCCACTGAATATCGAAGAGTTGCTGGTTGCGCCCAACACGTTGACGCTGCAGACCCTGTTCAGTTACAGCAGTACCGATCGCCCACTGAGTGGCGCCGCTCCGGGAGCCTTTCCGGTCCCGGCGGCCAATCTGCAGACCCGCTCCGCAACGGCGCTTACCCGTTTGCGCTATGGCGTGGGTCGGTCGGTCGAGATCAATGCCGATCTGCAGCGCACGCGCGTCGACTGGCAGCAGCCAGCTGCATCCGGCGGTGGCGATGAATATGCGCTGGGGGTGGGCGCCAGCTGGCTGCTGTCGCCCGATACGGAAACACCGGCGCTGCTGCTCAGCGGTGGCGTCGACGCCCTGGCCACGAGCTGGCTGGCTCCGGGTGAGCGTTACAGCGGCAAGGCGCTGCGCGCCGGGGCCCATCTCTATCGGGCGCTGGATCCGGTCGTGCTGTCGCTGGCGTTGTCCTACGAGTGGCGTCGGCCCAGGCCTGTCGGCGTGCGCCGCTACGATCCGGGGGACATTCTGCGCCTGCAGCCGCAGGTCAACTTTGCTGTCAATCCCCGGGTCACATTGATTGGTGGGCTCTCCTGGCAGTATGTCGGTCGCGAGCGCCTCGATACGGCACCGGTAGCGGGCAGCCTTTACCAGACCGGCTTGACCTTCGGTCTTGGCCTTCAGGCGGGGCCCGGCTCAATCATTTTTGTGGATACCCGCGTTGCCACCAGCGGCGGCCGCGGTGCGAGTCTGGGTGTGGACTGGCACTACCAGTTTTAGCGTGAGAGTAGCAGCGAAGAACGCCGCGTGTGTGAGCTTCGCCGGGGAATTATCTGTGTACAAGGAGATGTACCATGAAAACACTAACGTCAATCGGCAGCAGCCTCGCACTGGCTGCGGTCATTCTGAATCCCGCAGTGGCGAGCGCAGGGCCAGCCAGCGATACACCCTGGATGGCCAGTGCCTTCGGCAGCGCGGAAGCCACACTGGAGGGTGCAACTGCACTCTCGACGCAGGAGCTTGAGGCCAGTACGGGGCGCTGGGCACCGCTCGCCCTCGCGCTCGGCATTGCAGGCGTGGATCTCGCGTTGATTTCCGTTTACTGGGGTATCTACCTGCCGACGTACGGCGGTGGTGGATCCTGCGCCGTCTGCAACAACGCCAAGTTCAACGCGCATTGAATGTGCAGGGCAGCGCCCGCCCCGGTGAGCTATGCTTTCCGAGTCGGGCGCTATCCTTAGCCCGGTAAGCTTTGGAGGGGTTTACATGCGTGATCCAGCATTGGAGCAAAAACTCAGGGATTACCGTTTTGAACAATTGGAGCTGCGGTACTCGATTCGCTATCTGGTGCAGGGCAGCGTTGTGGTTGTTGCCTTCACGGGCGTGCTGGTTGCCGTGTTCAACGCGCAGTGGCCAGCGGCGGTGTTTCCTGCGCTCGCCGCAGCAGGGCTGGCCGTGGTTGCCGGCACTGCAATGCGCCTGAGCCGCAGTCGCGCCCTCGCACAGGTGCGCCGCGAGCTGCCTGCTGACGAGCCCTACGAGCCCCCCGGGGATGTTCTCTGACAGCAGGCCCCGGCTATCACTGCGCTGTGGCCTGGTGCTTTGGGCCTGCGGTGTGCTGGCGGCCTCCCCGACGCAGGCAAGCGACGGCGCAGTGTTCAGTTCCTGGCGCGCACTGCGCGATGCCGGCGTCGTCAAGCAGGCCAGGGACTTCTCCTGCGGCCTCGCAGCGCTGGCGACTTACTTTACGGCATACCTCAATGACCCGCTGTCCGAGGCGGCATTGCTGCGTCTCCTGGAGGCGCAGGGAGACGACTGGGGGTTACCCGCGGACTGGCGGGAGCAGGGTGTCTCCTATGCGATTCTCATCGCGCTTGCCACGCACCTGGGCGTGCAGGGTGTGGGCCTCGCGGTAACGCCCGAGCGTCTGCTGTCGTTGCAGGTGCCTGCCATTGTGCGGCTGCACCCTGAGGGGGGTGCACACTTCAGTGTGCTGCGCGGTATCGACCCTGCCGGGCGCGTGCAACTGGCGGACCCCCGTTGGGGTAACCGGCAATTGAGTCGGGCACAGTTTCTCGACCTGTGGCTGGATCCCACACTGGATGCTGAAGTCGGTACGCTGCTCCTCTTGCACAACACCCGCCGCACACGGCAGCAGCGTGAAGGATATTTCACGCTTGTGCCGAGGCTGCCGCTCCTGCGCCCTGGGCTGAACATGGCATTGAGCGCCGGCTGGTTTGCTGACGGGCGTTGACAATCAGCAGGTGCTGGCCAAGGATGTTCTGCACAAGGGGCGTTCCAGTCAATGGTGGGGTGTTTGGCGGCCATGAAGTATGCACAGGGTACTTTGCTCGCAGGATTGCTCCTGCTGGTGTCAGCAACCGGGTCACAGGCGCGCGATACGCTCGCCGATGAGCAACTGCGGACGTTATATGAAGCTGAATACCGGTGGCGACAGCAGGAGTTCGGGCAGGTCCCTGCGGAGCAGGGCGGGTGGCGTGACGGCCCCGCATTGCCGCGCGTGGATGCGGCGACCCAGCGGGAGCGGTTGGCCTACTGGGAGGGCAGCCTCGCGGCGCTGGAGCGCATCCCCGTTGATGCCCTGAGTCCCGAGGGCAGGATCAACGCCGCGGTCTTCAGGCAGATTGTGCAGACACTGGCGGACGAGGTGCGCTACCGTACCTATGAGGCCCCCCTCAATTCCGACACCTTTTTCTGGAGCGGCCTGTACCCGCGTATGGGCGGCTTCGATACCGAACAGGCCTATCGTGACTATCTGCAGCGGCTGAGCCAGCTGCCGCGCTTCTTCGCCGAGCACCAGGCCAATATGCGGGCGGGGCTGGCGCGGGGCTATAGCGTGCCGCGGGTGGCGCTCGCGGGTCGTGAACGGTCCATAGAAGCCTACCTGGCAGGAGGTGAGGACAACCCCTACTGGTCGCCCATCGCGGCCCTGCCGGCCCAGTGGCCAGAGGCGCTGAAGCTGGAGCTGCAGGCGCAGGCTCGCAGCGTCATTGATGCGGCTGTGGTGCCTGCCTACGCGGAGTTGTTGCGTTTCATGCGGGAAGATTATCTGCCCCGCACACGTGAGACACTGGCCGCCCGCGAGCTGCCCGACGGCGACGCGTTCTACCAGGCGCAGATTCGCAACTTCACCACACTGGACCTGACCGCGGAGGAGATCCATGCGATAGGCCTTGCCGAGGTGGCCCGCATTCGCGCGGAGATGGACGCGGTTCGCGCGGCCAGCGGGTTCGAAGGGGATATGCCGGCTTTTCTGGAATTTCTGCGCACTGATCCGCAGTTTTATGCGAAGACGCCCCATGAGTTGCTGGCGTTCACGGCCTGGGTGGCGAAGCGGGTTGACGGCCAGCTGGCCGCGAATCTGGGTTTTCTGCCGCGCCGGCGTTTCACCATCCTGCCGGTGCCGGATGCCATCGCGCCGTTCTATACCGGTGGTCGCGGGGGGCTGGAGAGCTGCCTGTTCAATACCTACAACCTGCCCTCACGGCCCCTGTACACCCTCACCGCGCTGACCCTGCACGAATGCGCGCCGGGGCATTCTCTACAGGCTGCCATCGCCCGGGAGGCCCCCGGTGAGATCCCTGAGTTCCGGGCCAACAATTATTTCTCCGGCTACGGCGAGGGCTGGGGCCTGTACACCGAATGGTTGGGTATTGAGATGGGTGTGTACGACACGCCGTATGAGCACTTCGGGCGGCTGTCCTATGAGATGTGGCGCGCTGCGCGTCTGGTTATCGATACCGGCTTGCACCACTACGGCTGGAGCCGCGAGCGCGCCCAGGCGTTTCTGCGCGAGAATACGGCCCTTTCCGAACATGAGTTGACCACGGAAATAGACCGCTACATCTCCTGGCCTGCACAGGCCCTGTCCTACAAGCTGGGGGAAATGCTGATTCGGCGCAAACGCGCAGAAGCCGAAGCGGCGTTGGGGGCCGCGTTCGACAAGCGCTATTTCCACGACACGATCCTCGGCCTGCGCTCCGTGCCCCTGACGGTGCTGGAGCAGGAGCTGGACCGCTGGATTGCCGCGGGCGGTCCCAACCCGTATGCGGCAGCGGCGTTTCAGTGATCGGCCAGCGTGGCCCCGAGCTTTCGGTACAGGCTGCGCACACTGATTCCCGCAATGGCGGCGGCGCGGGCCTTGTCACCCTCGCAGTGGGCGAGCAGGCTTTTCAGATACTGGGTTTCGCGCGTGCGTAGATCGGTCCACGTGGCCGCAGGCGGCTGGGGTGCGCTGAGAGGTTGTTCAAGGCAGCGCTCGATGATGTGGTGGTCGATCATGTCGCCCTGGGCAAACACCAGGGCCCGTTCCAGGATGTTGCGCAGCTCGCGGATATTGCCGGGGAAGGGCTCCTCCTGCAGCCGCTGCACGGCAGATTCGGTCAGCCGCGCAGGGCGGCCTTGCCGCAGTTTGCCGAGGATGGAGTTGGCGAGCAGGGCCAGGTCCTCACGGCGCTCGCGCAGTGCGGGCAGGTGGATGGGAAACGTGTTGATGCGGTAGAACAGGTCGCGGCGGAAATCGCCTGCGTCCACCATGGCCGACAGGTCTTTGTGCGTGGCGCAAATCAGGCGAAAGTCGGCGTGACGCAGTGTCGTGCTACCCACGGGGCGCCAGGTGCCGGTCTCCAGCAGGCGCAGCAGCTTGACCTGCATGCCCAGCGGCACGTCCCCGATCTCATCCAGGAACAGGGTGCCGCCCTGTGCCGACTCGAGGAGTCCGGGCTTGTCCTGCGTGGCGCCGGTGAAGGCGCCTTTCACATGCCCGAACAGCTCGCTCTCGAACAGGGTTTCAGTGAGGCCGGCGCATTCCACCGCCACCAGTGGGCGGTCGCGCCGTGCACTGGCCTGGTGTATTGCACTGGCCGCCAGTTCCTTGCCGGTGCCCGACTCCCCCAGCAGCAGTATGGATGTTTCGTGGGGGGCTACCAGGTTCACCAGGTTCACCAGTTCATTGAACGCCGCGCTGCGTCCAACCATCTGCCGCGTGCTGAGTTCAGCGCTGGCAACGTTCACCGGGGTCAGCAGCTCCACGAAATACAGAAGCTCACCGGCGTCGTTGTGAATGGGCAGCATGGCGACATCCACGTGCTGGCGGCCCTCGGGAGAGAGATGCACATGCAGCACCCGTTCCTTCTGGCCGCTGCTGCGCGCGGCAGACAGTGGGCAGCTTTCACCGGCCTGATCGCAGGGCACGCGGTAGCCGTGGGAGACCTCGAAGCAGTGTGCGGGGGTCGTGGCGTCCAGTTCACCGAAACTGTCGCGGTACGCGCTGTTGGTGGCGAGGATGCGGTACTCCGGGCTGACCAGGATCGCGGGGCATTCGTAGCCCTCCAGCATCCGGGCGAGGGTGCGGTCAGTATCGGTGGCGATCAATGCACTCATGACATTTCCGGCAAAGTCTTTTGCCAATTTTGGCAGGAATGGGGCGTCGAGCGCTACCCCTTTTTGCAATGCCTCCCCCGGAGGCGTGAAAAGATAGCTATAAAACAATAGGTTACGATATATCGGCAGGGTGTTTAGCGTTCTGGCACGACCGTTGCTAAAACCGGGTAACGCTCAATTCCATGAAGTCGTGAGGTGGATGTTATGCAAGCCCCAGTCAATTTTGCGGTAAATCTGCAGTGCCGACCCGAGGTCGTGCCCTTCTTTGATGCCGATACCAATACCTTTTCCTACGTGGTGCGGGATCCGGACAGCAGGTCCTGCGCCGTGGTCGATTCCGTGCTCGATATTGACTACGCCGCCGGTCGAATCAGCACTGCCAGCGCCGACCGCATTCTCGACTACATCCGCCAGCACGGCCTGTCGCTGGAGTGGATCATCGAAACCCATGTGCATGCGGATCATCTCTCTGCTGCGCCGTATCTGCAGGATGCCCTGGGCGGAAAGATCGGCATCGGCGAGCACATCGTGACGGTGCAGGAGACCTTCGGTAAGGTCTTCAATGCCGGCACGGACTTTGCCCGCGATGGTTCCCAGTTTGATCGCCTGTTTGCCGACGGCGACAGTTACCAGGTGGGCAGCATGACCTGCCATGCCATGCACACCCCCGGTCACACGCCGGCCTGTATGGTGCATGTCATGGGCGATGCCGCCTTTGTGGGGGACACCCTGTTCATGCCTGACGGCGGCACGGCGCGGGCGGATTTCCCCGGCGGCGATGCGCGGACCCTGTATCGCTCTATCCAGCGCGTGTTGTCGCTGCCGGGGGAAACCCGCCTGTTTATGTGCCACGACTATATGCCCAATGGCCGAGAGCTGGAGTATGAGACCAGTGTGGCCGCCGAGCTCGCTGACAACATCCATGTCCACACGGGTATCAGCGAGGACGACTTCGTGCGCATGCGCGAGGCCCGGGATGCAACACTCGACATGCCGCGCCTGATTCTGCCGTCGCTGCAGGTCAACATGCGCGCTGGCCATCTGCCAAAGGCAGAGGACAACGACACGGTTTACCTGAAACTGCCCATTAACGCGCTCTGATAACTGCATTCGAGGACAGTCCCATGGAGATTCGGACACTGGACGATCATCTCACCGTTTCCGGCCAGGTCACGCCCGAGGAACTTGCCGCCCTGGCGGCGCGCGGCGTGCGGCACATCATCTGCAACCGCCCCGACGGTGAAGGTGCGGATCAGCCCGCCTACGCTGAGGTACAGCGCGCCGCCGAGGCAGCGGGCGTCCAGGCGCACTACCTGCCCGTGGTCGCGGGCAAGGTCTCGGACGCCGAGGCGCGTGATTTCGGCCAGCTGCTGGATGCCATTGAGGGTCCGGTGCACGCCTACTGCCGCACCGGAATGCGCTCCACCACCCTGTGGGCCCTGTCCCGCGCGCGCGGTGGTCTGGCACCGACGGAGATTATTCGCCGCGGGCGTGAAGCGGGCTACGACATGAGCAGCGTGGTAGCGCGCGTAGCGGGCGAAGGCCAGAACCACGGCGGGCTGGTGCTGGCGGAGTATGATGTGGTGATTGTGGGCGCAGGAGCCGGGGGCATAGCCTGTGCGTCCAGCCTGTTGAGCCGCGACAGCACGCAGTCGGTGGCCATCATCGACCCTGCCGATATTCACTATTACCAGCCCGGCTGGACCTTCGTCGGGGCGGGTATCTTCCAGCCGGCAACCACTGCGCGCACCATGGCGTCACTAATCCCCCGGGGCGCCGACTGGATCAAGGCGGCGGTGGCGGCGTTTGACCCCATCCACAATTCGGTGGTGCTGGAGGGCTGTCGTGTGATCCGCTATCGCCGGCTGGTGGTGGCCGCGGGCATCAAACTGGATTGGGACGCGATTCCGGGGTTGGCGGAGAGCCTGGGGCGCAACGGCGTCACCTCCAACTACCGCTTCGACCTCGCGCCCTACACCTGGCAATTGGTGCAGAAGCTCAAATCCGGGCGCGCGCTGTTCACCCAGCCCCCGATGCCGATCAAGTGTGCCGGTGCGCCACAGAAGGCGATGTACCTGTCGGCAGACTACTGGCAGCGCCAGCGGCGTCTGCAGAATATTGGCGTGGAGTTCTACAACGCGGGCGCCGTTTTGTTCGGTGTGGCGGATTACGTGCCGGCACTGATGGAATACGTCAAACGCTATGATGCGCGACTCAACTTCAGCCACCGGCTGGTGCGTATCGACGGCGAGGCGCGCCGCGCCGTGTTCGCGGCAACGGACAGCGACGGTGTCACGCGGGAGGTAGAGCGTGACTTCGATATGATACATGTGGTGCCACCCCAGACCGCGCCGGATTTTATTCGCGCCAGCGCCCTGGCCGACGAGGCTGGCTGGGTGGATGTGGATCAGACAACCCTGCGCCACAAGCGGTTCGAAAACATCTGGGCCCTGGGTGATGTCATGAACGCGCCCAACGCCAAGACCGCGGCAGCGGCGCGCATGCAGGCCCCGATCGTCGCCAACAACCTGTTGGTGGACAGCGGGCGCGCTGCGGGCGTGGCACACTACAACGGTTACGGTTCTTGCCCCCTGACCGTGGAACGGGGCAAGATTGTGCTGGCGGAGTTCGGCTACGGGGGCAAGTTGCTGCCGAGCATGCCCGCCTGGCTGCTGGACGGGCGCAAACCCAGCCGGGCCGCCTGGTTTCTCAAGGAGCGTTTGTTGCCGCCGATCTACTGGAAGGCAATGCTGCGCGGCAGGGAGTGGTTGGCAAAGCCGGTGATCGGCGAGGGTTAACGCATTGCAGGGACTCAAGCGCTATCTGCCGCTGCTGGAGTGGGGGCGACGCTACAACCGCGAGAGCTTTGCCAGCGACGGCCTGGCCGCCGTTATCGTCACTATCATGCTGATCCCGCAATCGCTGGCCTACGCCATGCTGGCCGGCCTGCCCGCCGAGATGGGCCTGTACGCCAGCATGCTGCCCCTTATCGCCTACGGGCTGTTTGGCACCAGTACCACACTCTCGGTAGGTCCTGTGGCGGTGGTGTCCCTGATGACCGCGACGGCGGTCAGTCAGGTGGCGGAGGCCGGCAGTGTTGCCTACGTGGATGCCGCGATCCTGCTCGCCTTGATGTCCGGGGCGATGTTGCTGCTGTTCGGCCTGCTGCGGATGGGGTTTCTCGCCAGTTTTCTTTCGCACCCGGTGATTGCCGGCTTCATCACGGCCTCCGGTGTCATTATTGCGGTGTCCCAGTTGGGGCACGTGCTGGGTATTCAGGGGCGGGGAGAGAACCTGCCGCACCTCGCGCAACAGCTCTGGGCGCAGTTGCCCCAGGTGCACATGCCCACCCTGCTGGTGGGCGGCGCCACGCTGCTGTTCCTGTTCTGGGTGCGCAGCGGGCTCAAGCCCCTGCTGCTGAAAGCCGGCCTCCCGGACTACTGGGCGGGCATGTTGACCCGCACGGGACCGGTTTTCGCGGTGATCGGAACCAGCGTTGTGGCCTGGCAGCTGGATCTCGGGGCGCGTGGCGTTGCCCTGGTTGGACACGTGCCGGCGGGGCTGCCGGGCTTTGATCTGCCACCCCTGCTGAACCCTGCCTGGCGTGAACTGGCGGTATCTGCACTGCTGATTTCCATCATCGGGTTTGTCGAGTCGGTGTCGGTGGGGCATACGCTCGCGGCACGCCGTCGCCAGCGCATCGTGCCGGACCAGGAATTGATTGGCCTGGGCGCTTCGAATATCGCCGCCGCGGTCTCCGGTGGTTATCCGGTAACCGGCGGCTTCGCCCGCTCCATCGTCAACTTCGATGCCGGTGCCGCCACCCCGGCCGCCGGTATGCTGACAGCGCTGGGGATTGCCCTCACCGCACTGTTTTTTACCCCCTATCTCGCCTATCTGCCGAAAGCGACGCTGGCGGCGACCATCATTGTCGCCGTGTTGTCGCTGGTGGATTTCTCCATCCTGCGTCGCACCTGGGAGTACGGGATATCCGACTTCGCGGCGGTCGCCATCACCCTCTTCGTCACGCTCGCGGTGGGTGTGGAAACGGGTGTCGCCTGCGGTGTGCTGGCCTCGCTGGCACTGCATCTGTACAAGACCTCGCGGCCACACATGGCGGTTGTGGGGGAGGTGCCGGGCACCGAGCACTACCGCAATGTGGATCGGCACGAGGTCATTACACGCAGTGACATCCTCTCCCTGCGCATTGATGAGAGCCTGTACTTCGCCAACGCCAGTTTCGTGGAGTCCAGTCTCTACGCCCTGCTGGAGAAGCGCCCGGAGGTTCGCCACGTGATTCTCATGTGCACGGCGGTGAATGAAATCGACCTCAGTGCACTGGAGGCGCTGGAGTCGATCAACCGGCAGCTGGCGGAGCGCGATATCACCCTTCACCTGTCCGAGGTGAAAGGGCCGGTGATGGATGTGCTGCGCCACACGCACTTCCTGCAGGACCTTACGGGCAAGGTGTTTCTCTCCCAGCACCACGCGGTACAGCATGTCATGGCCGAAGTTGACGCCGCCCGCACCGACCGCCCCCACGACTGGGTCATCTAGCGCGGACCGAGCCGCCTGCCGCGTGCGGCCCCGTGGCAGGCCGCGGTGACATCGTCGCACTTTCTCAGTACTGTATCGGCATAACGATAGAATACGGAGAGCGTCATGAACTATTTCGTCACCGGCGGGACCGGCTTTATTGGTCGTTTTCTTGTGCCCCGGTTACTGGACCGGGGTGGGCGTGTGTACCTCCTGGTGCGGCCGGGTTCCCTGTCCAAGGTCGACGGTCTACGTGAGCTATGGGGCGCCAACCGGCGTCAGGTGGTTGCGGTGGAGGGTGACCTCAGCGAGCCGCGGCTGGGTGTGAAGCCGGCCTGGGTGCGCCAACACGCGGGCAAGATAGACCACTTCTTTCACCTCGCGGCCATCTATGACATGCAGGCCAGTGCTGAGAGCCAGCGCAAGAGTAATGTCGAGGGCACGCGCCAGGCCCTGGCGCTGGCGAAGTCGCTCAAGGCCGGCTGTTTTCATCAGGTGAGCTCCATTGCCGCCGCCGGCCTGTACGAGGGAACCTTCACCGAGGACATGTTTGAAGAGGCGGGGGCGCTGGAGCATCCCTACTTCCAGACCAAACACGAGTCCGAGGGGATTGTGCGTGCCGAGAAGCGGCTCAAGTGGCGAATCTATCGTCCCGGCATGGTGGTCGGGCACTCGGTCACCGGCGAAATGGACAAGGTAGACGGTCCCTACTACTTTTTCGAGACCCTGCGCAGCCTGAGCAAAGTGGTACCCGAGGGTTTGCCGCTGCTGATGAACAAGGCAGGGCTGCTGAACATCGTGCCGGTCGACTATGTGGTGGCGGCGATGGACCATCTCGCCCATCTGCCAGGCCACGATGGCGAGTGCTTTTTCCTGACCGACCCGGACGGCATCCGGGTGGGTGACCTGTTGAAGACCATGATGCGCGTCTCACACGGCCCGAGGCTGCGGGCGGTCGATGCGTCGCTGCTGGATTCCGCGACCCGCCTGGCGGGCAAGGGTATCGGTCGGCTGGGACCGGTGCGCAAGCTGGGTGAGCGACTGATAAGCCAGATGGGCATTCCCCCCCAGGTGGTGGCCTACATCAATTACCCCACACGCTTTGACTCCAGCCGCACCCGTGCGCTGCTGGAACCTGCCGGAATCCAGTGTCCACCGTTTGAGGACTATGCAGCGGTCATCTGGGATTACTGGTTGCACTTCCTGCGCAAGGACGTGGGCACGCTGGAAAAGGAGGTCGACACGCTGTTCGGTCGCCTGGTGGGGCGGCCCACGCTGGCGGCACTGCGCAAGCGGGTAAAAGGCAAAGTGGTGGTGGTGACCGGCGCCACTTCCGGTATCGGTCGCGAGTGCGCCCTGCGCCTGGCCCGTGCCGATGCCCGTGTGGTGCTGGTGGCGCGCACTGTGGAAAAGCTGGATGAAACCATGGCGGAAATAGAGGGGATGGGCGGTATTGCCCACGCCTATGCCTGCGATGTCGCAGACCTCGCCGCCTGCGACAAACTGGTCGCCGATGTGATCGCCGACTTTGGCGGCGCCGACATACTGATCAATAATGCGGGTCGTTCCATCCGTCGCTCCGTGCGCTACAGCTACGACCGCTTTCACGATTTCGAACGCACCATGCAGCTGAATTATTTCGGTGCCCTGCGCCTGATCATGGGCTTCCTGCCCGGAATGGAAGCGCGTGAGCAAGGTCAGATCATCAACATTTCCTCCATCGGAGTGCTGACCAGCCCCCCGCGTTTCTCTGCCTATGTCGCTTCCAAGGCGGCGCTGGATGCCTTCAGCCTGTGTGCGGCGCCGGAGTTTGCGCGCTGCAATATCGAGTTCACCACGATTCACATGCCCCTGGTGCGCACGCCGATGATTGCACCCACGGGCTTGTACAAGGCGTTCCCCACATTGTCGCCCGAGCAGGCCAGGGACCTAGTGATGAAAGCCATCGTGTCGCGCCCGAAGAAGGTGTCCACCTCCCTCGGGGTCGCCGGTGCCGTGGCGCAGGCGACCATGCCAAGCTTTACCGAAGCCTTCCTCAGCCAGGCCTACGACCTGTTTCCGGATTCGCCAGCGGCGCGCGGCCTGAGTGAAGAGGAAGCGGCGGCCGAACTGGCCCAGATTCCGTCCTCAAAGCTGGCCCTGGCGCGGCGCCTGTTCTCGCAGGTTATGCGCGGAGTGCATTGGTAGAGAGTCGCCTCCATGCAGTTCGGCCTCGTGCTGCTGATGGTGCTGGTGGCACTCAACCTGCGACCGGCGCTGGCATCGCTCGCGCCGCTGTTGAGCCGTGTGCAGGCAGACACCGGGCTCAGCGCCGCCGCGATCGGTGCGCTGACCACAATGCCGGTGCTGTGTCTCGGCCTGTTTGCGCCGCTGGCGCCCTGGCTGTCGAGGCGGATCGGCACGGAGCGCACGCTCTCCCTGGCCCTGCTGCTGTTGGCCGTTGCCCTCATGCTGCGCAGTGGCCCCGGTACCCCGTGGTTGTTTCTGGGTACGGCGCTGGCAGGCGCCGCCATCGGCATTGGCGGCACGGTGCTGCCCGTGCTGGTGAAGCGCGACCTGCCCCGCGGTGCCGACCTGATGACCGGTGTGTACACCATGGCGCTTTGCCTGGGTGGTGCCCTGGGCGCCGGGCTCAGCATTCCTCTGGCCGATGGCCTGGGGAGTTGGCAGCTCAGCCTGGCCAGCTGGTCGGTGCTGGCTTTTCTGGCCCTGTTCTGCTGGCGCCTGTTGGCAGCCCACCCCTGGCCACAGTCCAGCGCCCGCAGCCGAGCCAGGGTGGGCAGCGGCCTGTTGCGCTCCCCCCTCGCCTGGCAGATTACGCTGCTCATGGCATCACAGTCGGCGCTGGCCTACATTGTGTTTGGCTGGCTGCCGGTACTGTTGCAGCGCCGCGGGCTGGGAGAGGCTGAAGCCGGGCTGCTGCTGGGTGCATCGGTGTTTGTGCAGCTGTTTGCCGCACTCGCGGCGCCCTGGCTGGCACGTCTGGGGCGCGATCAACGCCCGGCGCTGCTCTGCGCGCTGACGTTCGTTGCCCTGGGCTTCTACTGCCTGCTACAGGGGCCCGCCATGCTGCGCTGGCCCGGTGTGGTGGCACTGGGCCTGGGGCAGGGCGGGAGTTTCAGCCTCGCTCTGGCGCTGTTGGTGCTGCGCAGCGTGAACCCGGCGGTCGCCGGTGAGCTGTCGGGTATGAGCCAGGGTTTCGGCTACTGCCTGGCGGCACTGGGGCCCCTTGCCGTTGGCCTGTTGTTGCAGTTCAACGTGTCACTGACGGGTATCTGGCTGGTACTCACGGCTGTGGTAGCGCTGGCCATGGTGCTGGCCCTGTTGGCAGGTCGGCAGCGCGTGCTCGATGTCGATGAGGCGGGGTGCTTCGTCACCCGCGAGCAGCGGCGCGGCTGAGCGCGGTTCAGTCCTCTTCCAGATCCTCATCGCCGACTTCATCGGCGCTGTTTTCAACCGCGGGTGTGTGGTTTTCTTCGACCGCTGAGGCATCCGGCTGCTCGGATTCCGCCGCTTCTTCACCACTGCCCGCCGGGGCGTCGGTTGTGACATCGGCGAGCTGTCGCGCGCTGCCGGGATCGGTCGCCACGACGTCTTCCGGGGGGCTGATCTGCCCCTTGGGCGGCGTGATGCCGATATGGTGGGTGGCAAAACCCGGCTGAACGACCTGGTTCAACGCCATACCGATAATGCGCCCGTTGTGATTGGAGATGATGCGGGTACGCACATTGGTGATGGGGTTGGTCACCGTGCCCAGTACGTCCCCGCGTTTCACGGTCTGCCCGAGACTTACCCGGCTGAACACGATACCGCCCACCTGGGCGCGCTCCCACACGGAATTGTAGTACACCGGCTCGGGGTCGCCCCAGAGGCTGAAACGGGTGGTCATGCCGAGATGATTCAGCAGGGTGCGAATCGCCTTTACGCTGTGGCTGACAGCGTCCTCGCTGAGTACCGAAGGGCCACCTGCTTCCAGGGTTACCGCCGGAATGCCTACTTCGACGGCTGCGCGCCGCAGAGTGCCCGCGGTGCCTTCACTGTGCACCACCACAGTGGAGCCAAAGCCCTTGGTCAGCTGCACCACACGGGGGTTGCGCAGGTCGCCGCGCAGCTGTGGCAGGTTGGTGCGGTAGAAAGAACCGGTATGCAAATCGACCAGTGCATCGCAATGTGCGATGACTTCATGGAAAAATGAATAGGCCAGGCGTGAAGCGGAGCTACCTTCCGGATCGCCCGGGAAGTAGCGGTTGAGGTCGCGGCGATCCGTGAGGTAGCGTGAACCGGCATGGAAGCCCTGCAGGTTGACGATGGGAACGCCGATTACGGCCCCCTTGAGCTTGCCGGCATCCAGGTTGTAGAGCACCCGGCGCACGGTTTCTATGCCGTTGAGCTCATCGCCGTGCATGGCGGCCGTCAGGCAGAGTGTAGGGCCGGGCTCCACACCATTCACCACCAGCACCGGCGTATCCACGTAAATTCCCTCAAAGGACTGTGTGGGCGCCCAGGCGAGGCGGGTGGACGTTTTGGGCGGAACCTCGCGGCCCAGCAGTACCAGTTCCTGCAGAACCACGGGTGCCGGGTTGGGCGCTGTGGGTGGTGGCTCGGTCTCCACCGGCTCATCCAGCGGCAGATTGGGTGCGCGAGGTAACCCGGTCGTCGAGGGAGGCTCGCGTTCCTCAAGCTGCACAGCGGCCTCCGGTGCCGGAGCGCCGAGGCCGGCTTCCGGCGTCACCTCGGGCACCGGATCCGGCGCGGGCGCCATCGCTGCCTCCGCTTCCGGAGCGGGTGCAAGGTTCGGCTCGGGTTCTGGCGCGGCGACCGGCCCAGGTTCTGGCGCGGCGACCGGCGCAGGCGTTGACGCGGGGGCTGGCGTCGGTGCTGGTGTGGGCGTTGGCTCTGGCGCCGGTGCTGTGCCGGCCAGCGCCGTTGGCTGTTCCTGCGGCTGTCCGAGCTGCGTTGCGAGCGGGCTCTGCGCTGTCGCCAACCCGCTCCACAGCAGCGCGAGTGCGAGGCCCGGGGCGGAGATCAATCGGTGCAGTTGCGGGTTGTTGGCGCGTGGCAAAGCAGCGTACCGGTCGGTGACAAATGAGGAGGCAGTCTAGCAGATTTGCCTGCGGCAGCGGGCGGAAAAACCAGTATCGGTGGTGGCCGCGGATAGCCATTCGCGGGTTGTGGCCTTGTGTTTCCCTCCCGGTGGTGCGAAATTGGCGTATCGGCGCAGATCGGGGGAGTGTGCACGCTGCTGTCGGTGTACCCATACAAGCTGTGAGGAAGTCCTTATGCTAAAAGAATTCAAAGAATTTGCCATGCGTGGCAACGTCATCGACATGGCGGTAGGCATAATCATCGGCGGCGCCTTCGGCACGATCGTCAAAAGTCTGGTCAACGACGTCATCATGCCGCCCATCGGCCTGTTGCTGGGCGGCGTCGATTTTTCCGACCTGTTTATCACCCTGAAGGAAGGTGCGGTGGCCGGGCCCTACACCACCCTGGCCAGCGCCCAGGAAGCCGGTGCGGTGACCATCAGCTACGGCCTGTTTATCAATGCGGTGATCAGTTTCGTGATCGTCGCCTTCGCGGTATTCCTGCTGATTCGCAGTGTCAATCGCCTGAAGCGCGAAGAGGAGCCGGCGCCTGCGGAGCCTACGGAGAAGGAGTGCCCGTTCTGCCTCTCCAGTATTCCCATCAAGGCAACTCGCTGCGGTCATTGCACATCAGCACTCGAGACTGCCTGACAGGTGGCACGTCGTTGTAGCGGGCGCCAACGTTGGCGCCCGCCCTGCAGGGCACTGCTGGCCATGGCAGGACTGCAGCCGCTGCCTCTGTCCGCTCAGGAGTTGCTCGGTACCACTATCACTGAAGTAACACTGACCGCCTTGCTGGCGGCGATGGCATTCACGCTCGCAGTGGTTCTGGTGCTGTATCGCAATCAACGCCGCCTGACCGCGCTCCTGCTCGCGGAGTCACGCACTGACTATCTTACCCAGGTACCCAACCGGCGCTATTTTCTCGAGCAGCTTGCAAGCAATGTTGCCCGCGCGGAGCGCTACCAGGAGCCTCTGTGTCTGCTCATGCTGGATGTCGACCTGTTCAAATCGGTCAACGATCGCTTTGGTCACGGCGGGGGCGATGTGGTACTGAAGGCGATTGCGAGTGCCCTGCAGGAGCAGCTACGCCGCTCTGACGATGTGGGGCGTCTGGGTGGAGAAGAGTTCGGCGTGCAGCTGCCGATGACCGAGGGCACCGCTGCGCTGGCCATCGCCGAACGTCTGCGCCAGCGCATTGCAGAGCTGCAGTTCACCGGCACGTTTTCCGGGCTGGCGGTGAGTTGCAGTGTGGGTGTCGCGGCGTTCAGCGCCGGCATGTCGGCGGAGACCCTGCTGGCCGCTGCGGATACGGCGCTCTACCGGGCCAAGGACAGCGGGCGCAACCGGGTGGTTGCCGCTGCCAACGAGACCGGTCAGCCGCTGCTGTCCTAGCGGGTCAGAGCGCGTCCAGCGTGTCCATTTGCCGGCGCATCTCGCGCCGGATGCGGGTCAGGTCGTTCACCGTGTCCCCGGCGATCGAGGCGATGACACCCAGCCAGCGGCCACTCAGGCGCACATTGTTCAGCGCACAGCGTGGCGCCGCCGTCAGCGGTGTCGCCCGCACAATCTCCAGTGACTCCCGCACCGCGCAGCGCAGCGTATCCCCTGTCGCCTGCAGTGCCATACGGTTGGCGTTGCCGAGAATCTCCAGTGATTCCAGTGTCGATTCCAGCCCGGCCCACTCGGCAACCACGCCGCGCTCGATGGTACGTCGGGCGCTACGCCGCAGTTTACGTGCGAGGTTCCGGAACTCGCGGTCTACACGCGGGCCGAACACCGGGTCGCCGGTGGCCTGTAGCCGATCGTCAAGCTCCAGTTCCTGCCAGTCGGCCGGCGTCAGTACCGCTTCAATACGGGGGAATACCAGCAGTTCTTCACTCTGCATGTGGCGATTGCTGTTGGCGATGTAGTCACGCCCGGCGCGCACCACCTCCTCGCCAGTGGCATTTCCCGCGCGCCAGCGGCCGATGAGCCCCTGCAGGGCGAGGGCGTTCTTTGCCATGGCGTCGTGTTGTCGCTGCAGGCTGTCCACATCATCGGCAATCTGTTCGTCGAGCTCCGCCGCGCGGCCGTAGATGAGGTCTTCACGCGGGTGATGATGGCGATCTGCCCACCCGACCATGTACCCCATGATTTCGTACAGCACGTGACTGTCGACCGGCCCGCCACTTTCTATGGCATCCAGTTGCTCCGTCATGAGCCCGGAGATGCGCGTGAGGTGTACGTGTTCCGCACGCAGTGTGGCAATCAGCGGTGGCATAGTGTGCAATGTGGACATGTCGACGCTCCAACGCGGTCGCTAGCTCGTTCGCGGCAGGGTAACCCAGGCCGTCCGGCAAGTGTATTGATCTGGCGCATGGCAACGGCCTGCGCCGGGGCCTGTTCAGTCGGAAACCATCACGGCAGGTATCCCCAGCACGTGGCGCAGTCGGTCCTCGCGCTCATCGAGCAGATCCGCCAGGGTGTATTCATCGAGGGCGGCGATAAATGCGTTGAAGGCCTCGCGGAGTGCGCGGGTCAGTTTGCAGTGACCCTGTATGGCGCATTGCCCGCCCTTGTCGAAACATTCCACCAGCGCCGTGGAAGGCTCCATGCGCCGCACGACATCGCCGACCACAATGTCGCTCGCCGGGCGGGCCAGGGCCAGGCCGCCGCCCTTGCCCCGCGTGGCTTCGACAAAGCCGTGTTTGTGCAGATATTGCACGACCTTGGTGAGGTGGTGGCGGGATACGTCGTAGGCCTCCGCGATGTCGCGGATGGTGTGGCGTCCACCCGGGCTCACGCCCAGGTAAATGAGTGTACGCAGGGCGTAGTCTGTGTATTGGGTCAGTCGCATCAACCGGCCTTCCCGTCGATTCGCGGGCGTGTGAGTATCGGGAAGTAGCGCCAGGTGAACAGCAGGAAGGCCGCGACCCAGCACAGCGACGCTGCGTGGATTCCAAAGGCCCAGGGCAGCCAGCCTGTCCCCGCGATGACGCGCAACAGGCCGGCGAGAATTATAAGCCCGAATGCCCACGTGATACCACCGGGCAGGGCCAGAGGCCTGCCGGTGTGGCCCAGCGCCACCCGTGCCATCACGCCGAGGATCATGGTGCCCATCGCGCCCGCGCCCAGGGCATGCAGCCATACGGCGTCGCTGACCAGGGCAAACCCTGCCAGCCCCCGCAACAGGAAGCTGACCGCTACCCACAGCAGCCCGATATGCAGGATGAGCAGCAGCGGCTCGGCGCGCACCTGCCAGCCGCGCCAGAGCAGGGTGCGCAGGCCGGCGGACAGGCCGGCAAGCAGTGCGACACAGGCCAGTAGCGGTTCCGGTAGACCCCGGCTGGCCTCAGCCAGCACCAGCAGCAGGGTGCTGGCCAGTGTCAGTACCTCCAGCCAGCGGTAGCTGGTGATCGCGGGCGCCTGTTGCCCCTGGCGTTGCAGCCAGTTGCGCGAAAACGCCGGCGTGATGCGCCCGCCGACTACCAGAATCAGGCCGCCGGTGAGCAGCATTGCGGCGCGCAGCCAGTGCGTTGCGCCGGAGAGATGGTACGCGACGTCGCACAGCCAGAGCAGGGACAACACCGCCAGTATCGGCAATTGCCGCCACTGCCGGGTAGCGACAATCGGGCGGGCGGCCAGCAGCGCGACAGCGGGCAGGAACGCCAGCTCCACAAGCATTGCCAGGACGGGATGGGTGCCGAACAGCATCACTCCGCGCCCCGCCAGCCACAGCAGCCAGAGTGCGGCCAGTGTCCAGCCAGCGACAGGCCGGGTGCCCGTCCAGGCGCACACGGCGGTAAGCAGGAAGCCGGCGATGGCACTGTTGACGAAGGCGCCGAGCATTTCATGCTGGTGCCAGTCCAGTGCGGGCAGGGCTGGCTGAGCCGCGCTGCCGCTTAGCAGGAAGAACAGCCACAGCGGGATCAGCAGCAGTGCGCTGACCGCCGTCGACAGGAAAAATATCCGAAACGGATAGCGAAACGGGACAGGGGGTTGCGATGTCACGCTGTGCATGGGCGGCCTGCTTGATCTGTGTCAGGTTTCTGTGAATAGAACGTGTTTTCACTCGCATCACCGACAAATCGTGGCGTTGCAACGGTTGACGGCCCGGGCGCCGCGGTGTGAGAATAAAAACATGCATATTATATGCATTTTATAACGGGCGTGTCTGCGGGGTTACTGCAGAATACGCAAGGGGGCAGCAATCATGATGGAATCACTCTCTCGTTCAGCGGCGCGCAATATCTTCTTCGGCGGCTCGCTGTTCTTTTTCCTTGCATTCGCAGGGCTCACCGCGCACAGCCACTGGTACATGGTGAACGTGTCGACTGACAAGGAGGGCCTGACCGAGAGCGTCGCGGCGGGCAAGCATGTCTGGGAGAAGCACAGCTGTATCAACTGCCACAGCCTGATCGGTGAGGGTGCATATTTTGCACCGGAGCTGGGGAACGTGTGGACCCGCTATGGCGGTCGGGAGAATCCGGACGCGGCGCGGGCCGGGATCAAGGGCTGGATCAGGGCGCAGCCGCTGAATATTCCGGGGCGCCGGCAGATGCCGAAATTCGACCTCAGCGAACAGGAACTGGACAACCTGGTGGATTTCTTCCGCTGGGCAGATTCGATCAACACTCAGGGCTGGCCGCCGCACCCGGTAGGTTGAAGCCTTCGCAGAATAGAGTCCGGCGCACACGCAGGCAGGAGAACGCAATGAAATACGAAACGCAACGGGTCGCACTGCCCTTTTTCGCAGTTGCCATGGCGCTTTTTGCGCTGCAGGTCATCTTCGGCATTCTGGCCGCCACGGTGTACATTCTGCCGGAGTTCATGGTGGATCTGGTGCCCTTCCATATCATGCGCATGAGCCATACCAATCTGCTGATTGTGTGGTTGCTGATGGGCTTCATGGGCTGCACCTATTTCCTTCTGCCCGAAGAGGCAGAAACCGAGATCCACAGCCCAATGATCGCCTATATTCAGCTGGCCATCTTCGCGGTGGCCGGTGCGGGGGCGCTGCTGAGTTACCAGTTCGGGATTCACGAGGGCCGAGAGTTTCTCGAACAGCCCCTGTGGTCCAAGATACTGATCACCGTTTCCTTCCTCATGTTCCTGTACAACACCAGCATGACGCTGCTGCGCGGGCGCAAGACGGCGATCAACTCCATCCTCATGCTCGGTTTGTGGCTGGCGGCGATCTTCTGGCTGTTCGCCTTCTACAACCCGTCCAACCTGGCGCTGGACAAGTTGTACTGGTGGTGGATCGTCCACGTGTGGGTCGAGGGCGTGTGGGAGCTCATCATGGCGTCCCTGCTGGCCTACCTGCTGATCAAGCTGACCGGCGTGGATCGTGAGATCATCGAGAAATGGCTCTATGTGATTATCGGCCTGGCCCTATTCTCCGGTCTGCTGGGCACCGGGCACCACTACTACTGGATTGGCGCGCCGGGGTACTGGCAACCGATAGGCAGCTTCTTCTCCACCCTGGAGGTGGCGCCATTCTTCGCCATGGTGATGTTCGCCTTCTACATGTTCTGGAAAGGCCGTCGCAATCACCCGAACAAGGCCGCCATGCTCTGGACCCTGGGCAGTGCGACTGTGGCTTTCTTCGGCGCCGGGGTCTGGGGCTTCATGCACACGCTGCACTGGGTGAACTATTACACGCACGGCACCCAGGTTACCGCGGCCCATGGTCACCTCGCGTTCTATGGCGCCTATGTGATGATGGTGCTGGCGGTGATCACCTACGCCATGCCGCAGCTGCGACGCATACAGCCCTTCAACCAGATCATTAATATGTGGAGCTTCTGGTTGATGACGGCGTCCATGTGCTTCATGACCTTTACCCTCACCTTTGCCGGTGTGGTGCAAACCCACCTGCAGCGGGTCATGGGCATCAACTACATGGAGGTACAGGAGCAGCTGAGCCTGTTCTACGTGATGCGCCTGGGTGCCGGTTGTGTGGTTGCCGTGGCGGCAGTCGTGTTCCTGTGGGCGGTGTTCGGCCCGGCACGGGAGGAAATGCCTGCCGGTGAAACCGGGCTGGCCAACGCATGAACATGCCCGAGCCAAAGCCGCTCCCGCGGGAGGACATTCCTTATTACGAGCCAGTGGGAGACGAGTGTGAGCTGTTCGAGCGGGCCTGGCAGCACGGCCTGCCCCTGCTGCTGAAGGGCCCTACCGGCTGCGGCAAGACCCGCTTCGTCGCGCATATGGCGGCGCGGCTGGGCCGGCCATTGTTCACCGTATCCTGTCACGACGATCTCACTGCCGCGGATCTCACCGGCCGCTTCCTGTTGCTGGAAGGGGAAACGCGCTGGGTTGACGGCCCCTTGACGCGTGCGGTTCGCGAAGGCGGCATCTGCTATCTCGATGAAGTGGTTGAGGCGCGCAAGGACGTCACCGTTATCCTGCACCCGCTGACCGACGACCGCAGGCTGTTGCCTCTGGAGCGCACCGGCGAACTGCTGCAGGCGCCCCCCGAGTTCATGCTGGTGGTGTCCTACAACCCCGGTTACCAGAACGTGCTCAAGGCGCTGAAGCCCAGTACGCGCCAACGGTTTGTCTCCAGCACCTTCGACTTTCCACCGGTAGATCAGGAAGTCAGCATCGTGTCCCGGGAGAGTGGGCTCGCCGCAGAGCGCTGCCGTGCACTGGTAAGCCTTGCACAGCGCCTTCGCGCGATGAAGGGCCAGGATCTGGAGGAGGGCGTATCCACGCGCCTGCTGATCTACTGCGCCACGCTGATCGCATCCGGGATGCCCATTATGCAGGCCACTCGCGCGACGCTGGTGGAACCACTGACCGATGAACCCGATGTCCAGGAGGCCTTGCTGGAAGTGATTGCGATGGCTTTCGGCTCGGACTGAGTCGGTCGCGCAGCGGAGCCTGGCCCATGTTGCATCTGCTCGAATTCGAGGAGCTTGTGGGTCGCTACTGGCATCGGTGGGCCTCCGCCACCAGCAGTTATCCGCACCATCCGCAGGCTGCTGTGCATCTCGATGATATCGCCCCGGTACTGGCGGTGTTTTTTCGCGCTGTCGGCGGGGAGGGGGGCGCCGCGGTCGGTGCGATTGCCCCCAGGGAATCCGGCCACCGCCTGCGTCTGCGCCAGCGTCTGGGCTTTGATCGTGAAGTGATGGACCTCGCGCGCATCGACGAAGAGTCCCTGCTCCTGCCCCCGTGTATCGACCTGTTTCCCGACAGGGCCCTGAACCGGGACCTGTACTTCTGGCTGGCAGCCCACGCCGCTGCCCTGCAGTCGCCGCCTGTTGCCGACAACGCGGTGCAGGCCGACCTGCTGGCCCTGCGTGCCGCCCTCACGGCGGCGGAGCGGGTGTGCAGGGAACTGCCCGGCTTCCGCGCGCGCTACCAGCGGCTGTGCAGTGCGCTGCTGCCGCTGCGACCGCAGCGCAAGCTGCCGGCGCTGGAGCAGGCCCTGGAGTTCGTGATTCGCCACGCCCTGGGTGAAGATACCCCGGCATCGGCCTTCGCCGCCCAACTGGTGACGCTGGTCTCCAGTCCCGGCGTGTCCGTCGAGAATGTCCAGGCTCCGGCACATTACCACCCGCCGTTGCCGGTTCCCCTGTGGGCGACCCGCTTCAGCCTGGGTACCCGGGACGGGGAGCGATCCGGTACCGAGGACGAGGACAACCCGACGTCTGTGCGCGACCAGCAGGAGGGCGGCAAGCGCAAGGCCCGTCGGCAGCGACAGGACCAGGCCGAGCGCGAGGACTCGCTGATTTTCAACCGCTTCGAGAAAATGCTGTCCTTTGCGGAGATGGTCAACGTCAATCGCATGGTCGACGATGAAGAGGATGAGGACGCGGGCAAGGCCGCTGAGCAGCTGGAGGAGATCACCCTGAGCCCGCATCAGCAGCAGGCCGCGGCCCGGATGCGTATGGATCTCGATCTGCCGCCGGGAGAGGCGCTGGGAGCGCCGTCGCTGGCGCGGGTCACCTATCCGGAATGGAACTATCGCAAGGGGGTTATGCTACCGGCACATTGCACCGTCTTGCCCGGCGAGCAGGCGGCAGATGGCGAGCTCTGGCAGCCGGACGTGGCGATGCAACAGCGTGTGCGCCGTGTGCGACGGCAGTTTGAGGCGCTGCGACCCAAGCGCATGCTGCTGCGCGGGCAGCTCGATGGCAATGAGCTCGATATCGACGCAGTGGTGCGCGCCCAGGCAGACCAGTGCGCGTCGGGCAGTAGCAGCGATCGCCTGTATGCCGATGCCCGTACTGTGGAGCGCGACCTCGCTGTCTCCATACTGGTTGACGTATCGCTGTCCACGGAGGCCTGGGTGGATGACCGGCGGGTTATCGACCTCGAGAAAGAGGCCCTGCTGGTGCTGGGGCACGGTTTGCAGGCTTGCGGTGACCAGTTCGCGATACACAGCTTCACGTCCCGGCGTCGGGACAAGGTGTGGTTGCAAACGGTGAAGGATTTCCGTGAGACCATGAACCACAGCGTGGAGCAGCGCATAGGTGCATTGAAACCGGGACATTACACCCGCATGGGCGCCGCGATTCGTCACCTCACCAGCGGTCTGGCCGAGCTCGGTCAACGTCATCGGCTTTTGCTGCTGCTGACCGATGGCAAGCCCAACGACAGCGACTACTATGAGGGCCGCTACGCGCTGGAGGACACGCGCCACGCGGTACGCGAGGCGCGCCGCGCCGGTGTGCGGGTGTTTGCGGTGACCATCGACCGGGAGTCACAGGGTTACTTCCCGCGTATTTTTGGTCGCGGTGGTTACTCGGTGGTGTATCGGCCCGAGCACCTGTCCACAGCGCTGCCCGCAATCTACCGCCAGATTGTCGCGCAGTAGAACACTAGCTGAACAACAGGCTGCTCGGCCGTTCAATGGGGAGATTGGATGTGAGCCGGTGAATGCCCACGCCGCAGCGCGCCACGAACCAGACCAGCAGCGCGGTGATGTACAGGTAGCCGAAGGTCCAGGCTGCCAGCGGTGCTACGGCGAGTATGCCCAGCAGTTGCCATAGCCCCACGGCAGCAGCGGATGCTGCCACCATCCACCAGAATGTACGCACCTGGAAACGCAGGTGACTGCGTACCCAGGGGGCGCTGTGTCCCAGCCGGTAGTGTGCGAGCAGCGCACCCAGTGGCAGCGTCACCAGACTCATGATGGCCCCGAGATACAGGCCATAGACGATAATGGCGGTGCCGCGGCCCGGCGAATCCTTGCCGGTCTGTGCAGACGGATTCCGTGCCTCCTGTGTATCCGGTTCCGACACGCCAACCTCCCGTCAGTTGATGTTCCAGGTGAGCTTCATGGACGCACTGCGTCCCGGCGCGAGCAGGTTTTCGGTGGATTCCCGATAGTCGCGGTCGAACAGATTCTGCAGTTCCACAGCAAGCAGCAGGCGCTCGCCCAGGCTGACACCCAATGCCGCATTCACTGTCGCCCAGCCGCTGCGCCGGGTTTCAACCAGGCCCCTGGCCCCCGGCTCCACCAGCAGGGACCCGCTTTCACCACGCAGGTACACATCTGCCCACAGCGAGTTCCAGAGCCCCGCGAACCGGGGTTCCAGCATGATCCCCGCGCGTCCCGCCAGGGCCGGGATGCCCGTGTCCCAGGTGTCGAAGCTGCCGAAATCGTTGTTGCGCTGCATCCAGGTCACATTCAGGTAGGGTTGCAGTGCCTGATCGGCTGTTTCCCAGGCTAGGTACAGCTCCAGACCGTGTGCGTTGGAGGACCCGATGTTGCGGTACAGTTTATCCGTCGGACTCAGGCAGCGGTCGGCAGCGGTGCAGAAGATGTGGTCGATGTAGTCGCTGGAATCGGCAACGAACAGAGCGGCATCAACCGTCCACGGCCCCTGCATCAAACGCCAGCCCAGCTCGTAGTTGATACTGGTCTCGGGAGTGAGCTCGCTGTTCGGATTGACAAAGCTGGAGCCGGCGTAGGCGCCTGTGGCCAGCTGCATCAGCGAGGGATAAAGATAGCCCTCCGACACGTTGGCACGCAGGGCACTGCCGGGCCCCGTGGACCAGTTGAGCCCCGCTGAAGCGATCAGGTGGCTGTCGGAATCCAGCGGCGCGGCGCGTAACCCGGGCCGGTTGCTGCGATCCAGTTCGCCATCCACCTGGTAGAAGCGGGCGCCCACCATGGCGGTGAGGGTGTCGCCCAATGCCCAGTGGTCCTGCACAAAGGCGGCCAGGGTGCGAATGCTGGCTTGGTCATCGATCCGCTCAATACCGGTGGTAGCGACCGGAGTCCAAGCGCGCGTATCCACCTCGCGGCCTTGATCCACTTCGTCATTGCTGTACTGCAGGCCGCTGATCACGCGATGCTCGCCCCAGGGCAGCCAGTCTGCCTGCAGCAGCAGGCCATCGCTGCGCAATGTGCTGCGGGTGTCGATGTCGCGGCGATACCATACGGTTTCCGTGTTGCTGACGAAGTGGCGCAGGCTGTCCTGGGTGAAACCGGAGATCACCAGTCGGTCCAGCGCGGCGGAGGCCGGTTCCCAGCTGTAATCCAGCGCGAAGCGCTCCCGGTCGCGCTGCGGTGTACTGAGTGCCAGATCGACCAGCGGAAAGGTGCTGCGTGCGGCCTCTTCTACAAAGATGTCTGATCGCGATTCGTAGCGATCCCAGGTCAGCCCCAGGGCATGATTGCCCGCCACTTTTTCCAGGAAGCCGTAGTAGCCCTGATTCTCGAATGCGGTGTTCTCGGCGCGGCCCTCGGGTGTGCGGCGCAGGCTGTGGTCACTGTCGGCGGCCGCCAGTCGATAGCTCCAGCCGTCCTGCAAACCGTGCACGCTGGCAAACAGGGTGTCGCCGTCGGTGGTACCGTCATAGCTGCCTTTCACGGTGGCTTGCAGCGGCGCCGTACCGCCCTTCAGCGTCATCAGGTTGGTGACGCCACTCAGGGCCTTGGAACCATAGAGTACCGACCCGGAGCCGCGCAGCACTTCAATCCGGCCGAGCATATCGGGGTGTATGGTCAGTGGCGTACCCACTTCGCTGTGGTCCGCCAGTTCGTGGCTATCGACCAGAATGGCGCTGCGCCGGGAGTCTTCACCGCGGATACGGATGCGTTTCAGCCCGGCCTGGCCTGAATCGGACACCTGCAGCCCGGGCACGTCGCGCAGGAAGTCGGCCACACCGCTGGCAGTCATGCGTGCCAGATCTTCGCGCGTCATCACGCTGAGACTGGCGCTGCTGTCGAGAAGGCGCTCCTCGACGCGGCTGGCTGTCACCACCACTTCTTCCAGGGGCATGTCGGCGCTGGTGGCGGCAAGCCCCGGCATCGCGCAAAACAGCAGGCTGCGGGCCATTGCGCGTACTGCGGGGTTGGGCCGTGGGCGGAATGTCGGTCTGCGATAGATCATGAGATATCCAATGGGTTATTGCTGTGGGCCCGGACCCGGACAGGCTGCCGCCTGCTTGAGCGCAGAGGCCAGCGCCGGATCGTCCCCGGCCTCGAGGGCCCGCCACAGTTGTGTGTAGTCGGGGCAGTGTGCATCCCTGCCAGTACCGGGGGGCTGATAGATGAAACTGCATTTGCGCAGGTCGGAAGCCAGTGCCGAGCGTTGCAGCGCTGACAGTGGCCTATTCGTTGTGCGCAGCGCTCCCAGCGTGGCAGTGCAGTCGACACGCCACTGCGTTTCCATGTCGTGGCTCCTGGTTGTAAAGCGCTCGTTCACGAGGTCGCTGTCGACGCTGCTCGCGCCGTTGGCGACGCCCGCAAAGAGCATCAAGCAGCTTATCCAGCGTTTCATGCGCTCAGTAAACCGCATTCTGCACGGGAATAAAATGATGCAGATCATTTGCGTCTTATAATCAGCCGTCTATGCTGGTTGCCATCATGTTGCGAGGTCGAGTGCTGTGTTGAGCTACCGGTTAGTGCTGCCTGCCATGCTCTGGCTGGTTGTTGGCCTTGCGCTGGCGCCCGTCAGCGCCCGGGCTGTCGATGACACTGCGGTACAGCAGTTGTTGCCGGGGGTCAGTGTCGCAGCGCCCGTGCCTTCAGTGCCGGGCCTGTTCAGCGCGGACGCACCGGGAGTGGGCCGGGTGCTGTTCTTTGAAACCAGCGATTTTGTGCATATCCCCGCGTATTCGGGATCACCCGTCAACCTGCTGGTGGGCCTGACCGCAACGGGCGAGTTTCTGGCGGCCAGCGTGCAGGCGCATGCGGAGCCGATACTGGTCGTGGGTATCACAGATAGTGACCTGCAGGCCTTTGTGAACCAGTTTGTCGGCAAGCGCGCGTCTGATGCCATCCGCGTGGGTGCCCAGGGCCGCGAGGGCTATGTCGGCATCGACGGGCTGAGTGGCGCGACCATCACAGCCATGGTGATTACCCGCACCATTACGCGCGCCGCGGAGCAGGTGCTGGCGGCCTACGCGGCTGCGGGCGCGACGGCCGCGCCGGTGGTGGGCGCAGGGGTGCCCGCGGTGGCTTCGCCGGCCGAGCCGGAGTGGCACTGGAGCTGGCAGCAGCACCGTGTGCAGGTATCGGTACTGGCGGTCGCCCTTTTTGTCCTGTTGCTGGTGCTCTTTCTGCAGGACTGGCTGGTGCAGCACAAGCGGTTGTTCCAGCGTTTTCGCCTCGCCTGGCTGGTGTTCACGGTGGTCTTTATCGGCTGGGTGTGTCACGCCCAGCTGTCGGTCGTCAACCTGCTGGGTTTTGCCCGCAACCTGGCGGGCGGCTTTTCCTGGGAAAGCCTGCTGCTGGACCCGGTAGTGTTCCTGCTCTGGGCGTTTGTCGCCTTGAGTATCCTGCTCTGGGGGCGCGGCGTGTACTGCGGCTGGCTCTGCCCCTTTGGTGCGGCCCAGGAGCTCTTATCGAAGGCGTCGCGCGCGCTGGGGTTTGCCGGTTGGCAATTCCCGCATGCGGTCCATGAGCGCCTGTGGGCAATCAAGTATCTGATCCTGCTGGCGATTCTCGGGCTGGCGCTGGACTCCATGGCCAATGCCGCGCGTCTGGCAGAGGTTGAGCCCTTCAAGACGGTGTTCGTGATGCAGTTCGACCGCCCACCCGCTTACGTGCTGTACGCGGTGCTGTTACTGGTGATCACGGTGTTCAACAGCAAGTTCTACTGCAAGTATCTGTGCCCGCTGGGTGCGGCCCTGAGCTTTGTCACCCGCTTCAAGGTGTTTGACTGGCTGCGTCGGCGTGTGGAGTGCGGCCATCCCTGCCAGACCTGCGCCCGGGAATGCCAGATCGGCGCCATACGCCCCACCGGGGAGATTATCGACAATGAGTGCCACTACTGCCTGGACTGTCAGGTGACCTACTGGGATGAGCATCGCTGCCCGCCACTGGTGCGCAAGCGCAAGAAGCGCTTTCAGGGCCAGTTGCCGGAGCACGCGGTGATTGCGACCGATGCGGCTGGCAGTCGGAGGGAAAGTTGACCTGTGTCATATTGTCGACTAGAACATGCAGATAATATGCGTTTTAAGAGGCGCATTGAACCTGAGCGCCATTAAGGGGAAGGATGATGAAAAGCAAAGCAAGCAGCTGGAAGCAACGTGCAGGCGCGGGCCTGTTCTCCGTGACACTGGGCTTGAGCGCGGCGGCGTTGGGCCAGGACAAGACCGACCACCCGGGTGTGACGCCGGGTGAAATGGCCTACAAGGGTGCCCCGGTGCCCGCCGGCGAGATGAAGCGCGTGATCTCGCCCGGTGCCCCGGACATGACCCAGGCCGAATTTGACCTGGCCACAAAACTGTACTTTGAGCGCTGCGCGGGCTGCCACGGCGTGCTGCGCAAGGGCGCCACCGGCAAGCCGCTGACCCCGGACATCACCCAGGAGCGCGGCACCGAGTTTCTCAAAGTGCTGATCAACTACGGATCTCCCGGCGGTATGCCCAACTGGGGCACCTCCGGCGACTTCACCGAAGAACAGATCGACATCATGGCGCGCTTCCTGCAGCACGAACCACCGGCTCCGCCGGAGTGGGGCATGGCCGAGATGATGGACACCTGGGAAGTCCTGGTGCCTGAGTCCGAGCGTCCCTCCAAGCCGCAGCACAGCTACGATGTGGACAACATCTTCTCGGTAACCCTGCGGGATTCCGGTGAAATCGCCCTGATCGACGGCGACAGCAAGGACATCATCACGATCCTGCAAACCGGTTACGCGGTGCACATCTCGCGGGCCTCTCACTCCGGGCGCTATGTCTACACCATAGGCCGCGATGCCAAGATCGACATGATTGACCTCTACATGAACCCGCCGCAGCGTGTGGCCACGGTCAAGATCGGTCTCGAGGCGCGCTCTGTGGAGACCTCCAAGTTCCCCGGCTACGAAGACAAGATCGCGATTGCAGGCGCCTACTGGCCCCCACAATACGTGCTGATGGACGGCGCTACGCTGGAGCCGACCAAGATCATGTCGACCCGCGGTATGACGGTTGACACCCAGGAGTACCACCCGGAACCGCGTGTGGCGGCGATTGTGGCGTCCCACGAACATCCCGAGTTCATCGTCAATGTGAAGGAGACCGGCAAGATTCTGCTGGTTGACTACAGCAATCTCGATGCGCTGTCCGTCACGACCCTGGAAGCGGCACGCTTCCTTCATGACGGCGGCTGGGACGCCAGCCACCGCTACTTCCTCACGGCTGCCAACCAGTCTGACAAGATTGCGGTGGTGGACTCCCGTGACCGGAATATCGAGGCCCTGGTGGACGTGACCAAGATTCCCCACCCCGGGCGCGGCGCCAACCTGGTCGACCCGGAATTCGGGCCTGTCTGGGTCACCTCGGCGCTGGGCAACGAGAACATGACCTTCATCGGCACGGATCCGGAAAACCACCCGGAGCAGGCCTGGAAAGTCGTGCGCACCCTGAAAGCGCAGGGCGGTGGCTCGCTGTTCGTCAAGACGCACCCGAAATCGCGTAACCTGTGGGTGGACAACACCCTGCACCCGCAGGAGAGCGTGAGCCAGTCGGCTGCCGTCTACAATATCGACGACTTTGACGCGGGCTATGAAGTACTCCCGATTGCCAAGTGGGCGGGGATCGAAGAGGGGCCCGCGCGCGTGGTGCAGCCGGAGTACAATGCGGCAGGTGATGAGGTCTGGTTCTCGGTGTGGAACGGCATGGAGCAGGTGTCTGCCATCGTGGTTGTGGATGACAAGACGCGCAAGCTGAAGCATGTCATCAAGGACCCACGCCTGGTAACACCTACCGGCAAGTTCAACGTGTTCAACACGCGCAAGGACATCTACTGATATGCGTTCACGGTTGTCAAACGGCAACAACGTGAAGGGGCCCTGCGGGGCCCCAAACGTTCTCGCCAACAGTATTCGTTGCCTGCTGCTGGGCGCCGTCAGCCTTGCCGCGCTGCCGGGCTTTGCAGCCGGTGACAGCACCGACAGTGTGGTGGGCATGATCAGCGATGGCAGTGCCCATCTGGATTTTCGCTACCGACTGGAATACGTGGATCAGCAGCCCCTGGCAGATACCGCGCTGGCCTCCACCCTGCGTTCACGGCTGACCCTGGCGTCGGCCGCCTGGGCGGGGGTGTCATTTGAACTCGAAATTGATGACGTCACGGCGCTGGGCAATGACCTCTACAACTCCACCACCAACGGTGAACTGCGCTACCCCGTGGTGGCGGATCCCGAGGGCACCGAGGTGAACCGCGCACAGCTCGACTACCGCGCGGGTGCGCTGCACGGCACCCTGGGTCGCCAGCGTATCCTGCACGGCAATCACCGGTTTGTGGGCAACGTGGTGTGGCGCCAGAACGAACAGACCTACGACGGGCTGCGTGCACAATGGCAGCCCGCCAGCGGCCTGCAGCTGGATGCCAGTTATGTGTACCGCGTCCAGCGCATTTTCGGGCCCGACGATGGCGCACAGCCTGCGGATTGGGATGGCGACATCGGTCTCTTGCGCGCCACGTTCTCACCGGCGGAGAAACAGAGCCTCTCGGGCTTTGTCTATCTGCTGGATATCGACAGTGACGCCAACTACGCGCCGGCCCTCACCATTGCGAACGCCACAGACACCGTGGGCGTGGAATACAGCGGCCAGTGGTCGGGTTTCAACCTGAACATGGCGCTCGCAACCCAGTCCGATGCCGGTGACAACCCGGCCAGCTACCGCGCAACCTATTACAACGTGGATGCGGGCTGGACCATGCCGCTGGCCAAGCTGGAGCTGGGCTATGAGGTCTTGGGCAGTGACAACGGCGAAGGTTTCCGCACGCCGCTGGCCACCCTGCACAAGTTCCAGGGCTGGGCCGACAAGTTTCTGGGTACGCCGGGCGACGGTATCCGCGATACCTGGTTTGCCGTGTCGGGGCGGCGCGACAGCCTCAACTGGCGCGCGGTCTACCACGACTTCCGCACCGACAAGCACCGTCGCGGCCTCGGTTCGGAGCTGGACCTGCTCCTTGGGTGGACCCTCACCCCCAGGGTGTCGCTGGAGCTGAAGGCAGCCTTCTTTGAAGGCGATGGTCAACCCGCCTATCGGGATACTGACAAAGTCTGGTTGACCGCGCAGGTGGCGCTGTAGTCAAGTGCGACAGGCGGCACTGCCGCCTGTTACTTGCGCTCTGAGGCGAGAATAAACGCTTCCAGCGCCTTGTCGACACCGAATACGTGGCGTCGCAGCCACTCGGTCAGAAAGGTCGCCACCAGAGCGCGAAAGCCGGCGTCATCTTCGTTCTGCGCCAGAAGCGACGCAATCTCCTCCCGGAACTGATTGTGTGCGGCAACGTGAGTCTCGCGCTCGGGGTAGGCGAGCGCCGCCATGTAGTGTTCCTCCAGGGCAAAGTGGCTCTCCGCATAGTCATGCAGGTGGCGCACGGCGTCGATGCCGGACTCCGGCTGGGCAATGAGCTCCAGGATGGCGAACAGCGTCTGGTGCTGCGCGTCCTGCCAGAGAATGTCGCTGGTTTTCTGCATACTGAAAAACATAGCTCATCTGCCCTGTCTGTACAGCCGTCCCGTTCAGTATGGCTACCCGGCGTGGCTATTTTTCACGCGGTCTTCCAGACCGGCGTGCTGTGCTTGCCCCGGCGTACATCCGGCCCGCTATACCTGACGTGCCTGGGGCGTTAAGCTTGCACAGGGCGGTGTTCAGACCCTGCCGCCGCGCAGCCGCGGGTTTGCGCCCGAATACATCGAACAAGGAGCCTGCATGAGCCAGAATGTCGACCCCACACGCGAGCAGTTTGATCGCTTCAAGTCGCTACCGCGTGACACCCCTATCATGATGCTGAACCTGGTCCGCCTGAATGCCCAGGCGGTGTATCCGGACGGTGAGACCATCACCGGTGCGGAAGCCTACGATCGCTACGGCAAATTCAGCGGCCCCGTGTTCCAGCGCCTGGGAGGGAGCATTCTCTGGCGCGGCAGACCCGAGTGCGTGGTCATCGGTCCTCCGGACGAGCACTGGGATGTCGCCTTTATCGCGCTCTACCCGAATGCTGGCGCGTTCATGGCCATGGTGACCGACCCGGAATACCGTGAGGCCGTGGTGCACCGTCAGGTGGCGGTTGCCGATAGCCGACTCATCCGCATGGGGCAGTCGGAAGCCGGGGCGGTATTCAGTGCCTGAGACCGTATTGATGGGCACCTGCGTGTGCCGGAGGCAGCGATGAACTGGATTGTGCAGGGGCTTGACCGGGAGCAGTTGCTGGATCGTTTGCCGGCGATCGGTGGCGCCTTCCGGCAGTTGTACGAAAGCGTGTTTGAACTGCCGCAGGTGTCTGCGGAAACGCTGGAGTTGTGCCGCCTGCGACTGGCGCAGCTGCACCGCAGCGCCGCCGATTTTGCGCTGGAGGAGTGTCCGGTGTCCGCGCCACAGCGTGCGCAGCTGCAGGACTGGCCGCAATCGCCACTGTTCAGTGACGAGCAACGTGCCTGCCTCGCGTTTACCGAGGTGTACGCGATGGATTGCAGCGCCATCACGGATGCGCAGGCCGACGCGGTCAAGGCGCACATCGGCGAGGAGGGTCTGGTGGCGCTGCTGCAGGCGCTGGGGGTTTTTGATGGCCTGATCCGTCTGGGCCTGATCTGGCAGGCAAAGCCTGCGGGGGTACGGCAACATGGGCAGTAATGCGCGCGTACAGGCGCCTGCACAGAATACGGGCAACGTGATCCGGGACTCCGCGCTGGGCATCGTGCCCCGCACAGTGGAGCCCTATCTGGCCCTGAATGCGGCAGTATGGGACGCCGGCCCGCTGTCGGCCGCGGAGGTGGAGCTGGCACGGTTGCGCAACGCGCGCCATACCGGCTGCGTGATGTGCCAGGCGGTGCGTTACGATGTGGCGATCAGCGACGGCTTGACGGAAGAGAAAGTCCAGATGATCCGCGGCGCTGAGCCGGATGCCGAGCTGTCGGCGCGGGAGCGCCTGCTGGTGGCGTTTGTCGACCAGTACAATCTGGATCCGTCCGGGATTGATCAGGGACTGCAGAATGCGCTGCTGCAGGAGTTCAGTGAAGCCGAGCTGCTGCACCTGTCGCTGCTGGTGGCCTGGTTCAATGGGTCGTCGCGCTGTGCCGTGGCGCTTGGTGGCATGCCGGATGCCATGCCGCGCATGGAAATCAGTATCCCGCGCTAGAGAGCGCCCGCCCCGGGCATCGCCCCGGGGCGGGTCAGTGGCAGGCTATTTCTGATTGAGAAAATGGCCGTACTTTTTCATCGCCGCCTCACGCTGGGTGGGCGTGTGGTAGGTCGGGAACAGGCCGGGCGCGGGCTTGTAGTCGCGCAGGACGGTACGCGCCACGGTTATCTTGTGCACTTCCGACGGGCCGTCTACCACGCCCAGCTCCGGAATGTTCGCCCACATGGTCATCAGCGGCACTTCGTCTGACATGCCCAGGCTGCCATGCAGGTGCATGGCGCGGTAAATGACTTCCTGCAGGATTTTCGGCGTCGCAGCCTTGATGGCGGCGATTTCCTTGCGCACCTCCCGGTTGTATTCCTTGTACTTGTCGATCAGCCATGCCGTGTACAGCACGTGCAGCCGGTACTGCAGAATCTGCGTGTAGCTGTCGGCTATCTTGTCCTGGGTCATCTGCTTGGTGGCCAGCAGTTCGCCTTTGGTGGTCCGGCTGAGCACGCGCTCACACATCATATCCATGGCTTTCTTCAGCACGCCGACGCTGCGCATGGCGTGGTGCACACGGCCACCGCCGAGACGCGTCTGCGCCACCAGGAAACCCTTGCCCTCTTCGCCCAGCAGGTTTTCGGCCGGCACACGGCAGTTGGTAAAGCGGATGTAGGCGTGTACACCGTCACCCTGCTCGACATACGGGCCAACAGCGGAGTTGCGCAGGATGTCCATGCCCGGCGTGCCTTTCTCCACCAGGATGATGGACGCGCCTTCGTGGATGGGTACGTCCGGGTTGGTCACGACCATGACCAGCAGGAACTCCGAGAAGCGTGCGTGCGATGCGAACCACTTTTCACCGTTGATCACCCACTCATCACCTTCTCGCGTGGCGGTGCAGGTGAACTCCGCCGGGTCTGCGCCGGCCTGCGGTTCGGTCATGGAGTAGCAGGAGGCAATTTTGCCGTCCAGCAGAGGCTGCAGGTAGCGGGCCTTCTGGTCGGGTGTACCGTAGTGGGCAAGGATTTCGGCGTTGCCCGAATCCGGGGCCTGGCAGCCGAATACGCTGGGGCCAAACCGGCTGCGCCCGAGAATTTCGTTCATGAGCCCGAGCTTCACCTGGCCGTAGCCCTGGCCGCCGAGTTCGGGGCCAATGTGGCAGGCCCACAGGCGCTTCTGCTTGACGATTTCACGCAGCGGCGCCATGGCCCTGGCGGCGGGGGAGTCGGGGTCCCACGGGTCTCCGGGTTCGCGGAAGACGAGATCCAGCGGCTCGATTTCCTCGCGGGTGAAGGTGGCAATCCAGTCCAACTGCTGCTGGAATTCGGGGTCAGTCTCAAAGCTCCAACTCACGATGATATCCTTTATGGTTTGGTTTCTGGTTGAGCTTGGCGGCTGTTCCCGGCATGGGTTGGGGACACTGCGCCAGCCTGTTCAGCCCTCCGGGCGTGTTGCTCGTGTTTTGCTTGACTTGCGTGAAGCCTAGTTTAGACTTGTTAGATGCAAACAAGCAAATAATAAACTCATTCGGGTAGTAGTGAAACAATGGTAGACGAAAAAATCTGGTTCATTACCGGGGCATCGCGCGGAATCGGGCGAGCGATAGCCGAGTGCGCGCTGCAGTCCGGCGACAAGGTCGCGCTGGTGGCGCGGGGGGAGGATGTCATTGCCCTGGCGGAGTCCCTCGGCAGTCACTGCATGGCCTGTCGCGCCGACGTCAGTGATGCGGCAGCCGTGGCGGCGGCGATGGCGTCGGTGGTCCAGCGTTGGGGCCGGGTCGACGTACTGGTGAACAACGCCGGGCTGCACCGCGGTGGACGCATAGGACGCATTGCGCTGGAAGACTGGGAAAGCGTCGTCGACGTCAACCTGAAAGGCGCGGTGAATGTCATCCGCGCGGCCGACCCGCACCTGGGTGAAGGTGGCGCCATCATCAATATCGGCGCGGTCGTGGGGTTCCGCGGTTTCCCGGGCGACTCTGCCTACGCGGCGTCGAAGGCGGGCCTGGCCGGGCTTACCCGCGCCCTGGCGATTGAATATGCCGCGCGCGCCATTACTGTGAATCTGGTGATTCCGGGGCTGGTGCTGACCGAGATGACGGGAGGTCTGTCTGAAAAAGCCCTGGAAGCCATGCGACAGACGATACCGCTGGGCCGCTACGGCCAGCCGGAAGAGATCGCGCAGGTGGTTGATGCCGTAGCCCGGGCCCGCTATATGACCGGGGCCTTCGTGCCCGTTGACGGCGGTCTGATGAGCAGCTTCGGGGTGGCGGGATGACGGCGGGCCACCCATTCGATGCGCCGCTGGCCACGTGGATTGCTGCAGAGGCCGGCGTCACGGGTGCGCGCGTGACCCGCGCCCTGAGCGGCGGCAATGCGAACCTGACGCTGCTGCTGGATACGGATGACGGGCCGCTGGTATTGCGCACTCCGCCGGAAAACGCGATTTCCGCCACATCGCATCGGGGTATCGAGCGTGAGGCGACCGTGCTGCGCGCCATCCAGGGCCACGTCAAAGCGCCGCGCGTAGTCGGCTGGTGCGAGGACGTGTCGGTCATTGGTCGCCCCTTCTTGCTGGTGTCCCACGTCAACGGGGTGGCAATCACCGACACCCTGCCCGGGCCCTACCCGGACACGGCCGCGAGTGTGAACCGGCTGGGTGAGGACCTGATCGACGAACTGGCGGCTATCCACACGGCGCCCTGGCAGTCGATTGGTCTGGAGCGCTTCGGGAACCCCGAGAACTTTCTGCAGCGGCAGATCACCCGCTGGCGCAAGGCTCGCGCGGAGTCCCCCGTGCGCGACCTCCCGCTGCTGGATGAACTGGCCGGCTGGCTGTTGCAGCATATACCCGCCTCAGGCCCCGTGGGGTTGGTGCACGGCGACTACCATCTGGACAACACGCTGTCACACCCGGAACGCCCCGGATTGGCAGCGGTCATCGACTGGGAGCTGGCAACGATCGGGGATCCGCTCGCCGACCTGGGCCTGTTCCTCATGTTCTGGGGGCCGCGCGAACTGGACCCCCCGGGGTTCAGTCACATCCAGGCGGTCAGCCGGCGAGAGGGTGTCTTGTCCCGGCGGGTGTTGGCCGAGCGTTGGGGTGCCGCCACGGGCTACCCGCTGGCCAATCTGGATTTCTATCTGTGCTTCGCCTTCTGGCGCCTGGCGGCGATCGTGGAGGGTGCCTACGCACTGTACTGTGAAGGCAAGGTCGACTCGGCCTATGCCAGGGGGCTGGAATACGACGTGCCCGCACTGTTACAGGAAGCCGCGGCGGCTGCGCGCGGCGACTGGTAAGGAGACGCTTTTCCATGTTGGCAACAATGATGCACATGCCCATGACGGTTCGCATGATCATGGAGCACGGTGCGGCAGTATTCCCCGACAGCCGCGTGGGTGTCTTTGATGGCGAGGTAACCACATGGTCCAGCTACCGCGACGTGGCGGCACGCGCGGAGCAATTGGCCGGAGCGCTCGCCGCGCTGGGTATCACTCAGGGTGACCGTGTCGCCACCTTCAGCTGGAACAATCTGGCGCACATGGAAGCCTATCTGGCGATACCCTCCATGGGCGCCGTTATGCATACGGTCAACATACGACTTTCGGCCGAGCAGGTCGCCTGGGTCATCAATCACGCGGAGAACCGGGTGGTGATCCTGGACGCGAGCCTGCTGGACCTGTTCCTCCCGGTCGTGCCGCTGCTGACGACAGTCGAGCACATTCTGCTGGTCGGTGGCGATGAACAGTCAGTGGGTGGCATTCCCGCAAGCAGCTATGCACGGGCCCTTTCTGCGCAGACGCGGGGCTTTGACTGGCCCGAACTGAATGAAACCGCCGCCGCGGCGGTGTGCTATACCAGCGGCACCACGGGCAATCCCAAAGGGGTTGTCTACAGCCACAAGACGACCTTTGTCCATTCGCTGGCCTCCCGAGCCACCGACACGTTCGGCATCAACGAGCGCGATCGCATACTGTTGCTGCCGCCCATGTTCCACGCCAACGCCTGGGGGCTGCCCTACAGCGGCTGGCTCAGCGGCAGCGACTTCATTCTACCGGGGCCGCACCTCCAGGCTGCAGGCATCGAGGCGATGATCCGCGCCGAGCAGCCTACCTTCACCGCCACGGTGCCCACCATACTCTCGGATCTGCTGCGTGCCTCCCGTGATACCGGCCTGCAGATGGACAGTTTTCGCATGCTGGTCTGCGGCGGGGCGGCTGTAGCGCCGTCGCTGATTGATGCCGCGCGCGAACGCTGGGGCGTTCCCGTGCTGCAGGGTTGGGGCATGACGGAAACCAGTCCGCTCTGCCATCTGTCACATCCGCCCCGGGATCCAGGCCCCGGCGGGGAGACGCCCTGGCGTGCCAAGAGTGGCCGCCCGGTCCCCGGCGTGCAGGTGAGGGTCGTGGATGCCGAGGGCAAGGCGCTACCGCATAATGGGCGCGATGTTGGTGAACTGCAGTTACGCGGTCCGTGGATTACGGGCACCTACCATAAGAACAGTGCGGAAGACTCATTCACGGCGGACGGCTGGTTACGTACCGGCGACGTCGGGCATATCGATGAGAAGCACTTTGTGCAGCTCACTGACCGCACCAAGGATGTCATCAAATCCGGTGGGGAGTGGATTTCCTCGGTGGATCTCGAGAACGCCCTGCTGGCACACCCGGCAGTGCGTGAGGTGGCGGTGATCGCCACGGATGATCCCCGCTGGCAGGAGCGGCCGCTAGCCATTGTGGTACCGGAGTCCACGGTTTCGCCGGCGGATTTGCGGGAATTTCTCGCTGACCGCGTGGCGAAGTTCTGGATTCCCGAGTATTGGGCGTTTGTCGAGGAGATCCCCAAGACCAGTGTCGGCAAACTCGACAAGAAAGTGTTGCGCGCGTGCCACGCAGCCGGAGAATACGACGTCGGTTACGTAAAATAGCGGTCGCTGCGCTTTATCAGCGCTGCAGGATTGGGAGGAGTGCGGATGGGAGTAGCAGGGAAGCGGGCGGTGGAGTCCGGTGCGCGTCGCAGGACGCAGGCGGAGAGAACGGCGCTCTCCGACAAGCGCATGTTCGAGGCGGCGATCCAGCTGATTATCGAGCGGGGCACCGAGCGCACGACGCTCAAGGAGATCGGTGAGCTTGCCGGATACAGCCGGGGACTGGCACATTCCCGCTTCGGCTCGAAGGAAGGGTTCCTGAACAAGCTCTTCGTGCGGTTTGATGGCCGCTGGAAAGAGCACCTTACCAGCTACGTCGGGGGCAAGACCGGCACCGAGGCCGTGCTGGGTGCGCTGCATGCACTGCGCGATTTCCTCACGGCAGAGGCCAGTTACATGCGCGCCATGTACATACTCTGGTATGAGTCGCTGGGCCACGACTCCAAAATACGCAACAAACTGTCGGACCATCACCGCATCTACCGCGAAGACGCCGCCCGCTGGGTGCGGCAGGGTATCGAGGATGGCGAGATCGACCCGGTGATCAACCCGGAACAGTTTTCGGTGCAGTTCAACGCCTTTATTTTCGGCATCATCTACCAGTGGCTGGTGAATGCCGAGGCGCTGGATCTGCACGCCGTCTTCAGTGACTACGAAACCACCATAAAACGACTTCTCAGTAATAAAGGGTAATCTCATGTCCTATCTGCAGACCGATTGTGGCAAGAATGTGTACTTCGAGGATTACGGGGTTGGCAGCAGCGCTGTACTGCTGATCCACGGCTGGGGTTTCAGCTGCCGTGCGTGGGATAACACCCTGCCAGCGCTGTTGGCGGCGGGGCATCGCGTTGTCATGCTGGACCACCGGGGCTGTGGTGCCTCGGACAAGGATTTCGCCGATATGGGCATCAATGCCATCGCCGGTGACGTCGTCGCCCTGGTGGATCAACTCGGCCTGGCCTCCGTCGTGCTCAACGGCTGGTCGCTGGGTGGCGCGGTTGCGGTGGAAGCGGCGAGCCGGCTCGGCAGCCGCTGCAATGGTGTCGTGCTGACCGGTGGTGCCACGCCCATCTATGTGCAGAAGCCCGATCTTCCCCTGGGCGGCACCGAGGCGGATATGGCGGGCACCGTCGCTGCGCTGCAGGCCGATCGCATTGGTTTCCTCGCCGGTCTGGTACACGCGGTCTGCGCCAAAGAGGTGGCGCCCGCCATCACTGACTGGATGTGGCGTGTGTTCTGCGAAGCTTCGCCACTGGCGCACCAGACGCTGGCGCAACTCGCGCCGCTGGATCAGCGCGCCCAGCTTGCCGCCCTCGATGTGCCCATTCTTTCCTTTGTCGGCACGCAGGATGCCTTCGTTGCGCCGGATATCTGTCGCTGGGTGGGCGCCAACAACGCCCGTGCCCGGCTGGTGGAATACGAAGGCGTAGGGCACGCGCCGTTCATCGAAGTTGCCGAGGACTACAACCGTGATCTGCTGGCTTTTCTGGCAGAACTAGCCTGAGCCCGGGAGGTCTCGTTCATGACATCAACTGTAAACTATGGACTCTGGTACGACTTTCGCAATCCGGCCCCGTGGCAGGAAAACTTCGAGAGTTTCTACGCCAGCCGCCTTGGCCAGATAGCGGATGCCGAGGCCCTGGGCTTCAACTCGGTCTGGCTCACCGAGCACCACTTCTGCGAGGATGGCTACACGCCGTCGCCATTGGTGATTGCCGCCGCCATCGCCGCGCGCACACGCGCCATGCACATCGGCACCAACCTGATGCTGCTGCCACTGCATGATCCGGTGCGCATGGCAGAAGACGCAGCGACGGTGTCACTGCTCAGTGGCGGCCGCTTCGATCTCGGTGTCGGTATCGGTTACCGCCAACTGGAGTTTGACCAGTTCGGGCGCCAGCTTTCGCACCGTCCCAGCCTGGTGGAAGAGGGTATCGAAGTGCTGCGCCGCAGCTGGTCGGGCGAACCGGTCAATTTCAGCGGCAAACGCTTCAATGTCGGTGACCTCAAGGTCCTGCCGGCCCCGGTACATACGCCGAAGATTCTCCTCGGCGGCATGGCGCCGCCGGCGATCGAGCGTGCAGCCCGCATCGCGGATGGCTTCCTCTCCACCGGCGGGCTGGGGCTGGATAATTACTGCGAGGCCTTGCTGGCCCAGGGCAAGTCGCTGGACCAGGGGAGCGTGATTCTCGGCTGCTGGGCGATTATTGCCGAGGACCCGGAAGCGGAAGCCGCTCGCATCGCCGATCATATCCTGTACCAGACCAATGCCTACATCCAGTGGGGCGCATTTGGCCCGCCGGAACAGGCAACGCTGTACGACGACGTATTCTCCGCAATCGAGAACGGCCTGTATGAGTTGTGGGACGCGGATATGGCAGTGACAAAGCTGAAGAAGCTGGTGGCAGATTATCCAATGATCCGCGACATTCACTTCTGGGCGCAGTTTCCCGGCGAATCGCTGGAATCAGGCAACCGCCGCCTGCAGTATATCGCCGAGAAGGTCCTGCCCCGGCTGCGCTAACGCCGGTCGTTTCAGGCGCTGAAGCCACTCATCCTGTTCACGGTTTCCGTGAACAGGGTGTGTGCCCGCTCCAGGCTGATATCGTCATCGAAGTACACGGCAGAGCGCAGGCCAATCATCATTGAGTAGGCAATTTCTGCCGAATCCCTGGCGTCAGCCAGCAGCAGCCTGGGGGCCGCCGCAAAAATATTCGCCAGGTGCGCCTTGCAGCGGCTGTCAAAGTCCGCCTTGGTAATGCGCAGGATGTCATCATTCACCGCATTGCCGAAGCACTCCAACATGAAACCGATTTCCAGTCGGGTGCTGGTTTCCCCCTTGAACCAGAAATCGGCCAGCATCTGCACCTGTTGCTCAGCGGGGTGTTGCGCAAAGCCTTCGATGCGCTCGAGGAAACGCACCGCGACGTTGGCAAAGTACTGCTCCAGAATCGCCTCTTTGCCGTTGAAATAATACAACAGGTGACTGGCGGTCATGCCGGCACCTTCGGCGATGTCGGCCAGTGTTGTTTTCACGTAGCCCTTGCTGATGATGCAGTCGTGCAGTGACTTGTAAATCCGTCGGCGGCGCTTTTCCCCGCGCGTATCGCGGCGCACGGAGGTTGCGGGCGCAGCCAGATCACTGTCGGCAGAGTGTGCTTTTGCTGGAAATGAGACCATGATTTGACTGTACCAGCTAGGCGCAAAAGCGGCCAAGAGTTTTTCCTGAATTTTATTCAAAATTATCTTGAACAATGTTCAAATGGAATCTATGCTTCCTGCATAAAGTAGTGAGATAACAATAATGCAGATAAGCGGAATGAACTTTGTCATCACCGGTGCTGGCGCTGGTATCGGTGCAGGAACTGCGCAGGTCGCGGCACGGTATGGCGCTCGGGTTATGGTATCCGATACCAACGACGTGAATGGCCGCGCCGTCGTGCAGTCCATTCGCGATGCGGGTGGCGTTGCGCATTACCAGCACTGCGATGTTACTGACGAGGCTCAGGTGCAAGCGCTGATGCAGGCCGCCGGTGATCAGCTCGGCGGCATTGATGTGCTGCACAACAACGCAGGTATCCACGAGAGCATGCTCGGTGACGGGCTCACCCTGGAGGCCATGTCGCGCAGCACCTTCGATAAGGTGATGGCGGTGAACGTTCTCGGCCCCTGGCTGTGTGCCAAATATGCGCTGCCCTGGCTGCGAGACAGTTCGCAGGCGTCCATTATTAACGCGGGTTCCACCAGTTCGATTGCCGGCTACCCCAACTGCGTTGCCTATGGATCGAGTAAAGGCGCGGTCATGCAGATGACCAAAATGCTTGCAGTCGACCTCGCGGCGGATGGCATTCGGGTGAACTGCTACTGCCCGGGTTCCATCCACACGAAAATGGTTGACGATTTCCTCGCAGCTGCGCCAGATCCGGCTGCCATGTTGAACACCATGACGTTGACGCACCTGATACCCCGCATGGGCAAGCCAGAAGATGTGGCGGAGCTGGTCTGTTTTCTGGCGAGCCCTGCGGCAAGCTTTATCAATGGCGCGGTCTGGCTGATCGACGGCGGATCGCTGGCCTGGCGCGGGACCCTGGATATTCTGGGCATGGGAGAAAGTACATGAGCGCACTGCTTGATACGGCCAACAAGCTGGCGATCCATGAGCTGCTGTCACGCGCGGCCTACGCGCTGGATGAGCGGGAAGTCGACATGCTGGCAGCCTGCTTTGCAGTGGACGCCATGTTCACCATGCGCATCGGTGGCGGCGACCTTGTTGGTCCCTTCGAGTCCCGGGACGGCATTATGGCGCTGATGACGGGTGCCATGGCGGAGCAGACTGACAAGCGTCGCCACGTTGTCTCGAACATCTTTTTCCCGACAGCAGACGAGCCTGGGGAAGGTCTGCCTGTGGTCTCCAACCTGACGCTGCTGGCGACAGAGAACGGCGCTATCAGCCTGCTGTCAGCCGGTGTCTATCACGACCGCGTGGTGCAGCGAGACGGGCAGTGGACGCTGCTGCGGCGGCACTTGGATCTCGACAAGAGTTACTGACGGAAGCGGCGCGTGAATATCGGCAAAATCCCGGCGAAGACTGCCCGTCTGGCACCCACCCGCGAGGCACTGATCGATATCTCGACCAGCCGCCGGATGACCTTCGGCGAGTTGGACGAACGCGTATGTCGCCTTGGTAACGCGCTCATGCAACAGTTGGGGCTTGCCAAGGGTGATCGTGTAGCGGTGCTGGCGCGCAACTGCATCGAGTACATGGAGGTGTATTACGGTTGCGCGAGGGTCGGCCTCATTGTGCAACCTTTGAACTGGCGCCTGGGGGCGCCGGAGCTGCTCAAGATCGCCAGTGGCGGGGAACCGGCGGTGCTCATGTATGCCGCCGAGTACGCCGATGAAGCGGCGACTCTCGTTGCGCAGGCCGGCATTTCCCATGCCTTTGCCTTCGGCGAAGACAGCGACGGCAGCTACGAGGCCCTTCTGGCACAGGCGAGTGCGCAGGAACCCGCCCAGTCCGCGTCGACGGGGGGTGATGATCCGGTACTGATTCTCTACACCGGCGGCACCACGGGGGAATCGAAGGGAGCGCTGCACACACACCGCTCCCTGTTTGCGGGCATGATCAACCAGACCGTCGCCGAGCGTATTGTGCCCTCCGACGTCTACATGCTCACCGGCCAGATGTTTCACATACCGGTAGGTCTGGCCATGAACTACATGGCCCATGGCTGTCCGCTGGTTTTGATCAACTTTGAGGCCCGGCTCGCGCTGGAGGTCATCCAGCGCGAGCGCGTGTCGGCTTTCCTGGGCATCACCACCATGCTCAACTGGATGATGGCGGTGGACAACTTTGCCGATTACGATCTCAGTAGCCTGAGGAATATCCAGTACGGCGGTGGCCCAATGCCGCACAGCGTGGTGAAAGCCGCGCTGGAGGCTTTCCCCTGTACCCTGATCCAGGGCTACGGACAGACTGAAGGCATGACCATGAGCTTTCTCTCGCAGGAGGATCATGCCAACGCAGTCGCCGGTATCCACCCCGAGCGCCTGAGTTCCTGTGGGCGGGAAGGCTTCATGACCACCATCAAGCTGGTTGATGCGCAGGGTGAACCGGTGCCGCGCGATGGCGTGACACCGGGCGAAATACTGGTGCAGTCGGAAGCCAACATGGTGGGCTATTGGCAGCGCCCGGATCTCACCGCCGAGACCCTGCGCGATGGCTGGATGCACACCGGAGACGTGGCGGTGTGGGATGAAGAGGGCTATATCTTCATTGTTGACCGCGCCAAGGACATGATTATTTCCGGTGGCGAGAATATTTACAGCACCCAGGTGGAGGCCGCGATTCACCAGCACCCAGCCGTGCTGGAGTCCGCCGTGTTCGGGGTGCCTGACGCGGAGTGGGGTGAGTCGGTAAAAGCGGTTGTCGTGCTCAAGCCGGGCATGCAGGCCACCGAGCAGGAGATTATCGCCGCTGCCAGCCAGCATCTGGCGTCCTATCAGAAGCCGCGTTCGGTGGATTTTGTGGACAGCCTGCCGAAGGCGCCCACGGGAAAAATTCTCAAGCGCGAACTGCGCGACCCTTACTGGAATCAGGGAGAGAGGAAGGTATGACAAGCCTGCTCAGTGACGAGCTGCTGGCCAATATCGGGCGGCAGAGCACGCCGCACCGCGAGCTGGTCACCCGGCGCGATATTCGAAAATACGCGATAGCGACGGGGAACCGCCAACGCAAATACCTCGACGGAGATCAGGCGCCGCCGATGTTTCACGTGGCGCTGTTCTGGGATGTGGTGGAGCTTGATGAACTGACCCCGGACGGCGTGTCAATCGATTCGCTGCTGCCCAGGTTTCCGCTGGAGCGGGCCATGGCGGGTGGCCTGAAAATCGACTACTTCAAGCCGGTGTATCCCGGCGACTGGCTCACCGCAACGCGTACGCTGACCAACATCTACGAGAAGCATGGGCGCTCCGGCCCGCTGATTTTCTATGAAGTCGACATGCAGATTGTTAACGACGCGGGTGAACCGGTCATCCGTGAACAAACCACACGAATTCTGAGGTGAGCGATTTGGCGCTGTCTGAAAAACAATCTCCGATGTCGGTGCAGGTTGGCGATGCACTCCCGGAGCGTGAGCTCACGCCCGACAATGTGCAGCTGTTTCTGTACAACGCCGCGCTGTGGAATGCACACAGGATCCATTTTGACGAGCCCTATACCCGGGAGGTGGAGGGTTACCCCGGCCTGGTGATTGCCGGGCCAATGCTGGGGGACTGGCTGAACCAGTGTGTGGAGGAGTGGCTGGGTGACCACGGTCGCCTCGTGTCCATTGAATACTCCAACCGCGCCGCAACCTACATAGGTGAAACCCTGACTTCCGGGGGCACCGTGATCGAGGTCGATCCAGCCTCGGGCTCGGTGCGGGTTGAGGTCTTTATCAAGAACGCGGACGGGGAGGTGGTCACCCCCGGCGTGGCCACCGCTGTGTTGGGCGCAGCATGAGCGGCGGCGGGGGCACGCAGTGAGCAGTTTGCGCGGCAAGGTGGCTATTGTCGGGGCGGCGGATACCCGCGTTGGCGTGGTGCCGGACAGGACGGCCACTGAGCTGTGTATCGAATCCGTTCTGCTGGCACTGGCTGACGCCGGCATTGGCAAGGATGAGGTGGACGGCCTCGTTACCTGTAACAGTATGGCGCAACCCATGCTGTACCACGCAGAAGCCATTGCCGAATATCTGGCGATCACACCGCGTTACTGTTTTGCCGCGGGGGCCGGCGGTGGCACAACCTTCTCCGTATTGCACCACGCGGCATCGGCGATCCTGACCGGTATGGCGGAGGTGGTAGTGGTTGCGATGGCGGACAGTCTGCGCAGTGGCCTCACCCGCGACCAGGCGATGCTGATGCAGTCTTCCACCGGGCATCCGCAGTACGAGCAGCCCTACGGTCCCACGGTACCCGCATATTATGCGCTGATCGCGCAGGCGCACATGGCGCGCTACGGCACACGCCCCGAGCATTTTGCAGAAATCGCGGTCGCCTGCAGGGCGCACGCGGCGCGCAACCCGGCGGCACAGATGCGTGAGTCGATCACCGTTGATGACGTGCTCAACTCGCGCATGATTGCCGACCCGCTGCACCTGCTCGATTGTTCCCTGGTGTCAGATGGCGGCGCGGCGATCATACTTGTAGCGGCAGAACGGGCGCGGGCGTTCCGCCAGTCACCCGTGTATGTGCTGGGCGTCGGTGAAGGCCATGGGCACGAGCACATCAGCCAGGCGCAGGATCTCACCGCGTCCGCTGCTCGGGAATCGGGCCAGAGAGCCTATGCCATGGCAGGCCTGCGCCCCGCCGACATGGATTTTGCGCAGCTCTACGACTGCTTTACACCGACCGTGCTGGTGGAGCTCGAGGATCTGGGTTTTTGTGCCAAGGGTGAGGGCGGGGCCTTCGTCAGCGAGGCGGGCATCGGCCCGGCGGGACAGCTGCCGGTGAATACCCACGGGGGTCTGCTGTCCCACTGTCACCCCGGCAATCCCGGGTCCATGTTCGCACTGACAGAGTCGGTCTGGCAGCTGCGACACACGGCAGGTGAGCGCCAGGTCGCGAATGCCCGTTATGGGCTTCTGCATGCGCAGGGCGGCATCATGTCCAGCCACAGCACGCTCATACTGGGCAGGGAGGAAGGCTGACGTGGAACGTATCCAACCGGCCAGCGGCGCACTTGCCGACGCCTATATCGCGGGTTGCCGCGTGGGCGAGTTACGCCTGCAGTGCTGTAGCCGCTGTGGCCTCCACCAGTTCTATCCGCGCATCATGTGTGCCAGCTGCCTCAGCGATGAGCTGGAATGGGTCGCTGCCACGGGGCGTGGGGAAATCATCAGCTTCACCGTGGTGCGCAGGCCCATCTCCAAGGCCTATGAGGCACCGTACGTGGTAGCGCTGATCCAGTTACAAGAGGGGCCGACGCTGATGAGCCATGTCGTCGATTGCGCCCCGGAAGCCGTTGCGGTAGGGCTCCCGGTGCAAGTGGCTTTTGCCCCCTGGTCTGAGAGCGTTACCCTTCCCGTGTTCACGCTTGACAGTCAGAGAGGTAATTCATCATGAATGCGAAAGGTGTACCGATTGCGGTAATCAACCCCGATGCGCCGGTGGAATCCCTGGAGTCGAAGCAGCCGGAGGTGGACAACGGCGTAGAGATGGCCGGCAAGGAAGGGTACTTCAGCCGGGAATACATGCAGCGCGAATGGGACAAGCTCTGGACCCGCTCCTGGCTGATTGCCGGCGTGGAGTCGGATATCCCGGAGGTGGGTGACTTTTTCCTGTTCAACATTCGCGAGGAATCAATCATCGTCACCCGCACCGAGGACGGGATCAAGGCTTTCTACAACGTGTGCAGCCACCGCGGGGCGCGCCTGGTGTGGGACGAGCGCGGTAACCGCAAGGTGTTTGTCTGCCCCTTTCACAGCTGGAGCTTTCACAACGATGGGCGTTTGCGTCGAATAACCGACGAGGAGTATTTCAAGCCTGAGGTCGTGGCGCATCGCCCCGGCCTGAAGCCGGTACATTGCGATACACTTGCCGGCATCGTGTTCATCAACATGGATGATACGCCCGAGCAGCCCCTGAAAGACGCCATCGGGCTGCCAGAGGGCTACCTCGAGGCCTACCGCATTGCAGACATGCGGGTGGCGCGTCACGTGCGCAGCGAGTGGGGTGCCAACTGGAAGGTCGGCGTTGAGGCGTTCTACGAGAGCTACCACCTGCACGCCGTGCACCCGGAAACCCGCGGCGTAATGGGCGACCTGAATGTGCAGTATGACCTCTACCCGAATGGCGCGAGCCGCATGATCGTGCCACTGGGGCAGCCCAGCCCGCGCATGCGCGACCAGACCACGGTGAACGAGGGTCTGAAAATGATGTTGGAGGACGCGGGCCTGGATCCCTCCGGCTTCACCGGCACCGCCGCGGATGTGCGCCGCGCTATCCAGCAGGGCAAACGCCAGCGCGCGGAGCGGCTGGGACTGGATTACTCCCGCTTCGTTGACGGGCAACTGTCTGACAGCTGGGCGACCGGCGTTTTTCCCAACGTGCAGATCGGCTGTCACCCCGAAGCGGTGTTCCTGATGCGCTTCCTGCCTCACGAGACGGACCCGGAGCGTTTCTACTACGACACCATGACGCTGATTTTCCCGGTGGAAGACGGCAGTTATCGTCCACCGGCCTGGATGGGGCTGCCCGAGGGCACCGATACCACGGGGCGGGTGCGTCCGGCCACCGAGCACTACAGCATTGAAGAGGACGCCAACCTGGGCTTGGTGCTGAGTCAGGACTCCGCACTGCTGCCCGTGGTGCAGCAGGGTATGCGTTCTCGGGGATTTGAAGGCCAGCTCTGGAGTGAACAGGAGCAGCGCCTCAGGCACTTTCACGTTGAACTGGAGAGGAGGCTGGCGCGCTAGCGCAAGTGGGTAGAGGGCACCATACTGGGTTGGACGCCGCTTTGACGCGGCCCCGACTCACTGAATTACACATAACTCATAATGTCAGGAGTACGCCGCAATGAAGCACAATAACATCGATAAGAAGGGTCGTTTTACCGTCAGGGCTTTGCCGCTCGCGTTGGCCGTGAGCAGTGCACCGCTGCTGAGTGGTTTGCCGCTCACCGCAACAGCCGCGCTGGAAGAAGTGTTGGTGACGGCGAACCGTCGCAGTGAAACCGACATTCAAACCACAGCGGTGGCTGTGAGTGCCATCACTTCCAATGACATCGATCAGCTGACGCCGCGGGATCTCGGGGATATCGCCACGCTGGTGCCGAACTTTTCGGCGGCAAAGCCCGCAGGGTTCAATGCTGCATCGTTCGCCATGCGCGGCGTGGGCCAGACATCCATTATTGTCTACCAGGATCCGCAAGTGGGTGTGACGGTAGATGATTTCGTGCTACCCAACATCCAGACACAGCTGCTGGAAATGTTCGACATTGCGCAAATTGAAGTCCTGCGCGGACCGCAGGGCACGCTGTTTGGCAAGAACACTACCGGTGGTGTGATCAACGTCAAGACCAAACGCCCGGTGCTTGGCGAGAATTCGCTGGAAGTGCAGGGTAAGGTCGAAAACTTTGGTCGCCTCGAGACCCGCGTGGCCGGCAACGTGGCGGTCGGCGATACCTTGGCACTGCGTGCTTCGGGCATGTACATGGAGTCCGATGGCTACTGGCGCAATGGCGCCGAGTATGGTCCGGTGACGGCGTTCGATCCCTTGCACCCCGCGCTGGGCACCTCCGGCCGCGGTGATGGCAGCAAGATTGGTGGCGATGACTCTATTTCGGCGCGACTGAAAGCCCTCTGGGAGCCCACTCCGAATTTTACCGCGGTGGCGCAGTACGAAATCATCCGGGACGACGGTGACTCGCCGCCGGTAGCCAACGGTACGCCGCCTGGCGCGCCGCTCGTGTTCAACGCGTTGGGGCTGACGTCTGACCCCGGTGGTGACCAGGTGGATAAAGGCGGCATCACCAACCGTGATGACCTGCTGCTGAACATGTCCAACGGCCACCAGGTCGACGTTGACGGCTATTACCTGAACATGGACTGGCAGCTGGACAATTACACTCTCAGTTCTGTGACCGGTTACCGCGAACAGGAAAGCGAGCTCCCATCCACCTACACGGGCGAGGTCGGCCCCGGTGGTTCACTGTTCGATGCCAACCGTCTCGATGAGCGGCAGACATTCCAGCAGGAAGTTCGTCTCGCCTCGAACTTCGATGGCCCGTTCAATTTCGTCCTCGGTGGTTTCTACCAGGATGATGAAACCACCTTCTGCGTGGTTCAGGTGCTGGGTTTCCTCGACCTTCTCGGCGTGGGCTCCTCGGCCTTTGGCGACCCGACCTGGTGGGATAACAACCCGCAAGTCTTGTGTAACGAGCAGGAGGCGGACAACTGGGCCGTATTCGTTGACGGCAGCTATGACATCAATGACCGGCTGACGCTCTCCGGCGGCCTCCGCTACACCGACGAGTCCAAGAGCTGGACGGGCCGCAACCAGGTCTTTTTCCAGCAGTTGAATGGTGGATTCGACCCCAACCTCACCTGGCGCGACTTCGGTAGCGGGCTCGACGCGGCGGACTTCAACAAGTACTCCGAAGGCGTCTTCCGCGACAGCGAGTCCTGGCAGGAGCCCACCTGGCGCCTGACCGCCAGCTATACGTTCTCGGATGATCTGTTTGGCTACCTGAACTATTCGCGAGGCTTCAAGAGCGGCGCCTACAACGACCAGACCGGTACATCGGGTGCGCCCATTACGGCAGCCTCTGCCGCACCTACCGATCCCGAGATTGCCGACTCTTTCGAGGCCGGCCTGAAGGGTGACTTCATGGACAATCGCCTGCGTCTGAATATGGCGGCGTTCTATGTCGAGTACTCGGATGCGCAGCGCGACCTGGTGGCCATTTTCGACAACGGCTTTGGCGGCAGCTTCCAGGAAACGCGCTTCTTCAACGCGGCGGATCTCTCTTCCTACGGTCTGGAACTGGAGATGACCGCAGAGCTGAGCGATAACCTGACGCTGCGCGGTAACCTCGGTTACCTGAAGAGCGAGTATGACGAGTTCCTGGCCGACACCAACTTCGACGGCGAGATCGACATCGACCTGAGCAACGAGGATGTCAACCGGGCACCAGAATGGCAGTACGGCCTTGATGCAATCTACGTGCACGACTTCATGGCGGGTGACCTGACCTGGATCGCGGGTCTGTCATTTGAAGATGAGGCAATATTCGTCTACTCGAATGTCTCCTCTGACCTGCACGGCGTTACCGACGATCGCACCCTGGTAAATGCCAGCGTGACCTACACCACCGCCGATGAGCGCTTTTTCGCCCGTCTCTATGGTCGCAACCTGACTGACGAGGAGTATCGGATTGGTGAGCTGCCGGTCGGTGACCTGTGGACCATGACCTACTACGGCCAGCCGCGCACGTACGGCCTGGAAGTGGGCATGAAGTTCGGCGGTAACTGATTCGGTTTGCGGTACTTGAGGGCCGGCCTTGTCGGCCCTTTTTTTGCCTTGAACTGCAACCGCTACAGACGAGATGCCAGTCATGGAGCTGATACTTCACCACTTCGACATATCCCCCTTCGCCGAAAAGATTCGTCTGGCGCTGGGGCTCAAGGGGCTGGCCTGGCGGTCAGTGGAGATTCCGCTGGTCATGCCCAAGCCGGACCTCACCGCCCTCACCGGTGGTTACCGGAAAACCCCGGTGTTGCAAATTGGCGCCGATGTTTACTGTGATACGCAGCGTATAGCCTGGGAACTGGAGTCAAGGTTTCCGGAACGACCGTCACTGTTCCCGGGGGCGAGCCGGGGCATCTGTCTGGCCCTGTCCGCCTGGAGCGACAGCGTCTTCTTTCGCCCCGGTGCTGGCCTCTCCATGGGCACCAACGAGGGCTTGCCCGAAGCCATCCTCAAGGATCGCAAGGCTTTTTTTAATTTCCTCGATTTCAGCACACTGGATGCGCAGCTGCCGCATCTGTACGCAGCCTTCGAGGCGCAGTTGCACCTGCTCGACAGCATGCTGGCCGACGGCCGACCCTATGTGTTGGGCGATGCGCCGTCCTGGGCGGATATCCTCGGCTATTTTCCGGTGTGGATGTGCCGCGGAAATATCCGCGATGGCGATGCACTGCTGACGCAGTGGCGCTGGTTGCCTGGCTGGGAGCAACGGGTCAAGTCTATCGGTCACGGTGAGCGCAGTGAACTGGATGCGGAATCGGCACTGGCGATTGCCCGTGCATCCGGCTCTACGGTGCAGGTAGCTGTTTCCTCTGCGCACCTGCCGGGTGTGCAGCAGGGAACTGCGGTTACCGTCACGCCGGAAGATTACGGTGCGGTGCCGGTTGCGGGTGAGCTGATGCGGCTCACCAGTGAAGACATTGCCATTCGTCGAACTGATTCGCGAGCCGGGGAGGTGGTTGTGCACTTTCCTCGCGCCGGTTATCGCGTGGAGCCCCTGGAATGAAAAACCCGGTATCTATCGCGCTCTTGGCCACGTTGCTTCTGGCGCCGTTGTCCCACGCCGACGTGCCTGCAGACCAGGAGCCGGATGGCGCAGCGCTGTACCAACAGCATTGTGCCAGTTGCCATGAAGGCGGTGTGGCGAAGGCGCCGCAGCTGAGCCTGCTGCAGATTATGCCTCCGACCTCGATTCTGCGGGCCATGCAGGGCGGCGTGATGCAAACGCAGGCGGCGGCAATGACCGACGCCCAGCAGCGGCTGCTGGCCGAGTACCTCTCCGGACACAGTCTGGCGGAAGCCGCCATGTCCAGTGCAGCGCCGCAGTGCACTGCGCAGCGGTCCGCGTTCGACTTCAGTGCCCAGCCGGATACCGCCGGTTGGGGCGTCAATCTGGGCAACCACCGCTACTATCGGCCTGAAATAGCGGGCATCACAGCCGCGGAGATGGGGGAGCTCGAGCTTAAATGGGCCTTTGCCTTTCCCGGCGCGTTGCGGGCGCGATCCCAGCCCGCGATCGCGGGAGGCGCTGTATTTATCGGCAGCCAGGACGGTACCGTATACGCACTGGACAAGACGACCGGCTGCATTCGCTGGCGTTTTTCGACAGTAGCGGAAGTGCGTAACGGCATCGTGGTCGCCGACTGGGCGGAGGATACGAAATCGCCGCCGCTGCTTTATTTCGGTGACCTGGTCGGCAATGTCTACGCGCTGAACGCAGTGACCGGGGAGCTCGTCTGGCGCGACCGGCCGGATGACCACCCGAGCCTGACGCTCACCGCGTCACCGGCTCTGCACGATGGCCGTCTTTATGTGCCGCTGTCATCACTCGAGGTCACGGCGGCAGCGGATCCCGGCTATGCCTGCTGTACCTTCCGCGGTGGCGTTGCGGTATACGACGCACGCAGCGGCGAGAAGCTGCATACCAGCTACACAATCGCGGAACCGCCGGTGGTGGTGGGTAAAAATGCAGTGGGTACGGATCGCATCGCCCCCTCGGGCTCGCCAGTGTGGAACACACCGGCGCTGGATATTGAGCGCGGCGTGATGTATGTCGGCACCGGGGAGAATTATTCCTCGCCGGCCAACGACACCAGCGACGCCATCCTCGCCCTGAGTCTTGCGGACGGTTCGATTGTCTGGAGCCAGCAGATGACGGTCGGAGATGCCTGGAATATGGGCTGCGAGACCGAGGAGCGCATTAACTGCCCGCCGGAGGATGGTCCGGACTACGACTTCGGTGCGGCAACCTTGCTGGCCACCACCTCCGAGGGGCGCGATCTGGTGCTGGCCGGGCAGAAATCAGGCGATGTCTACGCCCTGGATCCGGCACGTGGTGGAGCGATTGTCTGGCAAAAGAAACTGGGCCGCGGCGGCATACAGGGCGGCGTACATTTCGGCATGGCGCTTGATGGCGACGTGCTCTACGTCCCGATGTCGGATTTTGACGGTGGCGCTCGCTGGCCCGGGAAGGCATTTCCGGGCATGTATGCCGTGGATATTCGCAATGGTGACGTTCTCTGGTTCACGCCGGCGGAAGATCTGTGCGAGGGGCGTGAATTCTGCCAGCCGGGCCTCTCTGCCGCGGCATCCGCCATTGCAGGTGGAGTAGTCGCCGGTGCCATGGACGGCGTGCTGCGCGCTTACGACAAGGCAACGGGCAAAGTGCTCTGGTCCTACGACAGTGTACGCTCTTTCGACACCACTGACGGTGGCACGGCCCTGGGCGGCTCTTTCGGCGGCGCGGCTGGGCCGGTATTCAGTGACGGCATGATGTTCGTCAATTCCGGATACGGCATCTATTTCCACATGCCCGGGAACGTGTTCCTGGCATTCGGCCCTAAAACCCCCTGAGCCACTGGCAAGGCCTGCGTGAGGCTGTTCACGCAGGCCTCGCCTGAGTCCGGCTGCCCCGCGTCCGCTGCGTTCCAGCTGAACACCCTGTTTGTGACTTATTACCGGGTTCCGGCGCAGGCCGCGAGCGCCGGCAGTGCTTGACTCGCCCCCAAATATCACTACACTTGCTAGACGCAAACAAGCTAATTGCAGTTCGATGACATCGGATGCGTGGCAAAGCGTAAGCCTGCTAATGATAAGAATGGCATGAGGTACGACATGTCCGAAGACCGCGACACGTTGACGGCGCTCGCAGCCCGGCTGGACCAGCTGGAAAGTCGGCAGCATATCGTCGACTTGACATCGGATTACTGTCACGGCTTCGACAAGCGGGATTTCGACCGATTCCTGGCGATCTGGAGCGAGGATTGTGTGTGGAATATCGGCCCGCCGTTTGGCACCTTCCGTGGCCACGCGGGCATTCGCGAGGCCGTGCTGGACGTTCTCTGGCCGGCCTGGGAGGAGTCCCATCACCTCTCGACCAACCACATCGTGCATTTTCAGGATGCGGATCACGCGACCTGTGTCTGCGACGTCGACTGCATCGGCACGCTGACCGGCGATACCGACTGCCAAATGGTCGGCGCGACCTACAGCGACACCCTGCGGCGCACCGCGGGGCGCTGGAAGATTGTCCAGCGTGACGTGCAGATCCATTACTTCAACCCAATACCCGGCGCTCCGCTGAAGGCGCCGCAGGGCTGAAAGAGACCCTGACCTGCTCAACAACGATCGATAAGACTATTAACAAACTCGTCGAGGAGACGTTCCATGAAGACACAACGCAGCATTTTGTTCGCCGCCATAGCCGCCGCCTCGGTGGGCGTTTCCGCGCCTGCCGTCGTATCCGCAGCGCCGGGGGTGCTGGAGGAAATCACCGTCACAGCGCGTAAGCGAGAGGAGAGCATGCAGGACGTTGGCCTCGCGGTCAGCGCGCTGAGCGAAACCGAAATCCAGCGTCAGTTTGCGCGCGATATCCAGGACCTCGCCAATATTGCTCCCAACGTCATCATTGATGACACCGGGCAGGGCCCCGGTGGCACCGCAGCCATCTATATCCGCGGCGTTGGTATCGCCGATCTGGAGAAGAACTTTGACCCTGCCGTCGGTGTAAGCGTCGATGGTGTATTCCTCGGCTCCAACGCGGGTGCGTTGTTGCGTGGCATCGATATTGCGCGTGTGGAGGTACTGCGCGGTCCTCAGGGCACATTGTTCGGCCGCAACACCGTGGGTGGCCTGATCAATATCAGTCGTACTCAGCCCACGGGTGAACTGGGTGGCCGTTTCCGCGCCGGGGTCGAGAACTTTGACACTTACTATGTTGACGGCGTCTTCAATTTTGCGGTTACCGATGACCTCGCTATCAAATTGACCGGCGCCAAGCGCGATCAGGGTGAAGGTTACTACGACAACGTTACCGTGCGGGGTGATCAGGGCCGTCAGGACTACGAGTCACTCGGTTTCAACGCGCTCTGGAACGCCACGGATACGCTGGAATTTGAGTATAGCTACACTATGGAACGACTGGATCAGGACACGCCCGCATTGGTGAATGCAACCCGTCCTGATCAGCTGTTCTGTGTTGCCTATGGCTACTGTTCACCGAGTGTCAATTCGACCATCACCGGTGACCGTAACGGCGTCGCCGGCGGCGGTGGCCGTCCGCCAGTGCCGCCGAGCTTTGAGACAAATATTACCCCTGTCGATGCCGTTGACGACTCCTTTATGGATGCGTTCTTTGATACGGACACGCACATTCTGGAAGCGCGCTGGGAAATCAGCGATGCGCTGCGCTTTGACTATATCTTTGGTTCCTGGGAGTCTGATGAAGCCAGTCTGCAGGATTGGGACGGTACTCCGGAGCTGTTGTATCACACGGACCGCCCGGGCGAGTTCGAGCAGCAGAGCCACGAACTGCGGCTTACCTATGACAACGGCGGTGCATTTAACGTCGTCGGTGGGCTGTTCTTCTGGGATTCCGAGTATGAAAGCCGCATGCGGAGCTATATCGGCTTTGCGGTTCCCGGTTTGATTCTGGATATTCCCCAGACCACCCAACAGGAAACCGAGTCGGTTGCTGCATTCTTCGAAGCAGACTATCGCTTTGCTGATCAGTGGGTGCTCACCGTGGGCGGACGGTACACAGAAGATGAGAAGACCTCACGTCAGTTTGGCGAGGTGAACACCATCCCGGGTCAACATCCCAGCGAGAAGTGGGACGAGTTCACTCCCAAAGTGGGCCTGCGCTATAACATGACCGATGATGTGATGTTCTACGCAACCTACTCCAAGGGCTATCGGGCTGGTGGTTTCAATGGCCGCGTTGCGAGCCTGGAGGAAGCGATTCAGCCCTACGATCCAGAGACGATCGATAACTACGAGATCGGCGTGAAAAGCGAACTGCTGGATAACCGGCTGCGTCTGAATGCGACCATCTTTACCATGGATTACAAGGATAAGCAGGAGGAGCTGCAATTGCCCTCCAGCGAAACCGACACCGGGCAGAAGACCGTAGTTATCAACCCGTCGTCGGCGACCATTCAGGGTATCGAACTGGAGATGCAGGCCTACCTGAGTGACAACCTCAGCGTCCGTGCCAACCTGGGTTATCTCGATTCGGAGTATGACGACTTTGTCTATACCGATGTTGAAGGCTCCATTACGGACCTCAGTGGTCTGGAGTTCCGCCGTGCGCCAGAGTTCACCGGTACCGTCGATGCAACCTACGAGTGGGATGTGGCGGGAGGTAACGCCTGGGTACGCGGCGCGTATCGTTACATTGGCTCGCACTTCACCAACGCCACCAACAACGCCGAACTGGCAAACGATAGCCAGGGGATTGTGGACGCATCAGTGAACTACGCCGTTAACAACCTGACGTTCAGTCTGTTCGGCCGCAACCTGACAGATGAAGACGGCTACACGCACGGCTATGAAGTGGCTGGCCTCTGGTCTTACGCTGCTACCCGTCCACCGCGTACCTACGGGTTCGAGGTGGTTTATAACTTCAACAACTGATTGTCGCGATGAACGAACAGTTGCAGGAGTTGCTCGCGAAGCAGGCGATCACGGAAGTGATCGTCCGCTACGCGCGGGCTCTGGACCGGATGGACGAAGTGCTGCTGCGCAGCGTCTTCCATCCGGGCTCGGAGCATCACCATTTCTTCGAGGGGCCATCTTCTGATCCTTCACGTCCGTCCACCGCGGAGCAGCCTGGTGATTTTGTGGCGTTTGCGTTGGGCGTGCTATCGGCGCACAGCCGCACGCACCACCATCTGGGAAACATACTTGTCGAGTTGGATGGACCGGATAAAGCGAGAGCTGAAACCTACTTCACCGCGTTTCACCGCATGCGACCAGTCGGTGACCCATTGGCGGGCCCGGATGCGTTCGATAACGAGATGGACTATTTCGTCGGAGGGCGTTATCTGGACCACTTTGCGCTGCGCGACGGTGAATGGCGCATCGTGCGCAGGGTTGGAATGACCGACTGGACGCGGCTGGAACCGGCCCAGTCGCGCGGGTTTGGCAGCATTGCGCCGGAGACGGTGGGGCAGCGAGCACCCGACGATTACCTGTACCGAATGTAATGAAGTTTGCGGGGGCTGCGGCCCCCTTTTTTTGCAACCTGTAACGTGGAGATAGCAGGCATGAGATTGGCAGGAAAGGTGGCATTGATTACGGGCGCTGCAAGCGGAATCGGGGCCGCCGCGGTGGAACGGTTTATCCAGGAGGGTTGCCGGGTCGCTTTGTGCGATATCCAAAAGGCGGAGGGCACCGCGCTAGCTGAGAAGTACGGCGACAAGGCAATGTTCAGCTACTGCAATATCACCGATGAAGAGAGTGTGAGCGCGGCCATAGATGCGGCGACGACGCACTTTGGGCGTCTGGATGTCATGTTCAACAGTGCAGGAATTGTTGGGTCGGTTGGCCCTGTTGCGCAGACGCCGGGTGCAGAATGGCGTTTTACCATAGACGTACTCCTGAACGGCGCGTTTTACTGCGCAAAGCACGCTGCGCGTGTCATGCAGCCTCAAGGTAGCGGCTCCATAATCAGCATGGCCAGCACAGCAGGACTCATGGGCGGGCTGGGGCCGCACGCCTATACCGCGGCAAAACATGGCGTGGTAGGACTGACCAAAAACCTTGCCGCAGAGCTGGCAGGCAGCAATGTGCGGGTCAATGCGATTGCCGCGGCATCCATGGCCACGCCTATGGTGGCGAGTGTACTCACCGGCGACCCCAAGAATATCGACAAGGCGAAAGAAATGCTTGCGCAAGCTTCCCCCCTTCGCGGTCGTCCCGGGTTGGCCGAAGATGTCGCGAATGCCGCGCTATGGCTGGCGAGTGACGAATCTGGCTATACCACAGGACATACCCTCACGACTGATGCGGGCTTCACAATCGGCGCGACGGTGGCGGGGCCGGCGTTTGCTGAATACCAGCCACTGATTCGAGAGGCGGGCAAGTCCGGATTGCCGGAGTGACAATGTAGGCCAGAGCATGGCATCCCCCTGGTGCGATGATGGGCAAACCCTGTTGGAATCAGGGCGACGAGTGATTTATTTTTCTGGTCGGGCCGCGCTCTTGTCTATTCGCGGCTATTCCACCTCAAACACATACAGCGCCTCTCCGCCCGTCGGCTGGTAGATCTCAGGGCTGACGACGGCGGTCATGGCGCGAAACACACCGATGCCTGTGGGTACCGCAATGTATTGCTTGCCATCCACCGCGTAGCTGATGGGGTAGCCGTGTAGTGGTGCCCCCAACCGTGTTTGCCAGAGCAATTCGCCGGTTTTCACGTCGAAGGCTTTGAAGTAGCGGTCAAGGTCGCCGATGAACACGAGCCCGCCACCGGTGGTGAGCGCCCCCGTCAGGAACATGGCGCGCTGCTCGTGAACCCAGCTTTCGGCCATGCTGCGTACGTCCCATGCGGCAAGCCGTCCGAGCATGCCATTGCTGCCGGGCATGGGGTAGGTGCGTGAGTCTGCACCGTACCCGCCGGAACCCGGTTCCTGGGCGACCGCGCGCCCGATCATGTCGGAACACAGTTGGTGCAGCGGAATGATCAGGTTGCCGGTTTCGGGGCTATAGGCCGAGGCCTGCCAGTTGTGCCCGCCGTAAATGCCGGGGCAGGCCTCAATCGTGTCGCCGACGCCTGCCGCCACGATATCATCGCGATAGCGCACCTTGCCGCGTGCCTTGTCGATCTCGGCGTAGATGGTCTGTTGCAGTGTTTCAGCCACGTTGACATAAGCACCTGTGGCGCGATCCAGCTTCCAGAGCAGCCCGTCTTTGCCGATGGTGTAGAGCAGCGGCCTGCCGTCTACATCGATTAGGACGCGTTCAAAGCCCACTTCCATATCAATGGTTTCACCGGCGATGTGCTGGAAATGCCACACCAGTTCACCCGTGTCGGGCCGCAGTGCCAGGGTTGAGTTGGTATACAGCGCCTCGTCGGTCGCGCTCATGCCGCGGCTTGACGCCACCCAGGGCTTTGCCTGCGAGGTGCCGATGAAGAACAGTTTGAGCTCCGGGTCGTAGGAGCCGGCTATCCAGGTATCGCCGCCGGCGCGCATCTCCGTGGGCAGGCCTGCCCAGGTGTCGCCACCGGGCGTGCCCGGCAGGGCGATGGTGGAGGTACGCCACAGCTCTTCTCCGGTGTCGGCATCGTGGCCGGTGATGAAGCAACCTTCTTCCTTGTACCACTCGCAGCCATTGAGGCCGCTGATCACCACGCCATCACCGATGATGGGCCCCGCCGTGTGTGTGTAGCCCTTGTTGAAGTCGGCCTTGGGCGTGCGCCACACTTCGGCACCCGTGCGTGCGTCAACCGCCACGATGGCGGCGTCGTAGGTGGCCAGGTAGAGCTTGTCCCCGTAGATCGCGATGTTGCGCGTGGGGCCCCCCAGCGTGCGCGAGGCCTCGGGGAAGCTGTAGGCATACTCCCAGATCAGTTCCCCGGTGTCGGCGGCAAGTGCCTGTATCACGTTGCCGGGGTGAGTGAGGTACATGATGCCATTGTGCACCAGCGGCGTTGGCTGGTTACTGCCGTCCTGCATGGTGATCACCCAGGACAGCTTCAACCCGGCCACCGTGTCGCGGTTGACCTGCCTGAGCGGGCTGTAGCCCTGGCCATCGAGCGTGCGTCGCCAGCTCAGCCAATCACCGTCCGCCGGGTTGCGCAGGTCTTCTGCGGTCACGGGTGTAAAGTCGCTGATGCTGCGGTTCTGGAAGCCTCCGCGCGTGCGCGCGTCCGCATCGATGGAACCTGCACCGTCAAAGGCGACCCAGGAGACTTCGGTGCTGCCATCGGCTGCGCCCACCAATTGGTCAGCGCTGGCAAACAGCCGCTGGTCAACCTCGCCGGCCTCACGATTGGAGTCGATGAGATAGGCCGTGATGGCCGCATGCTGCGCGTCCTCCAGGGACCCGGCGCCCCCGGGGGGCATATTGGCGCGATTGAACGCCAGCAGGGTCATGGCTTCGCGCCCGGCCCATTGCGCCAGAAAATCCGCCCCTTTCAGGGTGTTGCCGTGGGCCGAGCCGCGCAGCGTCAGGCCGTGACAGGTGGCGCAGTGTTCTGCGTAGAGGGCTTCACCGCTAGCGGCCAGCGTGGACAGTGCGGCGTCTTGGGTATCCTCTGCCGCCGCCCCGGCCGCAATCAGGCCCAGGGCGGCCAGTAGTGCTCCTGCCCTCGATGTGGTCCGGGAACGCCTGTATGCCGGTTCTTTCATGCGCTGTAGCCTCCATCGATACCGATAATTTGTCCGTTGATATAGCCTGCGGCGTCACTGAGCAGGAAAGCGGCGAGGGCGGAAACCTCCTCCGGTTTCCCCAGCCGGGGCATGGGTGTTTTTGCCAGACAGTCGTTGATGACGCTCTCTGCGACCGGATCTGCAGTAAACGAGCTGTGCACGATCCCGGCGTCAATCACGCCCGGAGCGATACCGTTGAAGCGAACGTGCTGTGGTCCCAGCTCTCTCGCCAGTTGGCGCACAATGCCGCTGATCGCCGTTTTGGGGATGCCCGACATGGCATCGTTTTCCAGGGTGCGCAGCACGGCGGTTGTGAGCAGTTGCACGACACTGCCGCCACCCGTGGCGGCCAGGCACCTGCCTGCCTGCGTGAGCAGATTGAATGCGCCTTCGACGTCGGTGCGCATGATGTGGCTGAAGGTGTCACTGCTGATATCACAGAGCGGCCGCAGCGGTATGGCGGGCCCGGTGGCGTTGACGACACCAGCCAAGTGGGCGCCCCTGCTCGCACCCGCAGCGAGGAACGCTGCGACCTGATCCGCATCGCAGAGGTCCACCTTAACGGCGGTGGCCTGCCCGTCTGCGCTGATGATGTCCTTGACTACCGCTTCCGCGGCTGTGATACCCGACAATGATGTGCAAGCCCTGCGTGCCCAGATGGCGGCACATGGCGGCGCCCAGGCCGCCGCTGCCTCCGGCGATAGCGATGCTGTGTGGCATGATGAATAATCCCGTGGTTGCTGCGCCCGGATCGGTCGCCAGTACTCGTGCGACAGACCTTTATTAAGTTTCTTGTTTGCGTCTAGCAACTGCGAGTGTAGCGGTGAGATTCCGCTTTGTCATCATTTGTGTCTGCAGTCCTTGAGGGTCAAGGAGTGCTCGCGTGTTCCAGGGGTGCTAGCCCCCCAGCATGAACCCCAGCGGCGCGCCCGAGCCGATGCTGTAGAACCGCTCCAGGTTGGGGAGCACCTCGGTCAGGTCGCTGTCATCGACACCGAACCAGCGTGCGAGCTCGGCAAAATAGAGGTCGGTCGCGGTGGTTGGCACGTAGACCCCGCGACCCACATCCAGCGGATTGTCCGGATGGATATCCGGGTAGTCGCCGTAGAACTGACCGCCGTTGACTGCGCCCCCCATCACAATGTGCTGTCCGCCCCAGCCGTGGTCCGAGCCTTTGCCGTTGGAGGTCAGCGTGCGCGCAAAGTCCGAGGTCGTAAAGGTGGTCACCATGGGCAGGGCACCCAGTTCCGCCAGTGCATCGCGGAAGGCGAGCAGCCCGGCATCAATCATCGGCAGCATGGCCGCCTGGTTTTCCAGCAACCCGTCGTGGTGGTCCCAGCCCCCAACGGTGACAAAAAATGTTTGGCGTGAGCTACCAAACTGGTCCCGCACGCTGATCATGCGCGCGATCTGTCGCATGGCCTGGCCGAAGGGATCGGCAGCAAATCCCGTGGTGAGTGGTTGCGCCCCGGACAATGCGCTGGACACCGCCTGCTGGGTGGCAAGTGCATCTGCGAAGCGGTTGCCGTACTCGCGTCGCAGAAGCTGTTGCTGGCTGCTGGCGAGCAGGTCGTCCACCACGGCGCGGGTAAACCGGCCACCGGGTGAATCTTCGGTGTAGCCATTCAATGACTTCGCACCCTGGTCGTCTGTGGTGATGCTATAGGGGGTTGTTGCGCTGCCACTCTGGAACACGTTGTTGCCCGACAGCGAAATGTTCATGGCCAGGCCGTTGGCAGGCGAGGCGCCCTGCATCAGGTCGGCGATGCGCCCGCCCCAGCCCTGGGCGATGCGCGCATCCGAAACCGCAGTCTGCCACTGCTGGATCTGGTCTGCGTGGGAGAACAGGCCGAGCGGGGTAGGCCAGTTGCCTGCCGCAATAGCCGCGCTGTCCAGAGGGGCCACCAGTGCACCCACGTTGTTGATGAGTGCGGCATCGCCGTCATTGAACAGGCGCTGCAGCCCCGGCATGCCAGGGTGCACGGCATAGGCGCGCCCCGTGGCATCGGTGCCCGCCAATGGGCGTAGCGTGCTGCGCGGCAGGGCGAGGTCGGAGCGCATGTTCGCATACCCGGCGTAGGTGGAGGTATCCCAGGGGACCAGCATATTGAAGGAATCATTGCCGCCGGCCAGCAATACGCACACCAGTGCACGGTAGTCGCTTGCTGCGCCCTGGGCCGCGGCATGACGTACCAACCCCAATTGCAGCAGGCTGCCCAGGCCAGTCGATGCGCCTCCGAGCAGAAGGCCCCGCTGCAACAGTCCCCGTCGTGTCAGCATGTCACAACTCCACCGCGTAGTCGGGCGATATCAACAGCAGGTACAGCGCTACGCGGGTGCGCAGTTCCAGGTCGTCCAGCTGCTCTGCAGCCGAGGTGATGCTTGCGCGCGTCTCCGCTCCCAGCGTGCCGTAGGTGAACACCGTATCCAGCCGCTCCAGCAAAGCGGGCACATCCTCTGCGACCTCCAGGTACTCACCGAGATCAAAACGTGCGGCACTGAAGGGCGGTTCGCGTAGATCGTTGAGGAAGTCGCCCAGAACCGCGCCCTGCAGCAGGTTCGATATGGCGACGATGGAGCTACTGTTGGTGATCTGGAATTCCGGCGCTACCAGCCCGCTATCGGCAATGGGACCGACGGGTGCGAAGGCCGGCAGAAAGAAGTTGAACACGCTGGGCGAGGAGAGGGGGTGCTGTTGGATCTGCTCCTGCACGTAGAAGCCCGCGTTGGCGTAGAAACCATCCGGGCTCGAGGTATTCAGCTGGCGCAGTGTGGCGATCAGGCGCAACAGCGGCTCGCGCAGCTTTCCGCGTGGCCGGTCTGGATCGGGCACGGCGCGGGCTTCCGGGTCGAGCAGTACGGCCCGAATCGTGGCGCGCAGGTCTCCACGGGGGCTGCCGTCCTCGCCATCAAACGCGGCGGCAACCCGTGCGACATAGTCGGGAGACGGGTTGGAACTGACCAGACGCTGTATCAGCTGGCGCCCGATGAACGGCCCCACGTTAGGGTGCTGGAACAGGTTGTCCACGGCAGCCTCAATGTCCTGCATGCCGCTCTGCCCGGCGGGCAGGACCGTGCCCCGGAGCAGGCGCTTTTCGCTGCTGTCATGGTATTCCTCGAACATGCGCATGGGTTCGCGGAAGTTGGGCCGGTAGGCCCGGAACGCGTTGTTGCCGCCCCCCCAGGAGAGCCCGGTGAACACCTTGGCGAATTCGCGGATATCGTCGTTGTCGTAAGTGGGAATCGGTCGGCCCATGTCATCCAGGCGTTCACTACCGTCCGGGTTCAGCTCGAACAGGCCGATGCTGAACAGCTGCATGACCTCCCGCGCGTAGTTTTCGTCGGGGAAGGTGTTGGCCTCGGGGTCCGCCTTGGCATTCTGGATATGGCTGAGGTACACCCCCATGGCAGGGTGCAGCGTCACCTCCAGCAGCAGGTCGCGGAAGTTGCCAAATGCGTGCTCAAGCAGCGTGTCGTAGTAGTTGCTCAGTGCGTAGGGTGACTGGAAGAGCAGATCGACGTTGTCCGACACCACAAAGATTTCACTGAGCGCGAAGGCCACGCGCTGGCGCAGCTGGTCTGGCGCGGTGAGGGTGGTGTGCCACCACGCGAGGCGGCTGAAGAGCCCTTCAAGGCGGGTGGGGTCAGGGTCCAGCGCGCTAAGTTCGCCGCGTGCAGCGCGCGCCATCAGGTCACTGACAACGGTATCGTGCCGGCTGGGTGGCGTGTCGAACTGTGCTTCCAGCCAGGCGTTCTCGCCCGCCTGGTCGATGGCGCGGATGTCTTCCCAGGGCATGCCGAAGGTGGCGCGGGATGCCAGCCGCGCCGCGGCATGAATGCCGCGCAGTGGCTCCTCACCGACGGGCTCCGGGTCGACGGGAATCGGTGTCACCGGGGGCGTATCGGGAATCGGGTCAGCCCCGGAGCCGCCACCACCGCCGCAGCCTCCGCTCAGGGCAGCGCACAGAGTGATGATGAAGATGGCAGCTGTTCTCATCGACCATAGCCTCGATGAATGACGCGTATGGCTCGAATATTAGGCGGTCTGGCAGCGGCTGTCCCGTGAATATCGTCGAAAAGTCGAGATTCGTGGGTAGTTGTGTGCGGTATTCCGCCTCAGCCGTAGCGGCGGGGTTGCTGCCTGCGGTCTGCTATCTGACGGCGCTCGCGGGTAATCAGTTCACCGTTGACCGTGATCGGGAACAGTGTGGGGGCGTTTGACTGGCGCCGGTCACCGCGGCTGCGCGGAATATGATCGCGGCCGGTGTTGGGGACCAGGGAAATGTGTTCCGGCTCATCGTCGGACACGTAGCGGCGAGCGGCCATGGTGAAGAGCACGACAGACACGAGGAGGGCGCCCAGGCCCAGAATCGCGATAATGGTCAGTACTGTATTCATGCCCCGATTACTCTCCCCGCGATGCTGACGCCGCAGCGCCGACTGATGCCCGTTAACCCCTTCGTCGTTATTGCTTGTGCAAATTACGCACCAAAAAGGACAGAGCTATGCGATATCAAGAGGTTACCTAATGCGAGGTGGCATCACAAGCCAAACAGCCGGCTGCAGAATTAAAAAACCTGACACATTTGGGTAACAGGGGCGTCACATTCGCCGTCACGGTAACGCACTTTTGGCGGGTTTAGCGGGCACCCTTGCCGAACAGAATCACCTCGGCAGTTTGCAGAATCACCAGGCAGTCGAGAAACAGGCTTTGGTTCTTGACGTAGTAGAGGTCGTACTCCAGTTTGTGCAGGGCATCGCGTGTGGAGGCGCCATAGGGGTAATTCAGCTGGGCCCAGCCGGTAATGCCGGGCTTCACACAGTGGCGCTTGTCGAAGAATGGAATACTCGCGGACAGCTCGCGCACGAACTCCGGCCGTTCCGGTCGCGGCCCTACCAGTGCCATGTCCCCCACAAGTACGTTGACGATCTGTGGCAGTTCATCGATGCGCAGTTTGCGAATGACCTGCCCAACCCGCGTTACCCGGCTGTCATTGGTGGTCGCCCAGCGCGCCTTGCCGTCGCCTTCCGCGTCCACGCTCATACTGCGGAACTTGAGGACGTCGAACACACGCCCGTTCAGGCCCACGCGTTTCTGGCGGAAAATGACCGGCGCCCGCCACCCGTCTTCCAGTTTGATCGCCAGTGCTGTCAGGAGCATCAGAGGCCAGGTGCCAGCCAGCAGGAAAAAGGCGGCGAGCAGGTCGAGTGCGCGTTTGCCACGATTCTTGGCGCCGCCAGCGGCGAAGCCATCGGAGTAAATGAACCATTCCCGCGGCGCTTCTTCTACCAGAATCTTGCTCGCTTCCTGCTCAAAAAAATCAAGAATGTTGACGACTTCTATCCCGGATGTGCGGCAATGCATCAGCTCCTCCGCAGGCAATGCACCGGGGTCATCAAGGGCCACGACAATCTGGCGGATGTCGTGTGCCAGCGCATAATCGTGCAGGGGTTCACTCGGGGTGAATACGCTCCCTGTCTCTACGAGTGTGTCCTCGCCCTCCGTGCGGACATAGCCGGCAATGCGGAAGCCGCGACGGTCGCTTTTGCGGCGCATACGTTCTGCGATGTTGAGTGCCCTCTGGCCAGTGCCCAGGACCAGGATCTTGCGCTTGAACTGCTCGAGTTCGACGGTGTTGGCGAAAATCACCCGCGTGATCAGGCAGGAGGTAAAGGCCAGGACGGATGAGTAGGCCAGTACACCGCGCCACAGATGCAGGGAGGGCAGCAGATAGAATGTGGCGGCCATGGCGATGGTCACCAGCACCAAAGACCCCGCAACACGCAGTAGGATGCCATTCAGTCCTTCGCGCAGGCGAGGCTGGTAGAGACCAAGGGAGGTCATGGCCAGCACGGTGGTGATGGCAAACACCAGGGCGCGGGGCAGCAGCGTCTCCAGATGGGAGTCCAGCAACGCCTGGTCGCGCAGGAAGTACAGAAAGGTCCCCAGGTAGCAGGCACCGGTAAACAATACAGCATCAAGCAATGCCAGCCAGTAGTAGGCAACGTGAACGTGGTGCTTGAAAACGCGTCGGGTTCCCAACAGGCTACTCGCTAACATGGTGGTCTGGCCCCAGTATACTGTGCATGTTCTGTTTGTCGCGCGGTTTGATGAAGGCGAACGTCCGCCAGCCTTCAAACTCTAGCAGCTGCAGGCATTAGTACAGGGAGAATGTTACATTCTGTGACAGGGTTCTCAGATCCGCAACCGCCAGATGCAGAATTTCCAAACGAGCCGCTTGCGGCGCCACCGTGCGGATCGGTCATGCTGTTGGCTCCTCAAACAGGCCTGCGTACTCGGCGTTGAGCGCGCGTCGGTCAATTTTTCCGTTCTGGTTGTGGGGCAGTGCTTCGCGCACGATGACCCTCGTGGGCACCATGAAATTCGGTAACTCACGCTGGCAGAATGCCAGCAGGTCCCGCTCGAGGGTCGCGCTGCTGGCCTGGGAAGAGGGCGTGACGACCAGCGCGATGGCCTGCCCGAGCTGCACATGTGTCAGGCCCAGTGCAGCGGCGCCGGCAACCAGGCCGGACAGGTAGGCCACTTCCTCCACCTCGGTCGGGCTGACCCGGTAGCCCGAGGTTTTGATCATATCGTCCTTGCGGCTAACGAAGTACAGGTAGCCCTCTGCATCACGCACAACCTGGTCTCCCGACCACACAGCGAGTTCCGGCAGCGGTAGAGCCGGGTCCTGCCCCGGTGCGGGCCGGAAGCGTTCTGCGGTTTTCTCCGGGTCGTTCCAGTAGCCCAGGGCGACCAGGGCGCCACGGTGTACCAGTTCGCCGGGCTCGTCGGCAGCGCAGAGCTCGCCGGCCTCGTTCACCACCAGGATCTCAGCATTGGGAATGGCCTTGCCGATGGACTGGGGTCGCTGCTCGAGTTCCTCGGGGGGCAGGTACGTTGAGCGAAAGGCCTCGGTGAGCCCATACATGAGAAAGATGCGGGTGTGCGGCAGTTTCTGTTGCAGGGCCCGCGTACTCGCGACCGGCATGGCGCCTCCGGTGTTGGTGACGTAGCGCAGGCTGGTGGCGACCTCCGCTGGCCACTCCTGTTGCAACAGCTGGTTCCACAGCGGGGGGACTGCGGCCAGCCCCGTTACCTCATAGCGGGCCACGGCTTTCAGCACATCGCGCGGCAGCAGGTAGTCCATGAGTACCACCGAGGCACCCACGGAAAACGCGGTAGTGACCTGACTCAGGCCGGCATCAAAACTGAGAGGCAGCACCGCGAGCAGCCGATCTTCAGGGGTGTTTTCCAGATACTCGGCGACACTGCGTGCGCCGGCCACCATGTTTCGGTGCGAGAGCACTACGCCCTTGGGGTTCCCCGTACTGCCCGAGGTATACAGCAGGGCGGTCATGTCGGTGTCGATGCGCCGGTGGCGCGGGAGGGGAGTCGCTTCCAGCAGATCCTGCCAGTCGATGATGGTCAGCCCCGGGAGGTCACGTGCCAGCGCCTCCCGGCGCTCGCCGCTCAGTGTGTCGACCAGAACCAGGGTGTGCAGGTCGCTGCAGTCGGGCAGTTCCGCCGCCAGCTGCTGCAGCCTCTGTGCCGAGGTGACCAGTATCCGGGCCTGGCTGTGGCGCAGAATGTAGCTCACCTGTCGCGGCTTGAGGACCGGATTGACCGGAACGAAGCAGCCACCCGCAGCTGCCGTGGCGAAAATGCCCACGACGGTCTCCGGCTGCTTCGGCAAATAGATGGCGACACGTTCTGCCGCACAGAGTCCCTGTGCGAGCAGGCCATTGGCGGCATTACTCACCAGATCCCAGACCTGCGCGTACGAAAGCACCGCGTCCCGGAACAACAATGCGGGTCGGTCGCCCTGCACGTGCGCGCCGCGTGCGATAAACTCATGGATAAGATCTGTCACCCGGGGTTCTCCTTGCCAGGGGTTGCCAGCGTTGCCGCCGTTGCGCGGCCTGATGGTTCTGGACTATGGTCACAGGTTTGCAGTGTCGCCTGCAAAAGCCGCTTCGGCAAGCCTGAAGCGGCGAACCCTGCAGGCCCCTGTCACAGGAGTGATGCCATGAGCCGCTTTTTTCGCCTGATCTCTGTGCCCGCGCTCGCTGCGCTGGTGTGCATCGTTGCCTTTATCCAGCCGGTGCCGGTCAGTGCGGCGTCGCTGGCCGACGTGATTGAGAGTGTGCGTCCGGCCATTGTCGGTGTCGGTACGAGTTACCCTCCCCGCCAGCCCATCGGGGATCGCCGTCCGGACAGTTTGCGTGGGACCGGTTTCGTGGTGGGAAACGGCCAGTTGATCGTGACCAACTACCATGTCCTTCCGGAACTGCTGGACCACGACAATCAACAGATGCTGGCTGTGTTTTCAGGGCGCGGACGCCAGGCCCGTGTACACCCGGCTGAAATTGCGGCACAGGACCCTGTGCACGATCTGGCTGTTCTGCGAATCACCGGTAGCCCGCTGCCGACACTGACCCTGGGCGATTCCGACGGTGTTCGTGAGGGCGATGCGGTGGCGTTTACCGGCTTTCCGATCGGCGGTGTGCTGGGTTTGTATCCCGTGACTCATCGCGGCATGGTGTCAGCGATCACTCCCGTTGCACGCACCGCCGACGCCGCGCGCGATCTCAATGCCGTGCAGCTGCAGCGCATGCGTAACCCGTTCGATGTCTTCCAGCTCGACGCCACAGCCTACCCGGGCAACAGCGGCAGTCCGGTATACGATCCGGCAACCGGAAAGGTGATCGGCGTCGTGAACAGCGTGTTCGTCAAGGAATCCCGGGAGTCCGTGCTCGAGCGCCCCTCCGGCATCAGCTATGTGATACCGGTGACCTGGGTGCATCAATTGCTTGATCGGATTGCCCCTTGAGGCGGCGTAAGGGCGAACACAGGTGATCTGGTGGCGGCCGCAGTTGCGTGTTCTGTTTGTGTGTACCGCAAATGTGTGCCGGTCACCGCTGGCAGAAGCCATGCTGCGTCACCGTCTGCGTGGCATGGGGCTGGGGCGGCGGATTGCGGTGGCCTCTGCGGGGACGCGTCCCGGGCAGCTCGGGCGTCCTCCCGATCCTCGGGTTGTCAGGCTGGCGCAGGTCTATGGTGTTCCACTGGGTAGAATACGCGCTCGCCAGGCAACCCCAGCCCTGCTTGAGCGCAGCACGCACATTCTGGTCATGGAGCACGCGCATAGCGAGGAGCTCGCGCAACTGGCTGCCGGTAGTGTGGCGCTGCAGCGTGTGCGCTTGTTGGGGGACTATCAGCCGGGCGCCGCGGCAGGCCGGCCAGTCGCGGACCCCTATTTCGGTGACTGGCAGGGCTTCGAGGCCGTGTATGCACAGATTGATGGAGCACTGGACGGCCTGTTGGAACAGCTGGTCGCCGACCTGAACCTGCACTGAGGGAAAGCAGGCGCTGTTAACGACGGCGCTGCAGCTGTACGTTTCCCATGCCCCGGGGCAGTTGCACCGTCAACGGCTGTGCACCGGGCAGTTGCACCGTCAAGGTATCGTTCGTTGTTGTCAGTGTCGCCAGCATCGGCTGCGTCGGTTGTGCCAGGGATTGCAAATCGGTAGTGCGCATGACAACGAGGAACTCCTGGGTTTCAGCCTCCCGGCCTGGCTGCAGTTCCAGGCGCCAGGCGCCGGGTTCGGCACCACGCTCGCGGCGCAGGCGCTGGGCGGTTGCCTGTAGCGTGCCGCCCTCGTCATAGTTCTGTTCGTCTACGAAGAACTCCAGTCCCGACCCGCCGATGGCGGTGAGGTTTGCATCCTCTGGTAGCAGGACCTGGCCATGCAGCTGTCCGCGCAGGCCACCTGGGTTGAGCGGTGCCGCGATGCGAAAGTCCCTGCCCTGAAGTTCAGGTTCGAGTTCGCTGTGCAGTAACCATTTTTGCCGGAAACTGGCATCGTGGGCCGTCACGCGATCGTAGACAATGATGACCTGCTGTTCTCTGTCGAAGACAAAACTGCGCTGGTAGCTGCGCACCCGCTGGCGGCGCGCCGAAAAGTCCCCCTTGCCGGAAGCCGCATTGGTATAGGCTGGGGTGAGGTCTGCGACCACCCAGGACACGCCGCGCTCGTCTCCGTGGCGCACTTCACCGACGGTGCGATAGTGCTCGGCCTGTTGCTGCCAGTGCTGGAAGTCCAGCGGTGCCGCGCGCCCCCATCCGGAGCCGACTCGCCGCTGCCCGCCATCATTGGCGATGGCGCGGCTGGAGCCGCCCTCGCCCTTGGGTGGCATGGGCACAGTGTCTTCCGGGTCGGTGACCGTGATGACGTTGTGGGCGATGCTTTGAGAGGTGTAGTTCATGTGGTGCTCAGAGCCGTAGCGGTTGTAGAGGCCGCTGTCTATGGCCAGTGCTCCGTTGCGGAAAATGGTGAACGCTCCCTGGTCCAGATGTGAGTGTGACCAGTAGTTGTCGCCCGCGCGAAAGGTTACAAAGGTGGCGTCTTCGCTCCAGCTGGAGCGCGCCAGCAGCAGTCCAATGCCGTCGAACCAGCGGCTGGTGGGCTCGCGCTGCAGGGCAGTCGTATCCGCAAAGCCGGGCTGCGCCAGGGGGCCCCAGGGCCAGGACAGGGGGCGCAGCGGCGTTGTTGGTGCGGCGAGGGTATAGGCGGCGCGGTGCCCGACCTCCAGGGCCAGCGGTGCCAGGTCCGGAATACGGCGACGGAAGTGCGCCGCGTCCCCACTGCGAATGTAGGTGCCGTCGGGTCGGGTCCTGTGCAGGGCGAAATCGGCGAAGCCGCGGATACCCGCTTCGCGGGCGAAGAGATCCTCGCCGGTGGCGTTGCGCCACAGCGCGGGCAACTGGTACACCGCCTGGCCGATACCAATACCGATGTATTCTCCCCCTTCATGCCAGCCACCTGTGGAGCCCATCACCTGGCGCCACACGGGCAGTACCCGGTGGCGCCAGTAGTCTGCGGTGAATCGCATGCAACGGTCGTTGTCACTATCACCGTGGCTGGCGATGGCGGCCATCATCAGTGCCTGCAGCGGACTGTTGTAGAGGTAGACGTTGTACGGCGAGAGGGCGTACTTGTCGGTGATCACGTGAATCTGGTAGTCGCAGGCTGCCTCCACGCTGGCGAGCAGGCTTTGCCGTTGCGCTGGCGTCCACTGTGCGTACAGCCAGTCGTAGGCCAGCGCCAGCGGACGGGTTTGCTCGTGGCCACGCCAGGTGGGTTGCAGTGCCATCAAGTCCGTGTGCAGGGCCTGTAGATCCACGGAGCCGGGTTCTACAAGGGCCATGAGAATCCGTGAGTACAGTTTTCCTTCCCGCGCGGCTTTCCGATGTCGCTCCCAGAAGGCCGGATGGTGTGCGCGCAGCAGGGCGATGTCCTGGTCTGTCGGTGCCGGCAGCCTTGGATGCGCCTGTCGCCAGGACGGAAAAGTGGGCGCTGGGAGTTGTTCAATTGTCGGCAGCGCGTAAGGTGCAATGTCCTCCCGGGCGAGGAATGCGTACAGGCCTGCCAACAGCCCCACGAGGCTGGCGCCGGCGAGCAGCAACACGCGGTGACGCCGGGGAAATCCCGATTTTCCGCCCCTGCGGCGTCCAGCTGATGTGGGCGGCTGCCTCTGGTCACGCTGTGGGTCCGGCTCAACGGGCCAGGGCCAGACCGTGGCCAGCCACCAGCCGCCCGTCGCCACCAGCGCGTCGGTAATGTCGGGGTAGCGGCCGGGCACGAATTGCTGCCACCACTCCAGCCCCAGGGTAACGGCAGCAATGAGGCAGGCCAGCACGGTGCGCAGGTTGCGGTTGCGGCTCCAGGGGTAGGTGACCCAGGCGAGCGCGATGAACACCCACAGGGTCTCCAGCAGGTTGACCACCCCGTGCACGCTATTGATGTGACCGCGAAACGGTATCCAGTTGATGGTACGCAATGCGCTGTTGCCCTCCGCAGGCAGCAACGCGTCCTCTATCAGGAAGGCGGTCAGCGACAGCAGCAGCAATCCGCGCAGCAGGCCGGTGGAGGCGGTGCGCAACAGCCAGAATATCGGGATCAGGCAGACGAAGGCCAGTAGTGCCTCGGCCGACAGTACCCGTCCCAGCACTAGAATCTTGCCTGCCAACACCAGCGCCAGCAGTCCACACACAGCGGACAGGCGGCGCTGGACGGGGGCAAGAACGCTCAGCAGCAGCGTGCCCACGGTAAACAGCATGAATAGATAGCTGACGACCTGGGCGCTGTTCAGGGGTGCCTTGCCGGTGAGTGTGGCCTTGAGGGGGGCCAGGCCTGCGCGCAGGTTGCCGATATCGAGGCTGGGCACGAGTGGGGCCCATTGAGCGAGGATCCAGCAGCCCAGCGCCAGCAGGCCCAGCCTGCCGGTAGCGGGGTCACGGAGTGCTGCAAGCACGCGCTGGGTAAGCCGTCTGGAGAGCGTCAGGCGCACGGCCAGTCCGGCGCCCAGCGCGCCGAGGAATCCGCCGGCGCTGTTCAGTAGCAGGTCTGCCAGTGAACTCACCCGCCCGGGCAGGTAGGTTTGACCAAACTCCAGGCTGGCGGACAGCGCCGTGGCCGCCGCTGTTGCGAGCAGCAGTCTGCGCACAAACGGCCCGCGCAGGCAGAGCATGGCCAGCAGTCCGAAGGGCAGGTACACGATCAGGTTGAGAATAAAGTCCGAGCGGGCCACCCGTTTTGGCCAGTCCATGGCCATGAAAGCCTGCCAGCCTCCCAGTGCCCAGTCCCAGCGGTCGAGCGGGAACCAGGTGCCGTAGACCAGCAGCAGGGAGTACCCAAGCCACAGCCAGGGAAACGGTGAGCGGGTCGGTGGTATCACCGCAGAGAGCTCCGGTTATTTGAAACCGTACTTTTCCAGTAGAGTGTACAGGGTCGGTCGGGTTACACCGAGCAACGCTGCCGCTTCCGAGACGTTGTCCCCGGCATGCCCCATCGCGCGGATGATCGCCCCCCGCTCCGCTGCGTCCCTCACCTGCCGCAGGTTCAACGGCAGGGCATCCTCGGTGGATTGCGTGTCGAGTTCCAGATCCTCTGCGGTTACCTGGGGGCCGTCAGCCATAATGGCCGCCCGTTTCACCCGGCTCTCCAGTTCCCGCACATTGCCTGGCCAGGTGTAGCGTTCCAACGCTTCGAGGGCACTGCTGTCGAAGCTGCGGCCACCATTGCCGAGCTCGGCGGTGAAGCGCGACAGGAATGCCTTGGCCAGCACGGCCGTGTCACCGGTGCGATCTTTCAACGCGGGAATCTTGATCGTCATTTCACTGATTCGGTAATAGAGATCCTCACGGAAGCGACCCTCTCGCATCTGCTCTTCCAGGTTCTGGTGCGTCGCACACACGATACGCACGTCAACCGGTATCTCTTTACGCCCTCCAATACGCTCGACCACGCGCTCCTGCAGAAAGCGCAGCAACTTGGCCTGCAACTCCAGCGGCAAGTCGCCGATTTCATCGAGGAACAGCGTGCCCTCGTTGGCATATTCAATTTTGCCGATGGTCTGCTGGTTGGCGCCGGTGAAGGCGCCTTTTTCATACCCGAACAGTTCGCTTTCGAGCAGGTTTTCCGGAATCGCGGCACAGTTGATGGCCACCATGCGTTTACCCGCCCTGGGGCTCAGTTCGTGCAGCGCGCGTGCGAAGCGCTCCTTGCCGGTGCCGCTGGCGCCAAGCAGTAACGTGGTGATGTCGGTGGGCGCAATTTTCTCCACGGTGCGACACACCTTCAGCATCTCCGGGCTGACCGCAATGATGTCGCGCAGCGGCATGTTCTCGCTGGCTTTCTGCAGCCGCAGGTTTTCCCGCTCCAGGGCATAGACGTGATAGGCGCGGTCCACCAGCATCGACAGCAGCTCCGCATCGGCGGGCTTCTGGTGGAAATCCCAGGCGCCACCGGCAATCGCCTTCACCGCGTTCGCGCGGTCGTTGTCGCCGGTCACCACAATCACCTTTGTTTCCGGCGCGAGGCTCAGGACCTCGCGCAGAGTAGCGAGACCTTCGGTGACGCCCCCCGGATCAGGCGGCAGCCCGAGATCCAGCAACACCACACCGGGCTCGAAGCGGCGCAGTGCGGTGATGGCCTCGCTGCGATCTCCCGCGATGGCCACCTCGTAGCCGTCGAAGGCCCAGCGCAGCTGGCTCTGCAGCCCCTTGTCATCTTCTACCACCAACAGGTGTCTGGTTGTTGTCTTTGCCATGTTGTATCCGGTTATTCCATGTTGCTCGTTGAGAGTCCGCCGGCCTGGGGCAGGGTCACCCGGAAACGGCTGCCGACGCCCGGCTCGCTCTGCACGCTGATATCGCCACCCAGCTGGCGGATGTACTCCCGGCTCTCGAATGCGCCGATGCCCATACCGGTCAGGCCCTTGGTGGATTCAAAGGGGCGGAACAGTCGCAGTCGCAGGAACTCGGCGTCCATGCCGCGGCCGCTGTCGCTGATGTCCACGATCACCTGGTTGTCGCCGGTGGTGATCTGCACACTGACGCTGCCATCGGCCGGGGTCGCCTCCTGTGCGTTCTGGATCAGGTGGTTGAATACGGTGGCGAGCCGTTCGCTGTCCGCTTCCACGTGCACCGGGTGGTCGAGGCCTGCAAGACTGGGGATGGGCCGGGCGCTACTCCTGCCCTCAACGACCTGGCGCAGCAGTGGTTCCAGCTCAACATCAGCCGCACTGACACTGCGCATACCGCTGCGCATTTGCTCCATCAGGCGCTGCATGCGCGCCACCGAGTTGTCGACAGTGGCGATCATGTCATCAATAAATGCCGGATTATGGCGGTGCTTGGCAGCATTGGATACGATCAGGGACTGCTGCGCCAGAATATTTTTCAGGTCGTGCACGACATACGCTGATAAGCGGTTGAACGCATCGAACTGCCGCGCCTCAACGAGTGCCTGGCTCGCCAGATGCTGAGCCAGGTGGCTGGCGGCCTGGCGGCCGGCGGTTTTCAGCAGGTCGCGGTCTTCCCAGTTGATACTGTCCTTCAGTTCCGACCGTCGCAGCATCAATACACCCTCCAGGCGGTCGCGGAAGACCAGTGGGATGATCAGCCAGAGCGATTCATCCTGCCGCAACCAACGCGGCAGTTGCAGGTCAACATAGACATCCGGCGAGGCCCGCCATTCCTGCAGGTTGATCACCCAGTCTGTGCGCTGCAGCCAGGCGGGCAACGCCCCGAGGCCCTCTTCGGCGGCACCCTCGGGAACGCTCATCTCCCAGTGTGCGAGCAGGCGCAGGGGTTGGCCCTCGCTGCCGCCCCACAGCAGACCTGCGCGGCTGTCGACCAGCGGGCCCATGATCCGGATGATCCCCTCAGCGACTTCTTCATTGAGGCTGGCGAGTGCCCGGGTGAACTTTAACCACTCCTCACGGTAATCATAGCGATAGCTGAAGAAGTGTTTACTCAACTGCACGCGCAGTAGCGCTCTCAGGCGGCCGGAGAACAGCAGGCTGAACAGCAGCGTTGCGGCGGCGACCAGAAAAGCGAGCTGCAGCACCGTACCCCAGGTGCCCCCCATGAACTTGAGGAAGTAGCCGATCGCGGCCATACCCAGCAGGTAGATGCCGGCACCCACCAGCGTGACCGTATGGAAGACGACCTGTCGGGAGACCTGGAGTTTCACACGCCATGAGCTGTAGCGTGCAAAGGCAATACCCAGCGCCGGTGTGACCACCGCGTTGACCAGTCCGCGCGCCTGCCACAGGTCCGGGTCCAGGCGACGGAACAGCAGGGCCTCGGAGTACATGAAGAAGTCCCAGGCGGCGATGGCGCCCAGGCTGAAACAGAGAAACTTCAGCGACCAGCGCTCCGCCGTGGTGGCATTGCGGTAGAGCTGTTCCACAACCAACAGCGTGCCGAGGGCAAAGGCCAGCCACAGGCCGAGCGTGACTTCGTAGCCGAAGTGCAGGCCTCCCAGTGGTGCCAGCATCGGCGCCAGCACAATCAACAGGGCGACCGCAGAACCCAGGTAGAACAGCGGCCGCCAGTCGCGGCCGCGCAGGGTGAGCGAGGCGCCGTCGGTCTGCAGGCCAAGCAGTTGTAGCAGGAAGTACACCCAGGCGATATTGCGGACCAGTTCTGCGACCTGTATCAGGTGGACGGGGGGATACTCTGCCAGTGTGCCAAGCCCGATGATGGCAGACCAGAGTGCGGAGGCCGTGCAGGCAAGCACGAGGCTGATACCCAGTGGCTGCACGCGCCACTGAAAGACGAGCAGCAGGGCCAGCAGTCCGAAACTGGTGGCGGCAATCAGGTGCGTTATCAGGCCGATATTGCCCATCATCCGATTGTCCCACTCCCCGCCGAATCTGTCGTGTTATGCCGCGCTGCGTGTGCAGGCATGGCCGTGATAGCGTTCAGACCTTATACTCAGTGTAACAGTGTGTAAACGCTGACAGCGCGTAGATGCCAAACGCAGCACATTTCAGGTCTACAGGGTCGCGCCGCCGCGCCTGTTCCGAATGGGGAAGAGTGGGGAATGAGAACAATCGAAGCAACCGAGGGTGCGCTGCGGGCGAGCCCGGTGACCTGGCTGGTGACCGGTGCCGCAGGGTTCATCGGCTCGCACCTGTGCCAGCGTCTGCTGCAGCTGGGTCAGCATGTGCGCGGCCTGGACAACTTCGCAACCGGCCACCGTCACAATCTTGAGGCGTTGCACCAGGAGGCGCCAGGGGCGGGCAGCTTCGAATTTCAGGAGGGGGATATCCGTTCGCTCGCGGATTGTCGGCAGGCCGTGGAGGGTGTCCACTACGTGCTCCACGAAGCAGCGCTGGGCAGTGTTCCCCGCTCTCTGGAGGATCCTCTCCTGACCAATGCCGCCAACATCGATGGCTTTGTCAACATGCTGGTGGCCGCGCGTGACGCCGGCGTCAGGCGTTTCGTCTATGCCGCCTCGTCATCGACCTACGGTGATCATCCGGGTTTGCCCAAGGTCGAGGACGAGATTGGCAAGCCGCTGTCGCCCTACGCCGTGACCAAATATGTCAACGAGCTTTACGCGGATGTGTTCGGGCGGGCCTACGGCATGCAGACGGTTGGCCTGCGCTATTTCAATGTGTTCGGGCCCCGGCAGGACCCGCAGGGTGCCTACGCTGCCGTTATTCCGCGCTGGTTCGGCGAACTCACCGCCGGGCAGCGCTGCCAGATCAACGGTGATGGCGAAACCTCGCGCGACTTCTGTTACATCGACAACGTGGTGCAAGCCAACCTGCTGGCGGCCACCGTGGAGTCGCCGGAGGCGGTGAACCAGGTCTACAACGTGGCTTACGGCGGGCGCACAACGCTGAACGCCCTGTACTACGGCATACGTGACCTGTTGAGTGAGCGTAGTCCGGAGTTGGCCGCCCTGGAGCCGGTCTACGCAGATTTCCGGGAAGGCGATGTACGGCATTCCCAGGCGGACATCAGCAAAGCAGCGCGCCTGCTGGGGTATACGCCACAGTACGCGGTTGAAGAAGGTCTGGCCCGCACCGCGGCGTGGTTTATGGGGCAGTCATCCAAATGAGCGATTTATCCATGCAAGAAACGGTAGCAATTGTTGGGCTTGGCTATGTTGGCCTTCCTCTGGCGGTCGCCTTCGGCCGCAAGCGCCGCACCATCGGCTTCGACCTGAATGCACGCAAGCTTGCCCATTACCGTGCCGGCCATGATCCGAGTGGCGAGGTGTCGCCAGAGGCGCTGGCTTCGGCTTCACAGTTGGAGTTCACCACCGAGCCTGCGGCGCTTTCTGAGGCGTCTATTATTATTGTGGTGGTGCCGACGCCGATTGACCACGCCCATCGGCCGGACCTGAGTCCCCTTGAAGGGGCGTCGCGCACTGTGGCGCAACACCTGCGCCCGGGCACGGTGGTCATCTTCGAGTCCACGGTATACCCGGGGTGTACGGAGGAAGTGTGCGTGCCCCTGCTGGAGGCCGGTTCAGGGCTGACCTGGGCGGGTCGCAGCGGAGAGGATGTCGCGGCGGATGCCGGTTTTTTCATTGGCTACTCGCCGGAACGCATCAACCCCGGTGACAAGGTTCACCGCTTGGAGACCATCACCAAGGTGGTTTCGGGGGACACCCCTGCCACCCTCGATCGCGTTGCCCGACTTTACGAGAGCGTGGTTGACGCCGGCGTGCACCGCGCCGCCAGTGTGAAAGTGGCTGAGGCGGCCAAGGTCATCGAGAATACCCAGCGCGACCTGAATATCGCCCTCATGAACGAGTTGGCGATGATCTTCAACAAGCTGGGCATCGACACCCTGGATGTGCTGGAGGCGGCGGGCACCAAATGGAATTTTCTGCCGTTCCGTCCCGGTTTGGTGGGGGGGCATTGTATTGGTGTGGACCCGTACTACCTCACTTACAAGGCCGAGAGCGCGGGCTACCATCCGCAGGTCGTGCTCGGTGGGCGCAAAACGAACGATGGCATGGGCAAGTTCATCGCCGAGCAGACGGTCAAGCAACTGGTCAGCCGTGGACACCCGGTGGCAGGTGCGCGTGTCACCGTGCTGGGCCTGACCTTCAAGGAGAACTGCCCGGACCTGCGCAACTCGCGGGTTGAGGACATCATCCGTGAATTGCAGGACTACTGCTGCGATGTGACGGTGCACGACCCCCTCGCCGATGCGGCGGAGGCGGAAGAGGAGTACGGCATCGAGCTGGTCAGCTGGGCATCGCTGCCCGCGGCGCATGCCGTGGTGTTGGCTGTGCCACATGCCGAGTATCTGGCAAAGGGCCTGGAAGTCGTCACCCCGATTCTGGCGCCGGGCGGTGTGGTTATCGACGTGAAGGGCGTGCTGGACCGGGCAGAGGCCGCCACCGCCGGTTTGCCACTCTGGCGACTGTAGTGCGCTGAGTGTCTGCCTTGAACTGGTTCACAATCCGGGAAGTCAAGGCACATGTTACCTTGCGGTACAATGGCTTTGCCTGCACCATTAGGGTCATAACGAGCAACCCGTAGAGACGCGTCGCCATGTACGACCAGTTCTACCGCTTCAATTCGGAGCCTTTCCGGCTCAGTCCGGACCATGCTTTCGCCTATGCCCACAAGGGCTATATCAAGGCGCGCGCCTACATGGCGTACGCGTTCATGCGCGAGGAAGGCTTTGTCATGGTCACCGGCCGCCCCGGCACCGGCAAGACCACGCTGGTCGGCGCGCTGATTGAACACCTCAGCGGCGAAAACGTGCGGGTGGCCAACCTGGTGTGCAGCCAGCTGAAAGCTGACGACTTGCTGAAGCTCGTCGCCTATGAGTTCGGGGTGACGGTTGATGTCGTGGAAAAAGGCGAGTTGCTGCAGCGACTTACCCAGCAGCTGCGCGCCTGGCACCGCGATGGGCGGCGAGCGCTGCTGATCGTCGACGAGGCGCAGGATCTCGCGGTGTCCGCGATGGAAGAGCTGCGTCTGCTGACCAACATTCAGGTCGCTGGGAAACCCCTGCTGCAAATATTTCTCCTCGGTCAACCCGAGCTGCGGGAACTGGTGCTGCGCCCCGAGCTGGAACAGGTGCATCAGCGCATTGTTGCGGCCAGTCATCTGAAGTCACTCGAGCTGGAAGAAACGCGGGAGTACATTCTGCATCGGCTCGACGTCGTCGGCTGGCGGGGCGATCCGGCCTTCAGTCAGGCGGTATTCCCCCTGGTGTACAAGTTCAGTGAAGGGATACCGCGGCGCATCAACCTCATTTGCAGTCGACTGCTGCTGCACTGTGCCCTGGAGCAGCGGCATCGTGTGGAAGTCGCGGATGTGCGCGAGGTGATTGGCGAACTGCAGGACGAGCATCTGGCTGCTGGTGCCAGCTGGTCCGAGGCGGATTTTCACGGGCTGGAGGACACGCCGGATGAAGCGCCCGCGGCAGCGCAGGGTGACGCGGACCCTGAGGTTGCTGGTGCACGTGACACCGAGCAGCGCGACGAAGGAGAGATTGCCGCCGGCGACGCCGGGCGGGCGGATGACGCCGTCCAGCAGCAGCCGGAACAGCAGGTGGTTCGTGGACGTCAGCACCTGACGGTGGTTGCCGGCGCCGCCGGCGTGACGGCGCGGCGCACCGGCACCGACGAATCAGTTCCAACGCCGATACACGGACATGTAGAGACAGAAGTCGCGGTTACCGCAGCGGTGGACGCGATGCGCGCCACGGAAACGATTGCGCCCGCCCCTGCGCCAGCATCAACAGCACAGGACGCGGCGAGTGACCAGCCTTCCGTCAAGGGGAGGCCGGCACCGGGTGGAGCGACCGTGGCGTCGGGTAGGACACGGCGCGCTGCGCCCGCAAAAAAGGGGCGGGTAACGAAGCCGACCACCGCGGCGCGCGGCGGCCACAGTGCCCAGAGCCCGGGCGGGGAGCTTGGCGGGGGCTGGGTGATCGGCGGAATCCTGCTGGCGTCCATTGCCCTGGTCGCCTGGGCGGCTACCGGGTTCAGCTTCGGGTTTTTTCTGGAATAGTGGGGAAAACGGTGGGATATTGCCCATCGAATGTGGTTACCTGTTGTTACGCTGGCAGTTGTTTTTGTGCTGACGACGTGGCACCTGGCAAACGTGGTAAAACAAAATGGGCCGCCAATGGCTCGCTGAGGAGTAGAAGAAGATGAGCATATTCACCGAACTTCCAGAGGGGCGTTCGCCTGTTGCCCGCGTGCTGGCAGCGCTGATGGTCTTGACCCTGGCGGCCTGTGCCTCACATCCACCGGCGCCGGTCGCAGAGCGGTCTGCGGCGCCAGATTACAACTATGTCATCGGTCCCGGCGATACGATGGAGATTTTCGTCTGGGGTAACCCGGAACTCACCACGACGGGCATTGTGCGTCCGGACGGCAAGTTCACCACGCGTCTGGTTGAGGATCTGCAGGCGAGTGGTCGTACCTCGACCGAACTGGCGCGTGATATCGAGAAAGCCTATGGCGATTACGTGCGCCAGCCAGTGGTCAGTGTCATCGTTAACGGATTTGTGGGCGTGCCTGAGCAGCAGGTGCGCGTCGTGGGCGAAGCAGCAACACCCTCCAGCGTACCCTATCGACAGCACATGACGCTGCTCGACCTGATGATCGCGGTGGGCGGGATGACCGAGTTTGCCGCGGGCAATAAATCGGTACTGGTACGTACCCACGGTGGCACGCAGGACTCCTACGGCCTGCGTCTGGATGACCTTCTGAAGAAGGGCGACATCTCCGCAAACATGGCGCTGCAGCCCGGCGACATCGTCATCATATCCGAGAGCTGGTTCTGATGCGTTTGGCGCAGTTTCGGTCGGTCGCGGAGTAGCGAGCCATGCAGGATGTGTTTGCGCAACTGGTCAGCTATGTGCTGGGGGTCTGGCGGCACCGCTGGCTCGCGCTCGCCACGGCCTGGGTGTTGGCCCTCACGGGCTGGGCTTACGTCTGGCAGATGCCGGAGTCCTACGTGGCGACGGCCCGCATGCACGTGGACACGAACTCCGTCCTGCGCCCGCTCATGCGCGGGCTCACCATCACGCCGGACATCAACCAGCGCATCCAGATGATGAGCCAGACGCTGCTCAGCCGGCCGAATATGGAGCGGCTGGCGCGCATGACCGATCTGGACCTCGGGGCGACCACGGAGGTCGAGAAAGAAGCGTTGATCAAGCGTATGCAGGAGTCCATTGGGCTGTCCGGCAGTCGTGGCAACACCTCGCTCTATACCATTTCCGTGACGGACCCAGACCGGGAGACCGCCCGGCGCGTGGCGCAGGCGCTGATCACGGTGTTCATCGAAAATTCCATGAGTGACAAACGCGAGGACAGCTCGGACGCGCAGAGCTTCCTGCAACAGCAAATCGCCGAGTCGGAGCAGCGGCTGGTCGAGGCCGAGCGCCGGCTGGCCATGTTCAAGCAACAGAATGTCGACGTGTTGCCCGGCGGCGGTGGGGACTACTACAGCCGCCTGCAGGAAACCCGGGGTGCCTTGCAACAGGCGCAGCTGCAATTGCGCGAAGTGGAGAACCGCCGGCGTGAGTTGCAGCGCCAAATCGAGGGCGAGGACCCGGTGTTCATCGCGGGTGGCTCAACCGGCACGGCGCAGTCGCCGCTGGACGCCCGGGTACAGTCCCTGCAGCTGCAGATGGACGGATTGCTGGCGCGTTACACCGCGAAGCACCCGGAGGTCGTGCGGTTGCGCGGGCTTATTGAGGAATTGGAAGCAGAGCGCCAGGCCGAGTACGCGCGCATGCGGGAACAGCCCGGTGCCTCGTTCAGTGGCCTGGCCAGCAGCCCGGTCTACCAGGGTATGCGCAGCATGCTGGCGCAGACCGAAGCCGAGGCCGCCGAGCTGCGGGTGCGCGTCGCCGAATTCGAGCGCCGTGCCGACGAGTTGGCGGCGAAGGTGAATCAGATTCCCGAAGTTGAAGCCGAGCTGAAGCAACTGAATCGCGATTACGATGTGATCGCACGGCAGCATCAGCAGATGCTGGAGCGGCGTGAGTCCGCGCGGTTGTCCGGCGATGTGGAAAGCACGGGTGGTGAAGTCAGCTTCCGCGTCATCGATCCGCCGTTTGTGCCGCGTAAACCCAGCAAGCCCAACAAGCTGCTGTTGAACGCCGGCGTGCTGATCGTTGCGCTGGGTGCGGGTGTGGGCGTGGCACTGCTGCTGACGCTGGTGCATCCGATTGTGACCGACGCCCGCATGCTGGCACATTCGACGGGTTTGCCCCTGTTGGGCACCGTCACCTGGAACAAGTCGCCGGAGGAAAAGCGCAGCAGCCTGTGGCGTCTGGCGGGGTTTGCGGTGTGCGGCGGGGCCTTGTTGGTCGCGTTTGCCGGTGTGCTCATCGCGCCGGGGATGACAGCATGATGTCCGTTATCGGGGCCGGTTCGGCTGACAGCAGGCCCAGGGGCCGGAGAGCAGAACAATGAGTACAATCGAGAAAGCCCTCAGCCAGATGGAGGCGGCCAAGAAGTCGCAGCCCCCGCAGCCTGAGCCGCAGAATACGGTGGAGCGGGCCGGCGTAAGCGAGCCGCAGCAGGCCACCGTCGCAGAGCAGCGCGACGAGGACTCTGACTGGCAAAGTGGCGCCGAAGTGCATATTCCCTTCGATGCGCTGCATGCTCAGGGTTTTCTTACGCCCGCGATTCCGCGTAGTGCTATCGCCGAGGAGTTTCGCGCCATCAAGCGGCCTCTGCTGAAAAACGCCTCTGGCGCGTCACCCACGCCCATTCCCAATGCCAACCTGATTATGGTCACCAGCGCGTTGCAGGGGGATGGCAAGACGTTTTCATCGATCAATCTGGCGATGAGTATCGCCATGGAGCGGGACAAGACCGTCTTGTTTGTCGATGCGGATGTGCTCAAGGCCACGGCTGGGCACCGTCTGGGCATTCCCGCTGGTACACCGGGCCTGCTTGATGTCCTGCGTCGCGATGCGAAACCGGAAGACGTCATACTGCGCACCAACATGGAAAAGCTGCGCGTCTTGCCCGCTGGCATCGCCGACGAACATTCCACAGAGCTGTTGGCCAGTGAAAACATGCACCAGTTTATGCTGGAGCTCTCCGCCCGTTACCCCGATCGCATCATCGTCTTTGATTCACCGCCACTGCTGCTCACCACCGAGGCGGGCGTGCTGGCCAGTTTTATGGGGCAGATTGTGTTTGTCGCCTCGGCAGACATTACGCCGCAACACGCGGTCAAGGAGGCGCTGGAACACATCGGCGCCGACAAGATGGTGGCGGTGATGTTGAACCGCGCCTCGCGCCGGCGCATGGGTCTGTTCGGTATGGGTGTCGGCTACGGCTACGGGTATGGCTACGGGTATGGCTATGGTGGCCGTGCCGAGGCCGCCGAGGTGGCGGATCAGGATGCAGCGAGGGCCATGAACCCGTGAAGAGTCCACAGAAAGCCGGCTTAGCAGTCCGTGGGCGCGTACAACCCACCGTCACCTATCGTACCGACGGGCGCCACTGTGGCCCGACGCTCGCTCTCACCGCGCTGGCGGGATTACTGGCAACGCTGCCGGCACTCTCCGCGGAGTGGGAAACCAACGCCGGCATGTCGGTCGGTGGCTATTACTCCGACAACATCTGCCTGGCCCCGAACGACAAGGAAGGCAAGGCGGTGGCGACGGCGCGCCCGGATGTCAGCGTCACCGGGCGCGGCGCACGCGGCAACCTGAACCTGCAGGCGGCGGTTGAGTACAATTCGCTGGGGGACAGCGACCTCGAGTGTGAAACCGGCCAGGCGTCCAACCTGAGCAACCGCAAGTCTTTTATTCCGAGTGTGCGTTTCAACAGCGACTACGAGCTGGTGGAGAACTGGCTGCAACTGGATGCTGCGGCCTCTGCACGGGAAAATGCGCTGAACCCCTTCGGCCCACCCGGCACCGGCAATGGCCGAGACAATACCAACATCGTCTACGACTATACGGTAGGTGCGCTGTTGCAGCGCCGGCTGGCGCAGGCGGCCAACCTGCGTCTGCGCTACGCGTATAACGAGCAGTTCAATGACGCCGATATCTACGGCAACAGCGATGAAGATCGCGTAGAATTCGACCTCGACTCTCTGCCGGGAACGGGGCGCCTGAGTGCCGGGCTCGGCGGTCAGTACAGCAAGATCAACTACGAAGCCACGGACTTCCAGCCGGCTTTCGACAATGAGCTGTCCAATGCCGAGTTCCGCCTCGGTTTCCAGGTGCTGGACAGCCTGCAGTTGAATGGCCTCGCGGGTGAGGAATGGAACGAGTTCACCAGCCAGCGCGAGGATATCGATGGCAGCTACTGGGATGTGGGTGTTCGCTGGACGCCCAACTCCCGGGTGGAAGTCAATGTCGGCACGGGCGAGCGCTTTTTTGGCAGCACCCCCCGGGCGGATATCCGCTACCGCCACAAGCGCAGCGAGTTGAGCGGCAGCTACGTGCGCACACTCACCCTGCCGCGCACCCTGCGTGGCGCCGATGCCAGCCTGGTCGACCCGAATGATCCGTTTGGCCCGGGCTTTGGGGAGTTGCCTGGCGACCTGCTGGGCAACGAGGGCCTGCCGACGTTCATTGGGAATTCGCCGGTGTTGGATGAGCGCTTTGAGTTGCGCTATCGCTTTGAAGCGCGGAGGAGCTCAGTGACGTTTTCTGCGTCGGATTCGCAGCAGCAGCGGGTGGATGACGGCGCTGAGGGGACCTTCCGCGACGCGGGAGTGACGTTTACGCGCAAGCTTTCCAGCACCCTGTCAGCCAACGTGCGCCTGCGCTGGGATGAGCGTGAGGGAGAGGGCGGTAACTTTGGCGGCTTTGGCCAGAACAGCGAGAGCTGGCTGGCTGGCCTGGGCCTTACGCGCCGGCTCGGCAATGACACCACGCTGACACTGGCCTACCAGTTCCTGACACGGGATTCAGACTTCGCGCTGAATAACTACGACGAGAACCGGATAACGTTCAACGTCAGACACGCCTTCTAGGACGTCTCGATCATGAGTGAACAGACAGGCGCGAACATTCTCTGTGTAGTAGGTGCGCGGCCCAACTTCATGAAGATCGCCCCCATTATGCGTGCCTTCAACGCGGCCGGGAGCGGACTCCGCGCCAGCCTTGTGCACACGGGGCAACACTACGATGCGGCGATGAAGCACGCCTTTTTCGAGCAGTTGCACATTCCGGAGCCCGATGTCGACCTGGGAGTGGGCTCTGGCACGCACGCCGAGCAGACGGCCCAGATCATGCTCAAGTTTGAGCCTGTGCTGGATGCGCAGCAGCCGGATGCGGTGTTAGTGGTGGGGGACGTCAATTCTACTATTGCCTGTGCCCTGGTCGCGGTGAAAAAGGGTATACCGGTTATTCATGTTGAAGCGGGCTTGCGCAGTGGAGACCGCGGTATGCCGGAGGAGATCAATCGCATCCTCACGGATCAGCTGTCCGACCTGCTGTTCACGACGGAGATGTCCGCGGCTGACAACCTGGAGCGCGAGGGCATCAGCCGGGACAAGGTGTTCTTTGTCGGTAACGTGATGATCGATACCCTGCGCTACAATCTGGCGTCGGCGACACCCTCAGCCAGCACGCTGGCCGAGGCGGGCCCCCGCTTCACAGAGGGCTACGGTTTGCTCACCCTGCACCGTCCCTCCAATGTGGATGATCCCACGGTGCTGCGGCGCCTGCTGACGGAACTCGTCGATATCAGTCGCGAGACGCCGCTGGTGTTTCCAGTGCACCCGCGCACGCGCGCCCGCATCCGTGACGCGGGCCTCGATGCCGTGATCGCTGGGGCGGATATCCTCCTGCTGCCGCCACAGGGTTACCTGGAAATGCTCGGCCTGATGCGCGATGCGCGTGTGGTGCTGACGGATTCCGGTGGCATCCAGGAAGAAACCACGGCCCTGGGTGTGCCGTGTATCACGCTGCGCGAGAGCACAGAGCGGCCAATTACCGTTGAACAGGGCACGAACACCGTGGTCGGCACAGAGTCTGCGGCCATCCGCAAGGCCTACCGTGAGGTGATTCAGGGGGGCGGCAAGGCGGGCCGCCAGCCTGAGTACTGGGATGGCCAGGCCGCACAGCGCATCGCATCCATTCTGGCGCGCTGGTGTGGGGGTGTGCGACAAGCATGAGTGTTGCATCGGCTGGCACAGTGAACGCCATGACGGTGGATGTAGAGGACTATTTCCAGGTTTCCGCGTTTGAGTCGCAGGTGAGTCGCGCAGAGTGGGAGACGACCCCGCTGCGTGTGCAGGCCAATGTCGAGCGCATCCTGGCACTGTTCGATAGACATGACGTCAAGGCCACCTTCTTTACGCTTGGCTGGGTGGCGGAGCGCCACCCCGAGATGGTGCGCCGGATAGTCGCTGAAGGCCATGAGCTTGCCAGTCACGGTTGGGAGCACACACGGGTTACCACCCAGCTACCCCCGGCGTTCCTCGATGATGTGCGGCGTACCAAGGCCCTGCTGGAAGACATCGCAGGTGTTGAGGTCAAGGGTTATCGCGCGGCCAGCTACTCCATCGGTCGCGACAACCTCTGGGCCCTGGATACGCTGGCTGATGCGGGCTATCGCTACAGTTCCAGCATCGCGCCTATCCGACATGACCTCTACGGGATGCCGGAAGCACCACGTTTCGCTTTTTCAGCGGCGTCGGGCCGGCTGGCGGAAATTCCCGTGACCACGCTGCCCCTCGCCGGGCGTAATATCAACTGTGGCGGCGGAGGCTGGTTCCGCCTGTTTCCCTACGCGTTCTCGCGTTGGGCGCTACGCCGGATCAACCACAGGGAAAGCCAGAGTGCGCACTTCTATTTCCACCCCTGGGAAATCGATCCTGAACAACCCCGGCCGCCGGGTCTGACCGCCCGCACACGCTTTCGCCACTACCTGAACCTGGGCCGGATGGAGTCACGCCTGCAGCGGCTGCTGGGTGATTTTCGCTGGGACCGTATGGATCGCGTATTTGCCCCGGCGATAGCCGCGCCGGAAACGTTGCCGCAGCCGGCCTTTGGCGCCTCAGGCGCCCGTAGCGGTCTGCGGCAGGAGGTGGGCGCGTGACGGTGCGGGTGCGCTGTGCGGAAGCCGCTGACGAGCCGGTCTGGGAGCGGTTCGTGCAGCAATGCCCGCAGGCCACCTTCTTTCATCGCTTCGGTTGGAAACGGGTGCTGGAAGGCGCCTTGCGGCATCGCTGCCATTTTTTGCTGGCCGAGGAACATGGGGCCGTGGTGGGCGTCCTGCCGCTCGCGGAGGTGCGCAGTCGTCTGTTCGGATACAAACTGGCCGGCCTGCCTTTCTGTGTGTATGGGGGAATCGCCTCAGCGCATGAACAGGCCGCTGGCGTGTTGCGGCGCGAGGCCGAGGCTCTGGCCGTGCGCCTCGGTGTAGATGCCCTGGAACTGCGCAATTGCGCAAGCAGTGATAGCGGGTGGCCTGTGAAAGAGCTTTATTACACCTTTCGCAAGCCAATCACCTCGGATAACGATGCCAACCTCAAGGCCATACCCAATCGCCAGCGCGCCATGATTCGCAAAGGTATTCAGGAAGGGCTGGAGGGCGAGGAGGTCGAGGGCACTCAGCGCCTGTATCGCGTGTATGCAGAGAGTGTGCGCAATCTGGGTACTCCGGTGTTCAGCCGACGCTACCTTGACGCACTGCGCGCTGAGTTTGCAGGAGATTGCCGCGTGCTGATGATTCGCCAGTCCGACGAGGATGTCGCCGGGGTGATGAGCTTCTATTTCCGCAACGAGGTATTGCCCTACTACGGCGGCAGCATCGCCCGCGCTCGCAGCATTCGTGGTTGTAACCATTTCATGTACTGGGACCTGATGCGTCGCAGTGCCGAAGAGGGCGTAACGCTGTATGACTTCGGACGCAGCAAGCGCGACACAGGGCCTTTCGACTTCAAGAAAAACTGGGGTTTCGAGCCGCAACCGCTGCCTTACGAATATTTTCTGGTCAACAGCGACCAGGTGCCTGACGTCAACCCCAGTAACCCGAAGTACCGCTTGTTGGTGAATGCGTGGCAGCGACTGCCCTTGCCGGTTGCCAACCTGTTGGGGCCACCGTTGGCCCGCAGTCTGGGATAGGCGCATGGGAGACACGCCGAAGCCCCCGCTGCTGTTTTTGTGCCACCGTATCCCTTATCCACCCAACAAGGGTGACAAGATTCGTTCGTTCCATCTCCTGCATCACCTGAGCCTGCATTTCGATATCCACCTGGGCAGCTTTGTGGATGACCCGGACGACTGGCCCTGGGTGCCGGAACTGGAGAAGTATTGCGCGAGCGTGTTTCTGCGGCCGCTCAACGCGCGGCTGGCCACTTTGCGCAGCGCCTTGGGGCTGGTAACGGGTGAGGCGCTCTCGGTTCCCTACTACAGAGACCGTGCGTTAAGGAGGTGGGTTGCCGACAGTGTTGCCGCTCATGACATTCGGCATGTCATTGTCTATTCGTCATCCATGGCGCAGTTTTTACCGACAGGCAGTCAAGGTTTCCTGCGCAAGGTGATCGATTTTGTGGATGTGGATTCTGACAAATGGTTACAGTACTCGCAGCAGAAAACCTGGCCCTTGAGTTGGGTATATCGACGTGAAGCCCGGTGCCTGCTCGCACTGGAGCAGCAGCTTGCAGAAGAGTTTGATGCCGGTTTGTTCGTATCGTCTACCGAAGCTGATTTGTTTCATAAGCTTTCTCCGGAAACAGCGCACAAAATCGGTTTCTACAATAACGGTGTGAACTGCGATTACTTTGATCCTGCCTACGATGAGTCGGCGCCCCAGCCTAGCCCCTATCCCCAGGGAAGCCTCCCGCTGGTGTTCACGGGAGCAATGGACTACTGGCCAAATATCGATGCTGTGGTGTGGTTTACGCACAACGTGTTGCCTCTTTTGCGTCGTAGCTATCCTGAGATCAGCCTGACTATCGTCGGCGGCAATCCTGCACGGGCGGTGCGCCAGTTGGCGCAGCAGGCGGGTGTGACGGTAACGGGGCGCGTACCCGATGTCCGGCCTTACCTCAAGCATGCACGGGCCGCAATCGCACCCATGCGTATCGCACGTGGTGTGCAGAACAAGGTGTTGGAGGCCATGGCCATGCGTTTACCTGTGCTGGTCAGTACCAAGGGTCTGGAGGGCATAGATGCAAAGGACGGAGATGAAGTGCTTCTCGCGGAATCTGCGTCGGATTATGTCCGGTTGTTCGGCGAACTGGTGCATGGCGAGCACGCCCAGATGGGCGAGAGGGCACGCCACTGCGTGCAGCAGATGTTTAACTGGGCAGAGAACCTGCCAGAGGTAGTATTGTTGCTAGGTAATACCTCTGCAGCACCGCGGTACGCAAGGAAAAGCTGAAATGACGACAAGGCAACTGGATGTTGTGCTGACACGCTCTGAACAGGCTCTGTGGTTCGTGCTGGGCGCTGTGGTGTTCTACGCCTGTGGACTCTTCCTTATTTTCCACGAAACCGTGCATTCGATGGTTGATATCTGGTCGAGGTCTCAAACCTTTGCTCACGGATTTCTCGTTCTCCCTATCAGTATCTGGCTGCTCTGGAGGGAGCGGGAAACATACTATGACTTGCCCGCACGACCGCAACCGTATGCGCTTCTGCCCCTATTGATCTTTGGCGTGATATGGCTCCTTGCCACAATGGTCGACATCGTCGTGCTGGAACAACTCGCATTTGTCGCGATCCTTACCAGCGGTATTTGGGCCATAGTCGGTAATGTCATCGCAGCTCGCGCTGCATTCCCGCTGCTGTTCCTGTTTCTGGCGGTGCCTATGGGCTCGGAGCTGATACCGCCATTGATGAGCCTGACAGCAGCCACCACCGAAATCATGGTGCGTGCCAGCGGCGTTCCTCTCTATCGCGAGGGAATGTACCTCTATCTGCCCACAGGGACATGGTCAGTTATCGCGGAATGTAGCGGCGTTCGCTACCTGATAGCTTCTTTTACACTCGGGCTGATCTACGCATACCTGACCTATAACAGCTTTTGGCGGCGTTTACTTTTCGTACTGGCGTCTATTGCCGTCCCGATTGTCGCAAACAGCCTGCGTGCCTATGGCGTTGTCATGATGGGCCACCTCAGTGACATGCGTCTGGGTGTGGGTGTCGATCACCTGGTGTACGGTTGGGGCTTTTTCGGGCTGGTCATGGTGATTCTGTTCTGGGTTGGTGGGTTTTGGCAGGAGGAAGTCGTAACCACGAGGACGTCCTCAGGTTTGGCGCAGGAAAGCACAGGTGCTTCATCAGTGTCGCTGCTGGCCGCGGCTTTGATCGCAGTAGCGCTCGCAGCGGTTTGGCCGGTGATTGCGCTGACGTCAGACAGAGCGACGACCATGGCGACGGCAGAGGCGATATCAGCGCCCCCGCCCGTTGAAGGTTGGCGTGCCACTGCTACCCCTGAAGGGTTTTGGCACCCGGTGGTAGAGGGGGCCGACCGTAAACTGGACCAGATGTATGATGGCAGGGTGCCTGTCGCACTCTTTCTGAGGCAGTTTTTGACGCAGAAGCAAGGGCTTGAGCTTGTTACAAGCGCCGAACCGTGGAGGCCAGAGCCACGCCAGATGTGGAGAGTCATTGGGCAGCGGCGTGTGCATACCGGGGTGGACTCCCTGGGGTGGGTTGAGGAGGTTCAAGTGCGCTCCGCTTCCCGGATTTACCTTATCTGGTCCTGGTATCATATCGACGGTAGAAACTCAGAAAATCCTTACGCCGCGAAGCTTCTTGAGGCTCGACAGCAACTTTTCGACGGGAGACGCACGGGCGCGCGTATTTTTGTTGCGACACAGATCAATGATGATCTGGATGCATCCAGAGTTCGGCTTACCAGCTTCACCTCTCTGCATCTCGCTTCAATCGTCGATTCTTTGAATCACGGCCTACAAGCACAGTGAGATAGGGCGGTTCATGCACTCAGGAAGCGTAGCTGCTGCCCCTAAGCCGCCTTTGGTAGTCCATGTGATCTATGCGCTGGGTACGGGCGGCCTCGAGAATGGGCTGGTGAATATCATCAATCGATGCCCTCCCGAGCGGTATCGGCACACCATTATCTGCCTGACGCGTAGTGAAGAGTTTGCGGGACGAATCAGGATGCCCGGCGTTGAGGTAATTGAGCTGCACAAAAAACCAGGGCACGACCTGCGTATGTATTGGCGATTGTGGCGTACGCTACGTCGCTTGCGGCCTGCTATTGTGCACACACGTAACCTTGCTGCCCTTGAGACGCAGGCGTTGGGTTTATTGTTGACGGGCTGTAAGCGGGTGCACGGTGAGCATGGCAGGGATGTGAGTGACCTTGATGGCAGCAATTCCAAGTACAAGCTGTTGCGTAGGGCCCTGAGCCCGTTGATCCATCGATTCATCGCGGTCAGCCGTGACCTTGCTGACTGGTTGGTTACCGCTGTGGGCATCCCCGACGACAAAGTCGTGCAGATATACAACGGGGTGGCGCATGACAGGTTTTCGCCGCGGAATATGAAAAATGGCGATTCTTGTCGGGCAAGCGGCACCGCAGAGATCGCAGTGTCGGGTATGCCCGAAGGCTTTTGGGGTGGCACGGAGTGTAGAGTCGTCGGTACTGTAGGGCGGCTTGCGGCGGTAAAGGACCAAAGGACCCTTCTGCTCGCTTTTGCCGAGGTCTTGCGTTCGAGCCCTCAGCAAAGGAACAGCCTGCGCTGTATACTCGTCGGCGATGGGCCCGAACGTTCCGCGCTGGAGAACCTGATTGCAGAACTGGGGATAGAGGGCAGCGTCTGGATGGCTGGTGACCGGGACGACATACCTGAGTTGCTAGCGTGTCTGGATGTGTTCGTATTGCCTTCTCTGGGTGAAGGCATTTCCAACACTGTTCTGGAGGCCATGGCCAGTGGTTTGCCTGTTGTCGCCACTCGTGTAGGTGGCAACCCCGAACTGGTGGAGGATGGGGTTACTGGACTGCTGGTCCCGGTGGGTGATGTAACAGCATTGGCGAATGCACTACTGACGCTGGTCGAAGACCCCACGCAGTGCGAGCAAATGGCTCACGCCGCTGTGCGGCGTGTTCGACGGGATTTTGACTGGGAGCGAACAGTGTCCTCATATCTCCAGGTTTATGACGATCTCCTGGGCTGCCGCCGACCACCGGAATCAATGGACAGGACCTGACTATGTGTGGCATTGCCGGTATTTTTGATCTGACCCAGCAGCGCGAGCCGGATCGTGCTTTGCTCGAAGCCATGAATCAGACCCAGTTTCATCGCGGCCCTGATGAGGGCGGTGTTTTCCTGGCGCCTGGGGTCGGCCTCGCTCACCGCAGGCTGTCCATTATTGATCTGGCCAGTGGGCAGCAGCCCATGTTCAGTGCGGATAACACACTCTGTGTTGTCTATAACGGGGAAATCTACAACTTCAAAGCGCTTGCCAGTGAGTTGGAAGCGCTCGGTTTCCACTTTCGCACGCACTGTGACACCGAGGTCATTCTCTATGCCTGGCAAGCCTGGGGTGAGCGCTGTGTAGAGCGTTTCCGCGGTATGTTCGCCTTTGCCCTGTACGATTCGAATGCCCGCAGCCTGTTTCTCGCCAGGGACCGGTTCGGCATCAAGCCCTTCTTTTACAGTGTACTGGCAGATGGCCAGCTGATATTCGGTTCCGAACTCAAGGTGATCAAGGCGCACCCCGGGCTGCCCCGCGCGCTGCAGCCACAGGCTGTCGAGGATTATTTCGCACTGGGTTATGTGCCGGAGCCGAAAACCATCTATCGCGGTGTATTCAAGTTGCGTCCCGGCCACACGATGTTGTTCCGCCATGGCGAACCCGTGCCCGCACAGAAACAGTTCTGGGATATTCCCTTCAAGCCGGTAGCGGTGGCGAGCGAGGCCGATCTGCAGGCCGAATTGATCGCCAGACTGCGCGAGGCGGTGCAGGTGCGCATGGTGGCCGAAGTGCCGCTGGGTGCCTTCCTTTCGGGCGGTGTGGATTCCAGCGCGGTTGTGGCGATGATGGCGGAATTGCAGAGCGATCCCGTAAACACCTGCGCTATCGGATTTGATGTCAAGCAGTTCAATGAAACCGAGTATGCCGCGCGCGTTGCAGAGCGTTATCACACCAACCATTTTCAGGAAATCGTCAGTAGCGAGGACTTTGATCTTCTTGATGAGCTTGCCGCGCTCTACGACGAGCCCTACGCCGACAGTTCGGCGATCCCGACCTACCGTGTGTGTCAGCTGGCCAAAAAACGGGTGACGGTGGCCCTGTCAGGTGATGGCGGTGATGAACACTTTGCGGGCTACCGGCGCTATCGCTGGCATATGCACGAAGAGCGTTTGCGGCAGGCGCTGCCATTGGGCCTGCGCAAACCTGTCTTTGGCGCTCTTGGCCGGTTGTATCCCAAGGCGGATTGGGCGCCCCGGGTATTCCGTGCAAAAACAACCTTCCAGGCGCTGGCGCGAAACTCGGTGCAGGCCTACCTGCATTCGGTGTCGATCTGCAGCGATGAGCAGCGTGCTGCACTTTTCAGCGACAACTTCAAGCGCGAATTGCAGGGCTATTCGGTACACAGCGTATTTGATGAACATGCGGCTAACAGCCCCACCGACGATCCGCTGTCGATGATTCAGTACCTGGACATGAAAACCTACCTGGTGGGCGACATCCTGACCAAGGTGGACCGCGCCAGCATGGCCCATGCGCTGGAAGTTCGTGTGCCCCTGCTGGATCATCCGCTCACCGAATGGGTTTCCGGGTTGGCCCCGGAATGGAAGCTGCGCGGCCAGGAGGGGAAGTACCTCTTGAAGAAGTCACTCGAGTCCCGCCTGCCGCAGGATGTGTTGTACCGCGACAAGATGGGCTTCGGTGTGCCTCTGGCCAAGTGGTTCCGCGGTCCGCTCAAAGAGCGTTTGCGGAAGGATCTCCTGGAGTCCGGCGGCCTCGCGGCCACCGGGCTGTTCAATCAGGAGTATCTGGCGCGTCTGGTTGATGAGCACCAGTCCGGACGACGCGATCACAGTGCTCCGCTGTGGACCTTGTTGATGTTCCAGGCCACGGTGCGTGATGACCAGTTTGTGGTGGCAGCGTGAGCGGAGGCCCGATGCGTATTCTGCATATCCTCGATCATTCCATACCGCTGCACAGTGGTTACACGTTCCGCACGCGCAATATTCTGCGGGGCCAGCGCGCCCTGGGCTGGCACACAGCCCACGTCACCGGGCTCAAGCAGGGGGTGAGTGACGTAGCGGAAGAAACCGTCGATGGCCTGCACTTCTACCGCACCAGCCCGGGTAACAACCCGCTATCCCGCTTGCCTGTGCTTGACCAGTGGGAGGTGGTGACAACGCTGGCGCGGCGCATTGTGGAGGTGGCAGCGATTGAGAAGCCGGACGTTCTCCATGCCCACTCGCCAGCCTTGAATGGCCTGGCGGCCCTGCGCGCTGGTCGTGAGCTTGGATTGCCGGTCGTCTATGAGTGTCGTGCCTTTTGGGAAGATGCCGCGGTGGATCACGGCACGAGTCGGGAGTGGGGGCCGCGCTATCGCGTCACACGAGCGCTTGAGACGCGCGTTTTTCGGCGCGCCGATGCCGTCACCACCATCTGTGAGGGTTTGCGAGCTGAAATCGCCGGGCGGGGCATAGATGCCGCCAAGATTACGGTCATACCGAACGCGGTCGATACCGAAGGCTTCACCTATGGCGCAGCGGCGAACCCCGAATTACAGCGGGAGCTCGGGCTTGAGGGCAAGACGGTACTGGGGTTCATCGGATCCTTCTACGCCTACGAGGGTATTCCCCTGTTGCTGGATGCACTGCCAGCGCTGTTGGAGCAACACCCCGAACTTCGCCTGCTGCTGGTGGGTGGTGGACCACAGGAGGAACAGATTCGTGGCAAGATTGCCAGCCTGAATCTTGAGGATATCGTCATCCTTACCGGGCGTGTCCCGCATGCGCAGGTACAGGACTATTACAACCTTGTGGATATCTTTACCTACCCCCGCCTGCCGATGCGCCTGACCGAATTGGTAACGCCGCTCAAGCCGCTGGAAGCCATGGCCCAGGGTCGACTGGTTGTGGCATCGGATGTGGGTGGGCACAGGGAACTGGTGCGCTCTGGCGACACCGGGATGCTGTTTACCGCGGGAGATGCCGGGGCGTTGGCGGCTGCCGTCACCGGGCTTCTGGCACGCAGAGGTGACTGGCCGGCTATGCGCGAACGCGGTCGTGCCTTTGTCGAGCAGGAGCGGACGTGGACGGCGAGCGTTGCGCGCTATGCGGCTGTCTATGGTGGTATGAAGTGAGCCAGTTGCACCTGGGCCTCGTCGGGCCTGTGCCGCCGCCCAATGGCGGCATGGCCATGCAGACAGAACAACTGGCGCGGTTGCTGCGGGCCGAGGGACTGCAGGTCTCGCAGGTGGCGACGAACGCGCCCTACCGCCCTGCGTGGGTTGGTCGCGTGCCTGGATTGCGCGCCCTCAGTCGGTTTATTCCGTACCTGTGGGCGGTGTGGCGCCTGGCGGGGAAGGTTGACCTTATCCACCTGATGGCGAATTCCGGTTGGTCCTGGCAGCTATTCTCGGCACCAGTGTTATGGCTGGCGCCACTGCGGCGTTGTCCGGTGATTGTGAATTACCGGGGAGGCGAGGCGCAGGTCTATTTCGCGCGATCCTGGAACCGGGTGAAGCCGTCCCTGAACAGGGCTGCCTTGATTGTGGTGCCCTCAGGGTATCTGAGCGCGGTGTTCAATAGCTACGGGCAGCCCACGCGCATTATCCCCAACATAGTCGACCAGAGTGTTTTCAAACCTGCGCACGATACGTCGGTTTCAGCACGACCCTTCACACTGGTGATCACGCGCAACCTGGAACCCATCTACGGTATTGAAACTGCGCTCAGGGCGCTTGCGGAGGTTTTGCAGACTGCCCCGGCAACCCGTATGCGCATTGCCGGCAGTGGGCCACAGGAGAGCGAGCTGCGTGGTCTTGCCTCTACTTTGGGCGTCGACGGGGCGGTGGAGTTCACCGGAAGGCTTGATCGACCCGGTATCGCCCGGCTCTACGCCGAAGCGGATGCCATGTTGAACCCTACCACGGTCGACAACATGCCGAACTCGGTGATTGAAGCCCTGGCCTGCGGTGTGCCCGTCATCTCCACTGAGGTTGGCGGGGTGCCCTATATCGTGCAAGACGAGCACACAGCGCTGCTGGTGCCCGCAGACGACCCTGCGGCGATGGCGTCAGCGATTCTTCGGTTGCAGAACGATGTGGCGATGCGGAATCACCTGAGCGCTCAAGGCCTGGTGCAGGTGGCACAGTATGCCTGGCCGGCGGTGAGAGAACGGTGGCTCGCGGCCTACTACGAGGTCGCTGGTCGTGAGCCGGAGGCGGTAGTATGAGCCTCTACCAGAAAGCTGTCTCGGAGCTGCTGTTCCCGCTGCATGAAAAGCTCAAAGGGCATGACACCCTTGCCGTTCACAAGGCGATGGAGAAATCGCAGTGGCTTTCACCGCAGGGCCTGGCGGAGTTGCAACTCGATAACCTGCGTCGCTTTTTGGCCAGGATTGGGCAATCAGTGCCTTACTACCGGGAGTTGTTCAAAGCGCTGGACTTCGATCCTGGGCAGGTGAACTCGCTCAAGGAACTGCAGCGGCTCCCGTTGCTTGACAAGGCGACGATACGTGCCAACACCGATGCCCTGAAGGCAGAGGGCGCACAGAGGCTCAAGCGTTTCAATACCGGGGGCTCAAGTGGTGAGCCGCTCATCTTCTATTTGGGTAATGAGCGTGTAAGCCACGATGTGGCAGCAAAGCGACGCGCGACCCGCTGGTGGGATGTAGACATCGGCGATCGTGAGATTGTGGTGTGGGGTTCCCCCATCGAGTTGGGCGCTCAGGACCGGGTTAGATGGGTGCGAGACAAGCTGTTCAGGACTGAGCTTCTCTCGGCGTTTGAGATGTCCCAGGCCAATCTGCAGAAGTTTGTAGAACGGATTCGGGCGTCACGACCAAGAATGCTTTTTGGGTATCCATCGTCGCTTGCGCTGATCGCGCAGTTTGCAAAGGAGCAGGAGATTCCCCTGGACGATCTGGGTGTTCGCGTGGCATTTGTTACCTCAGAGCGCCTGTACGATCATCAAAGGGCGGTAATCGAACAAACCTTTGGCTGCCCCGTTGCCAACGGTTACGGTGGTCGTGACGCAGGCTTTATCGCCCACGCCTGCCCGGCAGGCAGCTTGCATATCACGGCCGAGGACATGGTGCTGGAGATCGTTGACCCTGCGGGTAACGTGTTGCCGGCGGGGGAGAGTGGGGAGATCGTCGTAACGCACCTGTTCACCAGCGAATTCCCGTTTGTGCGCTACCGTACCGGAGATGTCGGGACGCTTAGCGACCAGCTTTGTGACTGTGGTCGGAGCTTGCCGGTGCTGTCTAGCGTTGAGGGTCGCACTACGGACTTTGTTACCGCAGCAGACGGCACCATTCTGCATGGCCTCGCTCTGATCTATGTACTGCGTGACATGCCGGGCGTGGCGAATTTTCGTATTGTGCAAGAGTCGTTGGAGTTGACGCGGGTGGAGGTGGTGCCTCGCAACAGCTTGACGGGCGCTATGGTTATCGAGATCGAGTCTGGACTCAGGGCACGTTTGGGTGAGAGTGTGAAAATTGAGGTTCGCGAGGCTGAAGAGATTCCGCGCGAGACTTCGGGCAAATTCCGCTATGTTGTGAGCAGAGTGCCCCCGGCATGATCGACAGCCTTTTTTTGCTCATGGTTATTACATGCGTTTGTTACTTGTTCTGGTGGGCGGATCGACAGGATGATGACTGATGCGTGACCTACTGTTGGTAGGCTTCCTGTTTGTAGCTATTTATTTTTCCTTCCGTCGGCCTTACATCGGGGTGGCGGCCTGGACGTGGATCGCTTTAATTGCGCCGGTGAATTGGGCGTTCGGGTTCTCCCAGAGTTTCAGGTTGAACCTTACCATCGTGCTGGTAACTATGCTGTCTTATCTCTTTGTGGATAAGCGAAAGGAGTTCAGAGTCAATGCCATTGGTTTTTGGGTATTGGCGTTCGGATGTTGGACTCTAGTTAGTACAGTGTTCAATCTGAACTCTGTTTCGGAAAATGTGTGGGCCTACTGGAACCAGTTTGTCAAAGTTCTCCTGTTGTTTTTCTTCATAACCCTGATAGTTCGTAAGAAACTACATCTTGAGGTGTTGGTGTGGACTATTGTGCTCGGAATCTCCGCTTATGCGGCTATGGAGGCAGTAAAATTCGTCCTTTCCGGTGGTGGCCATAGAATTGTTGGCAGAGCAGGGATTATCGCGGATCGCAATGACTTGGCGGTAGCTATCAATATGTGCATACCCCTCATCGTTTATCTTGCGCAGGTAACCGAGCATAAAATGGTTAGGCTAGGCCTTTGGGGGATGGTGGCTCTGAACATAGTCAGCATTGTTGGAACCGGTTCCCGCGGGGGCTTTATCGGTTTGGCTATTCTGGCGTTCGCTTTCTGGCTAAAGTCGCGACACAAGGGAGTATTCGTGGTTCTAGCGTTTGCGATGTTGCCAGTGCTGTACCAAAGTGCACCCGAAGATTGGCGTGAGCGCCAGGCGACTATTGCGACAGCCGCCGAGGAAGATAGCTCCTTTATTGGCAGGCTTTGGGCATGGAAAATATCGACGCTGATTGCGCTTGATCACCCGCTGACCGGTGGTGGGTTTCGTGCTGTGTTGGATCCCCCGATATGGAATTTTTACGCCCCTGACACACCGAACTTTTCGCCGGTTTATACGCCTCCCATTCCGGAAGCCAGCGGCTCGAAGGCGGCCCACAATATTTATTTTCAGGTGTTAGGGGATCACGGCTTCCCCGGGCTTTTCATTTTCCTGATGTTCCTCGCATTGGCGCTATTCAGTAATATGAAGAACGCGAGCCTGGGTAAAAAACACGAGGTGCTTTGGTATCGGCAGCTTGCCAACGCCTTGACCTTGTCGCTTATTGGTTACGGAATTACAGGCGCTAATGTAAGCCTCGCTTACTTTGACCTGTTGTATGCCGTTCTGGGCATAGTTGCGGTGATGACATTACAGCGGCAGTCACTACTTGGTTTGGATCGGGTTCCGACTCGGGAGCAACGCAGCCTTGGATGAGTCAACGCATACACGCCGTGGGGTGGGCAAGTCCATTGCCAAAGGCGCCTTATGGACCCTGTCCATTCGCCTGGTCAGCCGTTCCATTAGTGTGGTTAGTACGCTCATTCTTGCGCGTCTGCTGACGCCGTCGGATTTTGGCGTATATGCTTTGGCGATGTCGGTTTACGCATTTGTCGAGCTGATCAGGGCATTCGGCTTTGGTACAGCACTGATTCAAAACCAGGACGCCACCGACCTTCACTACCATACCGCCTGGACTTTGCATTTTCTGTTCTCGCTGGTGAGTTCTTGCCTGCTGTATCTGTTTGCCCCGTTAGCCGCCGACCTGCTCAAAGAGCCTGAACTGGTCTCGGTACTGCGCTTCATGTGTCTCCTGTTTCTGATTGATGGGGTCAAGAACGTGGGCATTATCAATTTCCAGAAGCACATGACCTTTGATCGGGAGTTTCGTTTCCAGCTCTCGATCAAGCTGACCGGGTTTTTCGTTGCGGTCCCTTTGGCCTTTCTGCTAAGAAGTTACTGGGCGATGCTGTATGGCTTGTTGTCTACGTCAGTGATGCTGGTGTTGCTCAGTTATATCATGCAGCCCTTCAGACCCCGGTTCCGCCTTGACTACTGGCACGAGCTGTTTTCGTTTTCTGCTTGGCTGCAGGTGAATAATGTTCTCAACTTCTTCAATCGGCATATCGAGAATTTCATGGTGTCGCGCGTGGCGGGCGTCGCTGCAGTTGGCTCATTGTCGATGGCGAAGGAAACCGGACAGCTGCTGCGGGAAATGGCAGAACCCATCAATCGAGCCGCGTTTCCCGGGTACGCGAGGGTCAACAAGGATCCCGCCCGACTGTTGAATGTTTTCTGTGACGTGATGGGCCCCTTGATGATTCTTGGCTTTGTCATGGCCGTAGGCATTTTTTCGGTAGCGCATCTGCTGGTGCCGACCCTGCTCGGTGCCAAGTGGATCCACATCGTGCCTCTAGTGAAATGGCTGGCACTTGCAACCTTGTTGATGATCATGATGTCCAGTACCAATAACGTTCTGATAGCGCTGGGCCGCATTCGCTGGGCCACGTCGATTATCGTGGTGCGCCTGACCCTGATGGTGATCTTTCTGAACCTGTTTTTACCAGTCTATGGCGTACTCGGTGTCGCCTACGCGACCTTTGCCACGCTGTCTCTGGTGCTGGTGGTGGCCTATCTGGTGTTGCGTCGCAATATGGGGCTGGGGCTGAGGCGAGTAGTGTACATTCTCTACAAGCCAGGGCTGGCGGCATTGGCCATGTTTCTGCTGGTAAATGGGTTGTTTCCCGCACACTGGGTGGGGGAGCCGATGCCTTGGCAATTGGCCCAGCTGTTTGCTGCGGTGGCCGTGGGCGGGATTTGCTTCTTTCTGGTGCTTGGGTTTTTGTGGGTATTGGAGTCTCGCCCGGAAGGGCCGGAAATGCAATTGGTGCGCCTCGTGCACACTCGAACCGGCCTGCTGAGTTTCCTGTTGCCCGGGGGTAGTCCCCATGGCTGACTTGCAGCAGCTGGCTTTCCGCGCCGGACTTACGCTGGCTGGGCTCGCACGGCGGCAACGTCTGTCGATACTGATTTATCATCGAGTGCTGCCCCGGCGGGACTGGATGCGCCCAGCTGAGCCCACGGCGGAGGAGTTTGACTGGCAGATGCAACTGCTGAGTCGGCACTTCAATGTATTGCCTCTTCATGAAGCTGTGCGTCTGTTGCGCAAAGGACGCCTGCCACCGCGTGCCGCTTGTATCACTTTCGATGATGGCTATGCTGACAATGCCACAGTAGCCCTGCCAGTTCTGCAGCGCCATGGCTTGCCTGCCACGGTTTTCGTGGCCAGTGGTTACCTCGATGGTGGCCGCATGTGGAACGACACGATTGTCGAAGCCTTGCGGGTTTACGACCAGCCAGAGCTGGACCTGGCGGAGATCGGATTACCCCGGTACGACACCAGCAACCAGGATCAGCGCCGTAGAACTGCCCATGCGATTATTCGAGAGGGGAAGTATCTCGACTTGGTGCGTCGCGATGAAATTGCCTCTTGTGTTGCTGCCCGTGTGGGGCCCTTGCCAGATGACTTGATGTTGACCTCAGCGCAATTGCGGGTACTGCACAACAGCGGCGTGGAAATCGGGGGCCACACTGTGTCACATCCCATACTGGCGCAACTTACGGTGGAGCAGGCACGGGAACAAATTCAGAGCGGCAAGGCTCAGCTGGAAGGCCTGTTAGACGCCCCTCTGCGCACCTTTGCATATCCCAACGGACGCCGAGGAACTGACTATACCGATGAGCATGTGTTGTTAGTCAGAGAGGCGGGGTTTGAATTGGCTGTGGCTACGAACTGGGGGGTCTCCACCCCCGACACAGATGTGTTGCAACTACCGCGCTTTACTCCCTGGGATAAATCCGCCGCCAGATATCTGCTGCGTATGGCCCTGAACATGCGCCGGGGTACTGAGAGCTGAGCCTACGCTCAGCTGTTTACCGCCGGGGAACAAGGTTCGTAGTGGTGCCCCAGATAGGCTATCCTGTAACGTAATCTCCGCATACTGTGGAGTCCTCTATACGTCGCTTTGCTCGGCGGGAAAACAGAGTATCGTATGCGTTTTGGCAGTACCTTTTCAGGATTTATCACGGGCAGTATCGCTGCTTCAGTGCTTTACGCGGCTGTGGTAGTGCCATCCCATGGGCAGGACATCCATATTGAGCGGTACACAGGCCCTGGTGCTGCGCTTTGGGAGGAGTTCGTCCGGATCCGGATGGGAGGCGAGGTGTCCGTGGATCCCGGCCCTGCGCAAGTACCCTCGCCGTCCAGCGTGGGTGCATCCCGGCCACCGCCCGGCACGGTAGGCGAGCTTGCCACACAGGCACCTGAGGCATCAGGCCCCAGAGCGCCTATCGAGGACGAACCTGTCTACGAAGGCAACCTGGAGGAGGCGATCGTCTACGTGCGAGTGCCTCGCACTATCGGCCGTCATCAGGTAGAGCTGAAAAACGACGAGCCTTATACCTTGCACAGCCCGGATGTGTGGGATCGCCTACCAGACTCACGCCATGTGTTCGAGGGCTTCAATGCGCCGGGCCAGCTGATTTATCGGGACGCGGATGGTGGCGAGCGCATCCTGTATGACTGCGTTCTGCGCAATGATCCTTGTGTACCCTTGGACCCTATGGTGTCTTTCGATGGTCGGCGAATCTTGTTCTCCGTCTATTGGGGGAAGCGCCTCAAGAATGCAAGTTGGGATGGTACGACGCTACCTAACAGATGGCTCGACCAGGCCACTGAAGCCCGCCTGCATGTCGTTGACATTGCAACTGGCAAAGTGACGCCGCTCAAGCACGAGGCGGGAGTTTTTGATGTTAGCCCTGCCTGGCTTCCGGACGGTCGCATTCTTTTTGCTTCTTCCCGAGCGCGCTTCCGCGAGCCGTGGCTAGACGGTATTACCCCGAATCGCAGAGTGGAGACTCAGCTTTACATCGCTGACGAGCAAGGGGGCAATGCGGTCAATATAAGCCCGCACGAAGTCACTACGGCGATGCATCCGTATGTCCTACGAAATGGACGGATAGCCTATAGTTCTCATTGGCTAAGCCACAATCTGGCTTACGGCAGTACAAACGGCAGCATCAACTGGCCGGGCACTCTAGACAATATGTGGCTGGTGATGGATATGGATGTTCGGGGTGGTGATATGCACGCACTGCTGGGAGCCCATAGGAATACGTTTAAGTCGGCCTCCGGGCGTACCAAGACTATGAAGGCACTCCATTTTCTTGGGCAGCGTTACAACAGTGATATATGTGTGAGTAATTACTATCGCGGCAACAATCTCGGGCTTGGCGATGTCTTCTGCTGGACCCCCGAGCCGGTCGGGGTCGAGGGTGCGCTTCCTGAGTTCTTGCCGCGTAATCTCTACAATGTCGCGAACTGGTCAAAGTCCAATGATGAGCCCTCCGTGAAGCAGGATGGCCTCTACCAGGGAAAGATTGGCTATCCAGAAGGCATGCCTGGCAATCAACTGTTGTTGACAGTAGGGCGGGGGTTCTGTACGAACGTTTCCGGCACAGTGAAAAGCTTCCAAGAGCGAGTGGCTGAACAGCCCCACCAACGTGGTTGTGATGTGGGTGTGTATCACACCACTCGGATTCCTTCCCGCCAGATGTCCGATATGGTGCGTGTGGTGGACCGTGAGGAGTGGCACGAGTTTGGTGCAAGAGTGGTCGTAGCTCGATCGGCACCAGATGCGCCGGATTTGCGCTATACCAATGACGGTAGTTGCCAGTTGGCTAGCAGTGACGCGGGGACCGCGGAGACCTCCGCATCCAGGCCCTATGCATTCAACAAGAATTATAAATCCATGGCCAATAATGGTGGCGAGGTCCACGGCTTGCCGCACTCGGAATTGGCGGCTATCCGCTTCTGGGAGGTGCTGCCAAACAAGAAGGAGCGGCGGGCTTTCAAGAACTCTATTGGTAACCAATTGCGCCTTCTGGGTGACGTCCCCTTGTTGCGTGATAAATCCTTCAAGGTGGAATTGCCCTGTGATACGCCTTACGTTATGGCCGGGTTGGACAGAATGGGGCGGGTAATCAAGCGGGATCAGGTACCGCAATCCCTGCGCCCCGGAGAAAAGCGCGTGTGCACCGGTTGTCACTTGCACTCCAAATCCGGAAGATCCTACGAGGAATCGCTCGCCTTCACCGCCCAAGCTGAGGTGTTGCTAGACTCCAGACCCGTGCCTACCTACGCACGCGATATAAAGCCGATCTTCGAGCGCCGCTGTCAAACTTGCCATGTCGCGGACTTGCCGCTCATGGATTACGACGCTCTGGTGTGGGACCAGTTTCAGGCATCAGTGCCGGAAGATAAGCGGGTGCTTATGCGCGAGTCAGATAACGAGCGTCGTCGCTGGGGTATCCAGCGACCCTATACCAGTAAGTACGTCAACTCGATGTTTGCCCGTGAGAGCCTGCTCTACTGGAAGGCTGCGAATCAACGCACTGACGGGCGCACTGATACGACATATCCTGATGACATCGATTTTGGTCTGAATCATCCGGTGAGCATAACGGCTATCGAGCTGCGCACCCTCGCGGAGTGGTTGGACTCTGGGGCGGGGGCTTTGGAGTAGCGTGCTAGGAACGCGGCGATGGTTTCGTCAGTGCTTTTCTCGCGCCAGCTTTTGGAAGAGAAGGGTAGGCAGCTCACTCACTTTCATCGCGATGCATCGCGTGGAAGGTATCGCAAGCAGGCGCCTCGATATGCGCTGTAACTGGCGATGAGCGTAAGGAAGCTTAGGTAATGAGCAAACGTATTCTCGTGATGGACGCCCACGCCGTTGGGATGCTGGGTGTAATTCGCTCTCTCGGGCGGGCAGGCTATTCTGTCACTGCCTGTGCAACATCAGGCCGCGCCCTTGGCTTGCATTCACACTATGCCCAGGATGTCGCTGTGCATCCACCGTATTCCAGTGGAGACTTTGCAAGCTGGTTGGAAGACTATATCAGCGAACGACGGATTGACATGATCGTGCCAAGCGAAGGCTTCCTTCATGCCGTTCGTGATTGCTATGAGCGCTTTGTGCCGCTGTTACCTGATGCGGTTCCTAAGTATGTCTGGGAGGGTTGCATGAGTAAGGTCGATAGCGATGCGATCCTGCGTGCCCATCCCGATGGTGCATACAATCTACCCTTTTCTGCTGTCCTCACAGGTGCGCATGAGCTAGAGGCACTTGAGTCGTCCTTGCAGTCGGAGGCATCGCCTTTCTATGTCAAAGGTGATGCGGGCAAGGGGCTGGGCAAGGTCGGCAAGGCAGTGGTACGCCGATGTCTTTCTATCGCTGAAACCCTGGATGCCGTGGCCGAACTTTTGCCAAACTATCAGGCCGTTATTTGCCAAGGGCATGCTCCGGGGCGGAAGGTGGGTGTCAGTTTGTGGCGGCACCGTGGGGAGTTTCGCGCCGAAAGCATGACTTTAGGTATTCATATGAATCCTTTCCATGGAGGGATGATGTCATTACGTGAGACGTTCTGGCACCAGTCTCTTCTCGAAGATGCCAAGCGGAAGATGGAGTTGCTAGGCTGGGAGGGTGTGGCGATGATGGAGTATAAGTGGGACCCGGACTCTGATCGCTTCTGGTTTATTGAGATAAATGCACGTTACTGGGGCTATTTGCATCTCGATCTTTATGCGGGAAAAGATTTCCCTCGCTTACAGGCAGATGCATTTTTTGGCTCTATTGGTTCAGCGCTAGGGCCGCCTCCACAAGGTATTCGTTGTCGATATCTGTTCCCGGCTGATATCGGCCATGTGCTGTCCCTGCTCAGGAGTGATGAGTCACGTTGGAGTGATCGGCTCAGAACTATATTTGAGTTCGTGCTATGGTCACTGAACCCTCGATGTCACGCCGATCTGTGGTTTCCGCGTGACCGCGCCGTATATTGGCGTGCGGCCTTCGACTTTTTCCGCAGGTAAGTACTACGGCAGAGATCCGGCATTTTGTTTCTGGTCACTCCGTTTTGAAGCACCAGACGACTTGCGGGCGGAAAGAGCTGGTACTAGACTGAAGCATTGGCGAGCAATTATTATCCGATTAGGCGTCGTATGTCTTTGTGATTCTTAAGTTTTCCGTTGCGGCGCATGAAGTCAGTCATGACATCGTCCATGAATCCTGTGCCATGGAGTTGTACGAAGCTCGTGCCACCCAGGTCATTCAGCTCAAGCAACACAGGGCCCTCTGGCCCAACCATCACATCCCAGTGGAGAATCTTCATGGTCGCAAAGACACGGGAAGCCTTTAATACTGTATCTACTATCTTCGACCACATGGGTATTTTCAGGTCAGGCAGGTGATATCCAGTTGTGGGGTGATGCTGGAGGATCTCGGCAAATGGCCAATACCCAGTAACAGCGTGAGACAATGCACCTGTTGCTGGGTCGATACGGGCAACCATGTTGCCCCGGCTACCACCATGGAAATTGTCGCTGTAGTTTCCTGGACGAACGAGCTTCATGATACAGCGATGGATGGTGGGGGCCGAAGAGCGTTGGTCTTGTAGCACTATGAAACGCAGTCCCGATGGAGCGCTAGTCCCTGACATTGATGTCAGAAGGGCGTGCTGTGTAATTGGTGTCTGGAATAGGTACCCGGCGCCTCTGTCGTACATGGGGCTCTGCAAATCAATGGTAGTGTCGATCAGTTGCTCTAACGTCATTTCAGAGCTTGTTCCGACGGACACCTTGCCGCTCGTCTGATTGTAGTTGTTGAGATAATAGCCCCCAATATTCTGTTGAGCATGAACTGGCTTAATGAACAAGGGGTATGAGGAAGGAGTGGACAGGAAGCTAACTAGGCTTTCTCGCGTATGTAGTGGATGAGGAATATATTTGGGTAAAGAGCTTCCAGGCTTGAAAACTGCTACATTCCTCGCCGTTGGCAAATCGTGAAGCTGAGCAATCATGTCGAACACCAACTTGTCCCAAGCCGCTGTCACGGCATGCCTGGGATTAAGTGCCTCGCTAGTGGCCGCCAGCGATGTATAGCCCAAGTATGATCGAGCAAGTCGGGCATTTAGATTCTTGTGTTGATAAATTCCAAGTTTGTAGTAGTCCCATATTCTGCATGTTGCATTGGCTCGGCAAAGCTTGAATATGTCGCGGGTCTGACTGACGTAGTTGCGACCAGTCTGCTTTCGCACCTCTTTTGCCATCTCGAACACTTCGCGTATCTTGTTTATATATTTTTTAGGCATAGTCAGTGTGCCCTCAGATAACCAAAACGGTTCTATTTGCTATTCTGGTTGACGTTTGTTGTTGTCATTGTCACCCGAGCGTCGGTCCATTTTGTATTTTGTACGCGATGATAAAGTGATTTCAATCGGTTGCCGGTCACTAAATTGAAGAGCTCCGAGCTATGTTGCTTAATATGGAAACGTCGTATTTTTTTGTAAAACATCTTAGCTAGGGCATGTTCTCCCATTGCGGTTGCCAGTTCCATGATGTCGGTGGCAAACGGGACGGCGGCGATGCTTCCAATTGGCATCTCAGCAGCTCTTGAAAAGGCTTCCAACTCTGGAAGGTTGTTTGAACGAATACCTAGCAACTTCAAGGTGAGCATAGTGCGCAGACATTTGGGACAATTCCCGCAATTCCCATCAAGCCTCGCCCAACACACCTGCAAGTTGTCGAGTAAGGCTTGATTTTCGGCCAATGCCGCCGTCTTTTCAGTTCTGCTGAACTCAAAGCCGTGGTGGATAACCTCGGTCTCCGAGCCTCCCCACAAAAGATCAGTAAGGGGGTGACTGCCCCAAGGAAACAATTGATCTGCGGTGAATGAGGAAGGAATGTATGTAGAATCAAAGCCCAATGCACTTGCAATGCCACCCAGTTCGAGACCATGCTGGAAGTGGTGTGATATTTTTCTCTTCTCAGCGTAGTCTCGAAAGTTTCCGGATACCTCCAGAATTTGTTTTCCCTGTGCTGAACAAAATGCTCGTTGTTTGTCCAGAAACGCAGGCCACTCTTGTGGACTTCGCCAGCCTTCAAAGCTGTTGAGAATTATCAAATGGCTAATCTCATCGAAATGCTTGAGAAGTGTATAGCTACCGTCAACTCCGGCGGAGAAGAATGTAGCAGAGCCTTTGTTATTTGGAGCAGCTATCGCACTTGAGGCAATGACTTTGACCCTTTTCAGGCCCTTGTTCCAACAACAGTAAATATCCTGCAGAGTCGAAATTCGGTTCAACAAGCCGTTGCTTACGGGGATGGACTCTTCTACCTGAATGTCCCTGTTCATTGCCATCGCTTCTAGCAATGTTATTGCGATGTAGGCATCTCCTATGGAGCGGATGTAGATGTTTTCGGGGAATTCGAATTGAACGCTCTCACCATCAACGGTTGCGGTCATGATACGCAGGCCGTCAATTACCACATGGTGGTAGTTATCAATAACTATTCTATTCATTGAGTACCGCTCCGTTTTACGTGGCTAAAGGCCGCTTTCCACTATTTCGGTTACGGTCTGGCCTTAGCGGGGGGCGTACAGTCATCTACGCGCAACTCTCACCCGTGACTAGTTAGTAGAATAGCCGATTGCTAGCCACTGGCTCTACGGTTGCGTAAGAAAATGCACAACATGAACTATTTGATACTATCTCAAGATACGTCGAACTGGCTGAAAATATCTCGATGAGGTCGATCGAAGACTATGGCGGATGCGGGGTCCGGTTCTACATTGAGCTCAATAACTACGGGCCCATCAGCTGTGATCGCAATATCTACGCCAGCAAATTGCAGGCGAGGAAAGGCTGCGACCGCGCGTATCGCCAGACCCACGGCCTCGCCCCAAAATGGTATTTTTTCCCCGGTGATTGGCACTCCTGAATCCTTGTGGAACTCGAAAGTTTCGTTCCAAATGTTTTTGATCACCCCTGGACCTATCTCACCGGAATCTATATCGACAGGAAACGCGAGAGCACCTTGGCTCGTATTGTCGACCAGGCTTCCGTGTCTGCCAATCCGAAGGAAGGCCCCGAGGAAAGTTCCTTTGCCACCTGTACTGGCTGCCCAGATTCTCAGGGTATTGACGCTAGAAGCGTTAAAGTGTGCAAGTTCTGGGTGTTGCTGAAGATATTCTTCAATGATGTAGTCAGTCCCTGATCCGAGCTGCAGAAATTCGTCGATAAACCTGGGAATATCTACCGGCTCATCCGTGTCAAGTAGCCGGAAGGTCAATGTCTCTTCCCTTACCACTCTCACCGCGCGAAAGCCCTCGCCCCCATAGCCTTCCACTAACTTGAAGCACAGCCGGTCTACCTGTGGATAGGTGAACAATAACTCAGTCAAATCTTTATCGTTGATCAAGCGCGCCCCGGTTTTTGCTACGCCGAGTTGCGCATGAAGATGACCAAGGAACCTGGGAGTCGGTATTTTCAGAAGCTCTAAAACGCCTTTTTCGCTAATCTTATTTTGCGAGATCTTTTGGTACGCGGGCGGGTTCAGCTTGCTTACAAAACGGCGAAATTTCTTGTAAGTCCAAAAGCCTGTTTTGAATGCCCAGGGTAGCCCCCTGCGCCAGTATCGCGCGATGTGGTAGTGTCTTGGACCCAAGCCATAGACGAGACGCAACACGATCATTTCCGCGACCTGTCGGTAGGCAGGCAAGTGGCCTTCCCTCGATCGCCGTAGTGTCTGGCGTACTATGTCAGCGAGCGTCGCGGTCGATGTCTGCTTTGAGTTAGTTGCCAATTTAGTATTCTCATGGTGGTTCTTAAGCTGTAGTGCCTCAACGGAGGCCTTCCCTGTATTGGTCACGCGGGAGATCTAAAAAGATTTCGCGCGTGGCGAATCAGTTCCATGAAACCACTCATCTCAGCCTCGAATTCGAGCTCCGAAACGTTCTGCCCATCCAGAATCCGTGGCAGCGCATACCTTTCAGACTGACTGTTCACAAGCCCGATATCCGTGGTTGTTGCCGAAGCGATGCCTGTTCTTCTAAGGGTTGGCCAGATTTCGGGTGAAAATCGTCCGCTGGGATAGCAAAAGTGGGTGGGGACGCGCCCTGTGATTGCCTGAATACGCTCACTATTGATTGCAAGCTCATGTTCCAGGCAATCTTCGTCGTTGTGTGTGATTCTGTGATGGTGAGTGTGCAACTCCACAGCGATGCCTGACTCTGCCGTCTCCTTTACTTCCATCGGGGTCATAAGATGAAACAGGCGGTCTGCCGCCAGACCTTCATAGTCCAACCCCGTTTGTTGGCATAAGGATCGCAAAAACAACTGCTTCGCAGAATCGCTGTCGAGGCTTGCTAAGATTTTAGAAGCGATCGCCAGCACTTGCTTTTTCTCGGTATGGGTACGAGTGGGCAGCGGTCCAAGTCCATATTCTGGAACATGGATTAAAGGGTATCGTTTTGGGTCGATCTGATGAATGGAGTATTGCAGTGCAACGTCAATAACAGGTAATTGGTTGAAGCAATAATAAGTCGTTAGATAAACTGTCGCAGGGTAGTTGAGTGCTTGTAGTACTGGGAGCATGTGCTCATACGTGCTCTGCCAGCCGTCATCGATAGTGATAACGGTTGCGCCCTTGGGTAGTTCGCCGCTTTGGTGTTTTTCCAAAGCCTCAGTGAGTGTGATTACGGGGTAGCCCAACTCCTTGAGAAGCTCCATCCTCCGCTGGAATTTGCATTTGCTCATAAACAGAAAATTTCCGAAGTGGCCTGTACCCATCCATATTCCGTGGTAAGCGAGTATCCTTACCCGATTGGCGGTGACCAGCCTGCTGAGGGAAAAAAGCCCAATAAATCTTGCGAGAGCGAGTATGATGTGTTTCAAATTCCTAAAGCCATCCGATATTGTTGTTTACCCATGCAACCATTTTTGCGCAGGTCGCCTCCCATTGCGAGCTTGAATTTGACCTCACTGAAGTACTTTCGTGCAATAATAGACGCCTTTTAGTCCTCAGCCTCTTGAAGCTGTCTTAAGGATTGGATCATCTCCAGCCCGCACTGGACGCCATGGTTCAATCGCAGATCGATGAATTGCTCGGGTAAACAGCCGATTCTGCAGCATTTCGCGGAAGTCAAAAACCTTTGCGATAGCACAGGAAATCTGACATATGACCATGACCGCTTTGACTAATCGAATTCTGGCTTTCGTTGCCAGTCTTCGCTGGCGGGCGGAGATCGCTACATCCTTGGGCCTCGCGCTGGTGAAAAGGCCTCTGCCGGGCACGGTGGAATTTGTCGCCATCACCGGAAGCGCCGGCAAGACCACTACCAAGGATCTTAGCGCCGGTATACTTTCCTGTCTGGGGGCGGTCACCAAGACGCAGCAATCGTCCAACGATGCGGTAATGGTGGCCGGAACCGTGGCATCGACTCGCCGCAAAGATCGTTACGCAGTAGTGGAAATATCGGGTGGCAAGCCTCACGCAATGGACTGGCCCCTCAGGTTGTTTAAACCACGTATTGCCGTTGTCACGCTGTTTCAGCGAGAGCATGCCCGGTCTGATTTTGGGCTCGAGCAGATTGCCAACGAGAAGTTCCGACTTGTCAATGCGTTGCCAAAGGACGGCACGGCAATTCTCAATATCGATGATCCTCTTCTGCGGCGGCGGGGAGAGGAGTGGGGCGGCAAAGTAATCTGGGTGGGGCGAGATCAGGGTGCTACTCTGCAATTGTTGGAGTGCCAATCAGCGTGGCCTCAGCCACTGACCTTGCGGGTCGCATACGGCGGGGAGCAGTTTATCGTTCCCACCCGGTTGTATGGCGAGCACCTCGCTCTGTCCGCGCTCTGTGCTCTCGCTGTAGCGCTGGCTGCGGGTATGGCGTTACCTCTGGCTATTGCCAATCTCCAAACTCTAGAGCCTAGTGAGGGCCGCATGCAGCTCGTGACGTGCCGAGATGGCGTTACCTTTATCAGAGATGACTGGAAGGCACCAGTTTGGTCACTGGATGCCCCGATGTCTTTCATGCGGGATGCGGTAGCTCCGCGCAAAATAATGGTGATCGGCACGCTTTCGGATTACTCTCGGTCACCCTCCAAGCTCTACCCGAGGGTAGCGGAGAAGGCACTGGCGATTGCCGATCAAGTCATTTTCGTTGGGACTAATGCTTATCGAGCTACCAGGCGAGCTACCAAAGAGCAGCAGGAGCGCTTACAAGGCTTCAGCGAGTTGCGTCAGGCGGCGCGGTATCTGAGCGGTATTCTGCGCCAGGGGGACCTGGTCCTGCTCAAGGGGTCGTCCCGCGTGGATCATCTCTTGAGATTGATTGCTGACCGGGAGGATCCTATCGCTTGCTGGGAGGTTCGGTGTGGCAAGGCCGAATTTTGCACACTTTGCCCGAGGCTTTACGATTTCAACCGTGCCGGCATTGACAACCCATTAGCTTCCGTTGATAACCCTGATGAGTCGCTACCAATCATTCCCGTAGGTATGGGGCGTCTCATCCTGGTGGGGCTTGGTAACAGCGGAGATAAATATCGATTCACTCGGCACAATGCCGGTCATCTCGCTCTGGATGCATTGGCTCGGCAGCAGGGCCTGACTTGGCAGTGGACAGCCGCAGGACAAGTCGCCGAAGGGCTGCTGGAGGGGGAATGCGTTGTATTGGTAAAGCCGACTGGAACCATCAATCATTCTGGCAACGCTATTCTTCGTATGCTCGGATCCGAAGACTTGTCTCGTATTATGGTGATTTATGACGACATAGATCTCGAGGTGGGCACAATGAGAGTACGTCAAGACGGTGGCGATGGCGGTCACCTCGGAGTTCGGTCTATTATCAGAGTGAGAGGGACGCAAAATTTTTGCCGAATATGGCTGGGAGTGCGCCCCCAGGGTGACGTCCGCAAGAGCCTATCACAGTTGCGCCAGAGCCTCTCTGACAAGGAGCAGCTTGTGGCAGCTTTTAATACCGGCTTAGAGCGACTGCCTGTTTAGGGCATCGATTTGATATAGGTGCATGCGAGTTGCAGACATTAAGTATCAGGCGATATTGCCGCCAGTCTGGGACCAACCATTATTTCAAGATGACAGCACAACACCTCTTAAACAGTTACCTCCAATACCCGGCTTTCTGTAGTTTTCGCTTGAGAGCCGGAAAGTCCATTCCAGAAGCGTAGGCTCGCTTGGCATACTCATAGGACTCGGAAAAATTTCCTGAGTCGAATAGGGCAAGGCCGAAGTTATACAGCAGATTAGCGTCATTTGGAGCCATCTTCTCCGCTATACGATAATGTTCAAGGGATTGATTCAATTTTCCCAGTCGATGTAGATAAAGGCCAAATAGCATATGTGGTACCGGATCCGAAGGGCTGAAGTTGACAGCTCTTTGTAGGTAGCACTCGGCGGAATAGTCACCCTTGGAGTTTGGCGCTTCACCCAAGGAAAAGCGTACCGCGGAGTATAGAGCTCTGTGGTGGTTGGGGAACCTGACTAAGGTGTAGTTCACATCGCGCATGGGATCAAGCGTTGATTCGCCTCGAACAAGCTGTTCAACTTGGGGCGTAAAATGTCGTCTTTCGACAACAGGGAGTTTTTCTTTGTCGATGACGTAGTCATATGGACCGAAATTACCTGCGCTACCACCTTTGCACGCTATGCCAGCAAAAGACATTCCGACCCAAGGGGCGGGATCGGCCACAACTGATGCGGAGCACATTACGACAGCTACGAGAAGAATCGTCCTACAAGTAAGCTTCATACCTATAGCTCAAGATCAGAATTTGGGGTTTGATTCCTAAGGTGATCTACTATCCAGTCGCACTTTTCCTTGATACGGCTCGACACAAAAGCTGTTGGAAGCAAGTCAATCACATTTGAATCAACTGTTACAACATTCTCGTGTTTCGGCATGATTGTCGTGGGGTCAAGTTCCAGAAACGCCGCTAATGTATCGATAGAGTCACTCAGGAGTTCAGTTCGCAGCATCAGAGTTCTATCCTCTGGCAAATTTTCAAACAGTAGTTTGTATTGTTCTGAGTACTGGGTGAGATATGCATTCAATGAGTATAGTCCAAGTTCTTTGAGAACAGCCTCTTCTGGTTCGTAGCCGCGGTGGTGACGCCCCCAAATGAAGTCTCGATAACGCTGCCATACCTCGGGCGTCTTGTAGTAGTGAAAGTTAAGACGTGACTTGAGCCAGGGCAGTGGGTCCCTAATGGTGATTACAAACTTGGCTCGCGGAAAGACCTCAGGTAGCCACGGTGCCAGATAGCCCAAAGGATGGGAGGCTTCAATTTCAAGGTTTAGCTGTCTGTCCCTGAAGTATAGCCAATCCTTGATTTCCTGCGGGTGCATTTCCCCGAGAATAACCTTTTCAACAGTTCTGGTGAGGTCCTCCACATTGGGCTCATGTGCCGACCGATAGTGGTCGGCGAACATTGCGGAGAATGACGTCGTGCCAGTTTTTGCTGCACCCAGGCAAAAGCAGTGGCTAGGCCTAATTCGAAAGCTTTTTCGGAGATGGCGGCGGATCTTTGAAGTCAGCATGGGTGTTCCGCTTCTTTTACGAGCAGACGCGTTCTAAGTTCGTCAACCAGTTGGTCCATCATCCTTCGGCGGGCGTCTAGAACGTTGGTATCGCTCAGCATCGCTAAGCCTCGCTTTTTGCGAATAGACAAGAGTTCTCGACGCCTGAGAACGATTTTAACTTTATTCAGTGCGTTCTTTGCTGGGTTGCCAGTCAAGTTCCTGTAGATGGGGGTGATTCTGTGTGGCTGGTATTTAAGGTCGAGTGATTCGCACCAGTCCTGCCACTTGAAAGGGTTCGTCTCGGGAACGCTGGTTACCGGTATCCACGGTACTCGAAACGTATCCGCCACGATCGCAGCGTGCATTGCCTCTGCGATCACCAGCCGACTGGAAGAGATTTGCTGAACGACAGCTTCGACATCAAACCCCTTAGGACTGATGTAGTTGATGCCTGATTCTTTGCACGCTTTTTCCCAAAAGCCCCCCGCAGTCGTGCTGTGGTGTGGCATGAAGGAAACGTCATGTACCTTGTCTTCCTCAGAAACAACGGGGAAAAAGTGTCGTAGTAGAACCGCCGGGTCGGTTAGCGCCTTGTCACTGGATACTCCAATGGCTTTTGCGGTTTTCTTTCCTCGAACGAACACAATGTCACAGTTTTTGAGGTTGGAAAGAGGGTCGCCATAGCCAAAGCCACTGCCAAAGATGATCTTCTTCGGGTCGACCGGTATTCTGTCGTCAAGGATTGTGCCAATTCCGTAAAAGAGGAGGCTTTCCTTGCGATTTTCCTCCATGGTTTCGATGCCGTGGTGACCAAAGCCCTCAACGGCGCCATCAAACAGTCTGGGCCACAACCAGCGGTTCAGCTCATCTCCGAAGTTGCCTTCTGGATCCTGGAAGTAAATTACCTTCATAGTAAGCCCATATTCGTGATGACCAGCTGTCATGATTGTATTCAAGCCGGTTGACTAAGCTCTGGCAGGCTCAATCAGGTACGATTCGCGAATCCACTTTCCTGCCAGTCCGAACATTCTTTCCTGCGCGTCATGGGTGGAGAAAACCTGGTCACCTCCTTTGATGTCCAGTCGCTGATATCCTGGCTTACTGTAGGCCGCTCTCCACGCCGGTGAGGATGACACCAGTCGATCAAATTCGGTGCTCAGTAAAAACCTGTCTCCCATCAAAAACAGTATCTTGCCATTGAACATCTTTAAGCCGGCTAAAAGGTCAGCAGAGAAGTCTTTACCTGCGCCTGCTTGGGGTTCTGAGTCCTGTCTTGCCTTCGGGTTCTTTGGTTTCAGCCTCTGTCGGATGCTTTTGACAGCCCCAGCGGCGTAGTCACCCAGTTTGTATTCCAGCTTCAAGAGCTTCATCCAGAAGGACTTCTGCCTGATACGCGCAAGATAGTGCATCTGCCTCGCTTTGGACGTTGATGTTGACGACCCGACAAACGGGTTTCCCGCTACAATGCATACGACATCTGGTAGCTTGTGCGCATGCAGAATCGCCGCTGAGGCACCGTCGCATCCCCCCCAGAGAATTATGCGTTTCACGGATGGAGCTCTGCGCTTGAACTCCGCAATAGCCGCTTCAATATCGTCTTTAATGTATTGAAAGCCTCTAAACTCTCCCTCACTGTCACCCAGGCCTCTATGATCGAAACGCATGACATGAACGCCGTCAGCTACGAGGCGACGAGCGAGCCTCAACAACTGTCGGCCGACGCCGGTCCTGTACTGTGGCCCTCCCGGTACAATGGTGAGAACGCCCACATCACAACTTGGGTCACCACCGTGTAGGAAACCTATAAGGCTGCTGCCCTCGCAGTCGAACGCGAACGCTGATTCATTCAATGGTGAAATTCGGTCACTCATAGGCTCAGCACCCTTGTCTTTTGCAGGAGGTCATCGCAGTCTGCGCGCTTGTGCAGCTGCCAAACAGGGTCGCCAGTAAACGTACCGACTTCTACTGTCGCGCCTTTATCTCGCAGTTCCGCAATGGCCTTGCTGGATTTCAGGTTCAGGTCAGACGACCCATCACTACAGTGCTCCAGCCAGAAGATGTTGGTGGCAGGAGGGACACTGTTGGCAACGAGGGTAAGGCGATCAATCCCCGTGGCCAATTCGCCTCCCAGTTTGTAGCCTGCCACTTCGATAATTTTTCCCGCAGAAAGTGCGCTCCGCATCTGCTCGGTTGTCTCTGCTTCTTTGCCCGACTGCATCAATGATGCGGTCCGCTGGCGCAACATTTGCGTCAGGAAGAGCTTGCCCGACGTAACCGGCTGCCAGAACAGGAGCTTGCGTGGAGCTATAGGCTGGTGAGATACGTAATCAAAAGCAATGAGAGCACCCAGCCTGAATCCCCACAGGGTGACTGGGGCATCGTTTTGCTCGCTGACTCGCTGGATCGCGTTGGCTATATTTTCTCGCCATATCTCCAGGCTGGCATCTTCGAATTCTCCCTGGCTCTCCCCGGTGCCAAAGTAATCGAGAATCGTGCATGACGAGCCATGACGCGCAAACCAGCGAGCCTGGTTCGCCACGATCGACCGGCAGCGATTCATTTCCTCGCCAAACGGAGGAAGATAGATGATGTTTGCCTTGGGGGCTTCGGTCGGCCAAAACTGCAGTGAAAATGCAGGTTTTTGATTCCCGATAAACTCGGCGATGGTGGTAATCCGGCTCAATTTGATTACGCCTCTGATATTTTCACTTCAATAAAATCGGCCAGAGACTGAAGTGTCTCAAATATCTCGCCACTTATCTCCTGATCACTGATTTCACAGCCGGTTGCGTCCTCGATCTGCGTGATTAGTGTGGTAATGGTGAGGGAATTGAACTCGGGGAATCCGCCCAAGAGTACAGTATCGTCAGATAATGGGTAGTCCGTACCAAGTTGCAGGCATGACCTTACAAGGCGCTTTGTCAGTTCAAGTGCTGTCACGTGGTAGTTCCTCAGGAAAGTTCAATGGGGCACAAGTTGGTTGTTGACGAAATCTATGCAAGACGATAACCGGGATCGTTGGCTTGCAGCCAGATCTCCAGGACGGTAAGGACCCAGATAAGCTCCCCGAAGTAAGAGGCATGTCCTGATCGGTGTTGGATAATCGCATCCTCAAGGAATTGAGGTTTGAAGATCTCGCGGGTTTTGAGTTTGAGTATATGCTCGTATGCCATTTCTTGCAGTGGCTTGTGATCCTTCATCCAGACTCCGAAAGGCAGGCCGAAGCCGTGCTTTTCCTTTTTGATGGTGGCTTCTGGCAGCCAATCGGTGAGCGCTTGCTTGTAGAACTCACGCAGTCGATTCCCTGGCAGTTTCCAACGTGTGGGTAAAGTTGTCGAGAACTCCACAAGATCATCGTCCAGCATTGGGTATCGCACTGCAACACCGGCCAGTGCGCAAACTTGTGAGACCTTGCGTAAATCGTTGTCGGCCAGGGTAGTCTGCCAGTCGAGGAACAGCATGCGGTTCAGATTTGAAGCGTTTTCAGGTGTATCGAAAGTTTCACGCATCAACCTCAGAGGCTGGCTGACATCGACTTGCTGCATGAGACTCGAGGTGAATACCGAGTCGGGGCTGATTTGCTCAAGAAAACTGTAGTATTGCAGGCGGTCCGGTAGCGGCTGGTTGGCTTGGGTGATATAGCTCTTGGCCTTTCCGACCCCCGGCAGCAGGTCAGGCAGTGTGGATATGGCAGGCGTAATCACGGCGCGTTGCAGCCAGGCAGGTAGGCAGCGGTACAGCTCAAATACCTTTTGTTTGGCGTAGCGCTCGTTCCCGGCGAAGAGCTCATCACCACCATCACCCGCGAGCAGAGTTGTGATGCCATCTTCCGCTGCCATCCGTGCACAAAAATAGGCCGGTAGGGCGGATGAATTACCAAAGGGCTCATCGAAGCACGCCGCGATGGTAGGCAGCGCTGCAACCACGTCGTCGGGCGTCACATAGTATTCATGCAGTCGAATACCGAAGCGTTTCGCTGTGATGCGTGCATAGGCCATTTCATCATAGCCTTCGGCATCAAAGCCGATGGCATATGCATCGCAGGTCCCTCCCTCCAACTCACTGAGCATGCCTGCAACGGTGGAGCTGTCCAGGCCGCCGCTCAGAAACGCTCCGGTTTTACCAGCCTTTGATTGGCTGCGGCGCACGGCTTCTTTCAGGTGTTGCCGCAGTGATGCGTGGTGCTGGCTCTTATCCCGAGCCGTTTCGGAAAAATGTGGTGTCCAGTAGCGATACGTGCGCCAGCCTGTGGGCGTTACCTCCAACTGCTCGCCCGCCCGCAGCTTTTGCACGCCGTCCCATACAGATCCGGGGGCCGGTATCATGTGAAAGTAAACGTAGTTGTAGAGGCTTTGGCAGTCCACAGCGCATTGGGGGGATAGCCTGCGCAGGTCAGATAGAGCTGTGCTGGCAACCACATGGCCGTCTGACACCCCAAAGTACACTGGAAGGCGCCCCATGCGATCACTTGCCAGTATCAGTCTTTGTTGCAGCGGGTCTGAGATGAGGAAAGCCCAGGTTCCGCTCAGATACGCGGCACAGTCCTTGCCGTGCTGTTCATAAAGATCAAGAAGATTGCTGCCGTCGAATTCATGCCCGGGACTGCCTCCGGACAATTTCGGTTGCCCGGCTATCACAGCGCAGAGGCCGCTGGCGCGCTGTGCGCTTTGGGTGGATAGGATAAAGTCAGTGTCCGTGGGGGCAATCGCATCGGTGGGAATGCCTGAAAGGATCTGCGGGTTGTAGGCCAACGCGGTCGTTCGCATGCTCGCGGTCAGGTTCGAAGAGTGTTCAATAGCCATGGCTTTGCAATATCCAGTGTTTAGGTGGCCCGCCGTGGGAGGGGCAGGTCATGCTGAGTGGTGGTGCCCACCCGTCAGCCTCGCAAGGCCGCAAGCAGCTCTAGCTGCAGGCAGTAGAGGCGCCACTTGATTGTGTAGCGAAATGCCAGCGCCATTCTGGCAAAGGTGGCGGCGCGGTGGAAATTTCGCTCTCCGGCAAACTCCTGTGCCAGGTTTTTGTAAGCCAGGGTCAATTTATCGCGGCAACGGTCCTGCACCGCTGTGCTGTTGGCGGTGGCCAGGTTTTTCTGGTAAATGGTGGTTTGTGAAAGGAGCTTTCCCACCCTGTTTACTTGGGTGGAAACGTTCGCCTTCTGCGCGGCGTCTGGCACATTGTGGCGCGCAATGATAGTCGGGTTGTAGAGGATGAGTGTCGCGGCATCCAGCGTGCGCAGGTACAAGTCGACTTCACATTCGTAGCGGATACCCTCGTCCATGCCGCCGATTCCAAGGTAGAGCTCGCGTTTAATGATACTGCAATTAAGGTGCGGAAAGCCGGGGCAGCTGAGAAGGAATTCAGCATCTACCGGTTGGGTGACACCTGGTCGCGGTAGTCTTTTCTCCAGAGCGTTTAGCCACAACGCCCCCTTTACGGGTTTGCCATCCGCACTGTAGGCGGTTTGGTTGCTGTAATAAGCATCCACTGTGCCTGTAGCGTTGATGGCGGCGTGGGCTTTTTGCAGGTGGTCCACTGCATCCCAACTGTCATCGTCATCCAGGATGCACAGGTATAGCCCCCGCGCCAATTGAGCACCGGTGTTGATCGAGTAGCTGGGTCCATGGCCATTGGGCCTCTGGGGTTGGTAGTGCCACCGTACTCTCGGGTCTGACGTTGTTTCCAGTTCTTTGTAGCGCTCTAGATTGCCATCATCAGAGCCATCATTAACGACCAGCACCTCAAAGTTCTGGAATGACTGTTTCAGTACCGATTCCAGTGCTCTTTCGAACAGCTCAGGTCGATTGCGTGTCGGCAAGACCACGGAAAAAAAAGGGCGCTGGCTCAGCTTCTCTTCCCCGGCGGGGGTGGTCCTGTTGTGGGTTTCAGTGGTCGGCATGATGGGGGGGCAATTGCCTTACAACGCAGGCTACTGCACGTTGAATATCATGAAAGCATGCGCGATAGGCGGTTTCGGATTTATTGTAGGGGTCTGCGATCTCGGCGTGCAGCCGTTTAGGCCCGGTCAGACAGGCGCCCAGCGAGAAAGTCTTGTTCGCCACCTTTGGGTTGAGCGCGACCAGCCGCTTTCGATGATCCCTTTCCATCACAAATATGATGTCGCTTTCTGCCAAGAGTCGGTCGCCGACCAGACGTGACCGGGAACGAGTCAGGTCTACGCCCTGCGCTGCTGCCACTCGCACCATACGCGGGTCTGCGGGGCGCTGTTCCTCCCTGTGAAAGCCTGCCGAGAGCACCTTCAGTTTGGAAGCGGCGGGCAGTTGGGCCGTCATGAGTGATTGCGCAAGCGCGCTACGGTTGATGTTGCCATAACATATGAACAGGACTGTTTTTGACTCCCGGAGTCTCTCACGAACCGTGCCATTGCGCCAAAGCAAACGCTGTGAAAGTGTGAACATCTTCTCAGCGAGCATGTCATGAAGTCTGCGACCATAGTTCGTTATCAGACGTGTGATTTCAATCAGGCCTGGAAGTGGGTCACTCAGGCTCTGAGTGTCGAAGTGGTGCTTGAGCGAGAATGTCTTGCTCAAGTCCTTCAATACACGGCCAAACGAGGGAACCTGGGTGATTGGGTCGCTACGACTGCGGAATACCATCTCATGCCACATGACGTCGCTAGGCAGGTTTCGACAATACACACCGCGCCGGTATGGGGGGTAGGTGCCAAGTTCACCGGTCAATGACAGCTCTGCCTGCATCGCTGGAAAATCGGCGCCGGCGGCCATGGCGAGTGGTAGGGAACCCCAGAAACGTCCGTTGATCTCCATCAAGCAGTATTCTTTGGTGGCCGGGTTCCACTTGAACTCGACCATCGCTACACCCGTCCAGCGAATTTCCCGGATCAGCCTGGTTGCTGCGTCAAGGAGCCTGGGCTCAAGTTCGGTGCTCATGCGGAAGCTGCTACCGCCGCCCGTCAATGGGACTTCGTGCAAGCGCAGATGTTGGAAGGCGTAAAGGATCTCGCCTTGCTTGGCAATCAGTTCTACACCGGCGCCCAGACCGCGGAAGTAGCTTTGCAGAATAACTGAAGAGTGTCGGAGGCACGCCTTGCACTGCAGGATCAATTCAGCTTCGTCAATCGCGTAGCTGACGTTGCGCTTGGAGTAACCCGCGGCGCCCCCGGATACGGAATGGCTGGGTTTTACCACCACCGGAAAGCGCAGTTGCGGCAGCAACGCCGGTAACTCGTCGATGCTTGAGATATAAAGGCTCTGTGGGGTGGACACGCCGATCCGCTCGGCAAGCGAGAAGGTTGCCGCCTTGTCCAGAACCAACTGAAGGCTGTCGTCATCAGCTATTGCCAGGCAGGTTTCCTGGAACCGGTCCCGAGCGTGGGCGAGGGGCACCAGGCTGCGTTCTGTTACCGGAATGACAAGTGCGTAGGGCGCATGGTGTATGTGTTCTTGTAGCCACGCCAGGAAATCTTCTTCATTCAGCAGCGGGTCTGGGTATTGAAAGTGTGCGGCCACTGAATTTGAGTAGGCGGCAATTGGTGCGGCTTTGGCACTTGCGACATCGACGACGAAGTGCCTGGCCGCCAGCGAGCGGGCTATAGTCAGGGCGCTGACCATGTCGGCATCGAGTACGAGTATGCGTTTGATTTTTTGTTTTCTCTTCACTTGCTGGGATCGTCCCCGGCTTTTCGAATCTGGGGATGCTATAACAAAAACACCGACTACGCCTGAAACACTTGTCGCTTCCCGCGGATTATCCGCTGCGGCATGGTGCTAACAGTCTTGGGTACTGGTGGATACATTCGGTCCTGCGCTGCTCTTGGTGCAAGCAAAAAAAACGGCCCTTTCGGGCCGTTTTCAACTTGAGGGACTCATTCGTTAGCCCGATACAGGGCACGCATGGGCCTTTGGGATCGGCTTAGGCCTTCTTGCGACGGCGACCGGCAAAGCCCAACGCCAGCATACCTGCGCCGAACAGCCCCAGAACTGAAGGCTCGGGAACTGCCGTCGCCATGTAGCTCATCGCTACATGGATAGAGCTGGTGCCGGGGTTGAACTCAGGCGTGTACACAGTGATAGTACCGTCTGGGTTCAGAACAACTTCTGAGGTGCCGGAAGGAACGCCGTTGTCAGTAGAAGTGCCGGCGAACAGAGTGAAGCTGAGGTCGTAACGGTAACCGTCGCGAACGAAAGAAACCGGTGCAAACGCGTCGGATGATGCGGTGAAGATGTCATCGCACAGCGTTTCGAGCGGGTTGAGGCCTGCGCAGGCTGCTTCAGTGCTGGTATTCAGCGTTTCGTTGAAGCTGATGCTGTTGTTGGTGGTGGGGTCAGCATAGGCCAGATCAGTACGCGCGGCATCAGCGTAGATGCGCAGGTTTGCCAGCGTGTCGACAACCCACAGCGGGTCAACGACAGCACCACCGAGAGTGGTCAGTGTTCTGTTGGTCTGCGTGATGGTGTCGATAACCCACCAATCGCCTTCATTCCACTGCCCGTCACCATCGACGGCGAAGGTGGATGTGTAGCGCAGGGGCGTACCATCCAGATCCGCAGTCGGCGCGTTGCCGTTATTGTACGACACAATGGCGATCGACGACTCAACGGGGTCGTTAGCGCCTTCCCAAGCAAAGCTGGTCAGGGTGCCGGCTGGCGCAAGCGGGTCGGTGTTGACCACATCGCTTGCAGGCTTGTACTGCAGTGAAGTGCCGAAGAATGTTGGCTCACCAAAGCCCGCGTGCTGGCTGAAACCCAGCTCCGCAAGCGGCGCTGCCACCGCGGAAGTACCAGCTACGGCCATCGCGAGGAGACTCGCTGCGCCTGCTGTCTTGATCATCGTTTTCATCATGAATCTCCTGGTATTGTGTTCCGACAGTGCCCTGGGGGTATCGGAGTGTTAGCGTCCGGCCAGTGGTTGTGGCCTGGCCGCCGTCGCACGAGTTGTAAAGCAATGCACGTGCCAATAAAAATAAAATGAGCAAAAACAATGGGTTGAGAGTTCCCCCCTATCGCTCTATCGCCTGTCTCCCGCCCTGGTGTAAAAATTCCTGACAGCCGCTTTCCGCAGCTGCCGCAATCTCGTAACATGGCTCCGGCCTTGGCGGGATACGAGGGGTCATTTCCACAAAACCCAACAGCGCAAGGCCACTCAGAAGGCAAGATCCTTTTATGACCAATTCCAAGGCGTTCCGTCCGGAACACTGGCTGAGTACCCGTATAGTCACCCACCCACAGGAACTGCGCCGGATCTATCGGCTGCGCTACAGCGTGTATTGTGAGGAGAGGGCCTTCCTGCCCACGGCGGACTATCCAGAGGGGCTTGAACGCGACGACTACGACTCGCGTGCCAGGTGCTTCGCGGCTTTTGACCGCGACGATGAGGTGGCGGGTTCAGTGCGGCTGGTGCTGGATGCAGCGGGTGCAGGCTTCCCGTTCCAGCGACATTGCCCGCTCTTCGAAAATGCCTCGCTGCCTCCTTCGCATAGCGCCGGGGAGGTGTCGCGCCTGGTCCTCAACCAGCGCTGCCGGACCCCGCCCGGGGGTGGAGACACCGGTACGGTCATCCTTACTGTGTACCGGGAAATGTACCAATACAGCCTGCAGCAGGGTGTCGACTACTGGTATGCGGCCATGGAACGGCCCCTGGTGCGCATGTTGAGTCGCATTGGAGTTGAGTTTGAGCGTATCGGCCCGTCGGTTGACTACCACGGCCCGGTTGCGCCCTACCTGCTGGAACTCTCCGCCCTGCAACGGCGGCTGGCGCAGGTGAATCCCACACTGCTACACTGGCTGGACTCGACGCTTTAGCTTTACCTCAGTTGTCGTTTGTCTTCGGGCGTGCCACCGATTGGTGCTATGCTCCAGAGATAATGAAAACGTCTTAGTGGAGACAGCAATGGATCGCGACGCGGCAGCATCGCTGGGAGCCCTGGCGAAATACTTTTCGCTCCACTCCTATGATCGTGGCAGTGAAACCGCGGAACTCTCCGATCTCTATGCATTGCGCTACCAGATTTACTGCCTGGAGTGCCACTTCCTGAACGCCGCCCGCTACCCCGATGGCCTCGAAACGGACATCTACGATGCGCGGTCCGCACATTTTTCCGCCACCAACGCCGAGGGTGTGGTGGCGGGCACCGCACGCCTGGTGATGCCTGTGGAGGGCGAGCGGCTGCCGTTCTTTGAGCACTGCCCGCCCTTTGCCGACTTTGAGCCACCGCCGGCAGCAGAATCAGGTGAGGTGTCGCGCCTTGCGGTCAAGCGCGAGTACCGGCGGCGTGCCGGTGACAGCCTGTGGGGGATCAACGAGTCGCACCTGAAAGGCCCGGGCGCCGTCGACGAATCACCGCGCGGCGAGAAGCGTGTCAATGCCCCCTTGCTGGTGCTCGGTCTGTACCGGCAAATCTACCGCTTCAGCTGTGAAAACGGCATCCGCTACTGGTATGCGGCCATGGAAAAGGGCCTGGCTCGCGTACTGCGGATCTACGGGTTCGACTTCACCCCCATTGGCCCGGAAAGCGACTACTACGGCCCGGTAACGCCCTACCTTGGCGACTTGCGCAAGCTGGAGGAGGCACTTGAGGCCTCCAATCCGGCCTTGCTGTGGTGGTTCCGCAGCGGACCGTGATGATGCGCTTGCCAGCGACTCGACCCTTTTCATGTCACGCCTGAGCCGACTCAAACGCACTGTACTGTTGTCCCTGCTTGCGCGGCAGACGCCGGAAAAACTCCTTGCTGCGGGTCGCAAGCGCCTGCCCGCGGTGTTTCAGCGCGCGGCGCGTCATTGCACGGCCTATCGCACCCTGCTGGAGGAGGCCGGGGTAAGAGCGGAGCAGTGCGCCAGCGGTGAACAGGTGCTGCAGCGCGCGCCCATCCTCACCAAGGCCGACCTCTTCGAACGGTTCCCCATCCAGCAGCTCATGGTCGACAAGGTGCCACCCACTGCCTTGGCCGGCGTGCTCACCAGCTCCGGCCATGGCGGCAGCAACTTTGCCTTTGGCGTCAGCACCCGCCGACAGCATCACCTGACCCCCGACGACATCGACCTCGGTCTGCAGCAGGCGTTTGGCATCGACCAGCGGTCTACCCTGCTGGTGAACTGCCTGCCGATGGGTGTGGTGTTCACCTCCAATACGGTCTGCGTCGCCAATGTCAGCGTTCGCGAGGACATGGCGCTGGCGATCCTCCGCCAGGCGGGCCCGCTGTTTGACCAGGCCATCCTCTGCACTGACCCGCTGTTCTGCAAGCGCCTGCTGGACTATGCGGCCGAGCAGGCATTCGACTGGTCGCAGTTGCGCATGAACGTCATTCTCGGCGAAGAAATGTTCTCCGAGGACTATAGAAGCTATCTCGCCGCCGCCCTGCAGGTACCCCTGGACGAGCCGGGTGGCACACTGATTGGCAGCTCCATGGGCGTGGGTGAGCTGGGGCTGAACCTGTTTTTCGAAACGTCCGAAACCATTGCCCTGCGTCGCGCCCTGCATCGACAGAATCCCGACCAGCCCCTGCCGTCCTACTTCTGCTTCAACCCGTTGCGCAGCTACGTGGAGATTGTAGACGCAGGGGCGGACGGCGTGGGTGACCTGGTGATCACCATGCTCGACCGCGAGGCGCCTGTGCCCATGATTCGCTATCGCACGGGTGATCGCGCGCGCTGGCTCACGGCGGCCGACCGCGAGCCCCTGACCGAGGCCGAGCGCGCAGCGCTTGCCGCAGTGCCGTTTCCCATGCTGGCGATGCACGGGCGTGCCCGGGATAGGGTCAACGCCGACTGGCACGTGGATCATTTCAAGGCCCTGCTGTATCGGCGGCCGGCGGTCGCTGACCAGCTGTCGGGGGCTTTTCGCGTGCTGGCACCGGCCCAGGGTGGTCTGCGCCTGGACGTGCAGCTGGCGCAGGTCGCGCGCCGTGGGCCGGAGGCCGTGGGCGCCGAGCTGCAGTCCCTGGTGGCCGAGGCCGCCGCGCGCCGCGACGCTGAAGTGCCTGAACTGCGCTGCTTTTCCTACGCCTCATTCCCCCACGGCATGGGCCTGGATTACGAGCGCAAGTTCCGCTACTTTCCGGGGGGTGCCTGAGTGCCCGGCCTGTTGATGGCGCTGTTGCTGGCCCTGCGGAATCTGCGCCGGCAGTTTCGTCGCAGCCTCACCGCGCTGCTGTCCATCGGCTTCGGCGTGACCGCCCTGCTGGTCGCCACTGGCTTCAATGAAGCCATGTTCGAGGAGTTCCGGGAAGCCACGATCCGCTCGCAGTATGGCCACCTGCAGATCACGCGCCCCGGTTTTCAGGAGCGCGGCCGCAGCGATCCCTGGTCGTATCTGTTGCCCGCCGAGATTGCGCTGGACCCGACTCTGCTGCCCCCGGGGTCGACGGTCTCACCGCGCCTGTTGCTGAATGGCCTGGTGAGCTTTGCCGAGCAGACGCTGCCCTTTATGAGTGAAGGGATCGACCCGGCACGGGATATGCTGGACGATCGCGCCCTGCGCATAGAGCAGGGCCGTCGCCTGGCGCCTGGCGATCATCAGCAGGTGGTGCTGGGGGAGGGGCTGGCGCGGCAGCTCGAGGTGGCGCCCGGTGGCTCGGTGGTGCTGCTGGTCAATACACCCGAGGGCCAGCTGGGGGCGGCGGAAGCCGAGGTGGTCGGGGTGTTCAGCTCATTCAGCCAGGAGTTTGATGATGCGGCACTGCTGCTGCCCCTCTCCCTGGCGCGGGAGCTGGCCCAGGTGGAGGGCGCCCATGCCTGGCTGGTGTTCCTGCAGGATACCGCAGCCACGGACGCCGCGTTGGGCCCGGTGCGCGCCGCGCTACCGTCAGCCGCGTTCGATGTGCAACCCTGGTACGCCCTCGCCGAATTTTATGCCCGGGCTTCGGTGCTGTTCGAGCAGCAGCTGGACCTGGTAAAGGGCATCGTGGTGTTCATCATTCTCCTCGGTATTGGTAACACCATGATGATGAGCGTGCTGGAACGCACCGGTGAAATCGGCACGGTCATGGCGCTGGGCAACACGCGGGCGTCGGTGCTGCGCGGATTTCTGCTGGAAGGCGCTTTGCTTGGGTTGCTGGGCGCGGCGCTGGGGCTGTTGGCAGCCCTGGGCGCAGGTCAGCTGTTGGCCCTGGCGGCCATAGAGATGCCGCCGCCACCGACCTTTGCCCGGAGTTACCACGCGGCCCTGCTGATCACGCCGGTGATGGTGCTGGAGGTGTTGCTGATTGCCGTGCTCACCACCACGCTGGCTTCTTTCTACCCCGCCTGGCGCGCATCGCGCATGGAAATCGTGGAGGCCATCCGCCATGTGCGCTGAGTCGTTGGCCAATGGCCGTGCTCGCGGGCACTGCCTGGGGACGAGGCAGTGAAGGCGCTGCTGCAACTTGCCACCCGCAATGTTCTGCGACAGCGCGGCCGGTCGTGGATGACCCTGTTGGCCATTGCCTTCGGTGTGGTGGCCCTGATCCTCGCTGGCGGCTTTATCAAGGACACGGTGGATGAACTGGGCGAATCGATGATTCGTTCCCAATCCGGGCACCTGCAGGTGAACCGCGTGGGTTACCGTGAGCAGGGTAGTCGTGACCCGTCTGCCTATCTGATTGAGGAGCCCGAGGCGCTGCGGCAGGCATTGGCATCGATTCCCGATGTCGAGGAAGTGTTGCTGCGCTCGGTGTTCAGCGGTTTGCTGAACAATGGGCGCACGGATTGGGCCATCATCGGCGAGGGCGTGGAGCCCGACGCCGAGACGCGCCTGGGTACCTACATCAATGTTTCCGCAGGGCGCCAGCTCACCGACGCCGACCCTTATGGCCTGATGCTGGGTGCCGGGGTGGCGCAGGCACTTGATCTGCAGCCCGGGGACTGGGTCGACCTGCTCACCAACACCACGGACGGCGCGGTCAACGTGCTGGAGTTTCAGGTGGTGGGCATTTTCCAGACCTTTTCCAAGGACTATGACGCCCGCGCAGTGCGGATTCCGCTGTCTGCGGCGCAGGCGCTGCTCGGCGATGCTGGTGTGCATCTGGCGTTACTGCGCCTGAGCCGCACGGACGCCACGTCGGTAACGCAGCAGGCGGCCGAGGCCGCGCTGGCCGGGGAGGGCTTTGAGGTTCTGGACTGGAAGCGCCTGAACCCGTTCTATGAGCAGACCGTGGCGCTGTATCGCCAGCAGTTCGGCTTTCTGGTCCTGGTGATTCTGCTGATGGTCAGCCTGAGTGTGGGCAATACCATCAACATGAGTGTCTACGAACGCGCTGCGGAGTTTGGGACCATGCAGGCCTGCGGCGCGCCGCGGCGGGAAATCGCCCGCCTGATTCTGCTGGAAAGTGCCTTGCTGGGCATGGCCGGTGCCACACTCGGCGCGGTCGCGGGCAATGGCCTGGCGCTGCTGATCTCCTGGATCGGTATTCCCATGCCGCCGCCGCCCAACTCCGACATCGCCTACATCGCCCTGGTTCGTCTGGCCTGGTGGATCACCGGGGTGTCTTTCCTGATCGGGCTGCTGGCACCCATTGTCGCAGCCCTGCGCCCGGCTCGGCGCGCGGCCAGGGCGGATATCGCCGACTCACTGCGGCAGGCGGTGTAGGTGCCGCCCCGCGGGCAGGGTGTCAGGATTCTTTACAAAGGCTAGCCAGCGCTTGCCCGAAGAAATTAAATATCTTCGAAAAAACAAGGCGTTAAAGGAGTTGGCTCAAGGCTTGCATTATAAATAGTAGTCAGTAGGTAAACCTTCATCTTTCAGGGACAGGCGCAAAATGAGTGCAATCAGATCGGTAGTGGCGTGTGTGGCGTTGTTGGGTTCGTCCCTGGCGTTTTCGGCGCCGATCACATGGAGCGGTGCCCAGAACACGGCGGGCGCAGCGGATGTTGTGGTCAGCGGTAACCTGATCGAGGCGGTCAACGCGGGCCCGAGCAATGCCGGCTCGGTCACCGTAAATGGCGTCGTGTTTGCCAACAGCGCCGCGCTGCTGCCCCAGTCAACGACTATCAATCCACTCGGTGGTGCGTCAACCGGCGATGCCAATTACGATCTGCTGCTGGGTCGCTTCGATTTCGGCGGCGGGACATCGCGGTCATTGAACATCGGTGGCGGTAACCTGCTGTCCGGCATGAGCTACATCGTACAAGTCTGGTACACGGATCTGCGTAGCTGCTGTTCCGGCCGCACCATGACGTTCGGAGACGGCCTGGGCAACAACGTGAACCTGAATGCAAGCGCCCGTGGCCTTGGCCAGTTCGCCGTGGGGCAATTCACCGCGGGCGGTGCCTCGCAAACCCTGTCTCTGGCCAGCAACGGCTTTGGCAACGTGCACATCACTGCCTACCAGGTGCGTGAAGTGGAACCTGTTTCCGAAGTGCCGGTGCCCGGCCCCTTGTTCCTTATTGGCCTGGGCCTGATGCTGATGAGCGCTCGCCTTCGCGCGAAGGGCTGAATAGGGTGGGGGCAGAGCAGAAGCTGCCCCTGCCAAAAGCGGTTGCCGCGGAGCGCTGCACGGGTTCTGCATGTCCTGAAACGCTTCTTGATCGCTGGTTTCATCAGCCGACTTGAGAAAGAAGGCAAAGATCCCGGCTCTGATAGGCCTGTCATCGTCAACCGCCACCTAGTGGCGTACCATGGATCACGCGCTACGGAGCACCCTGCCGCTTGACTGTCCCTGCAGCGAGCGCCGTGTGCTGTCGATATTTTTTACAAATCAAGTACGATGCTGTGCAGCCAAGGCTCCTCTTTTTAATATAACTCATTGATTTAATTGATTAATGCATTTTCTGGCAGGGGATGTGCTGGTAACCACTGGCGTATGCAACTCACACAGGGAAAAAGAACATGAAAAACCATCCTATTAAAAATGTGCTTGGCTCGGTGGCGTTGCTTTTCGCTTCGTCGCTCACCATGGCTGCACCGATTGTGATCAACTTTGACGTTGATGGTCTCGGTAGTCCTATCGCGCCGAATACGCCGATCACGGATCAGTACGCGAGCGTGGGGGTGACTTTTCTGGGGCTGGAAGATGGCGCCCCGGTGGATATCAACGCCGCACCGGACCCTGACGGGGTGACACCGCCCAGTGGCCCGAACGTGCTCACAAACTGCGCGGATGCGAGTCTTTTCTGCCCCGGCAATCGTGCCGATGTTGTGCGAATTCTGTTTGATATGCCGGTTTTCGACATTAGCCTCCAGCTCGACAGCCTCGGCGGGGACTCGGTGACGTTCAACCTGTACGATGCCGCCGACGCGTTACTTGAAACCCTGACGATCACCTCGGGTAGCAGTGTGTTTGTCCCCGTAGCGTTCACGGCCAGCGATGTCCGACGTATTGACGGAGTGCAGCCCAATGATGGTTGGGCGTGGGCAATGGACGATTTGACGTTCAGCCGTGCCGAGGCATCGGTACCGGTTCCGTCAACACTGCTGCTCTTCGGTCTTGGTCTTCTGGGTCTTGGCATCCGGGTGCGCCGCACCCGTTAGTTGTTCTCGTCGTACTTCTCTCCAGGCGCTCTGGACCAGCAGGTTAAGAGCGCCTCGCTTTATAGCCCGTCGAAGAAACGGGGCCTATAGCCTCCGCAAGTATTGCTGCGTGAACATCCGCTCCGGCAGATCCTTGATGGTCATGGTGTTGTACTCGAGCACGGAATAGTCGCCGTCCTTGAGCGCGTCCTCGATGACGATGCGGGTGGGGCGCACCTGTCCTGCCATGTCCCGAAACGCTTCATAGCGGCTGGTTTTCAGCAGCCGACCGGACACGGCATAGAACTCCGCCTTGATGGGTCGGTCATCGGCAACCGCCACCCAGTAGCGCACCCTGGCGTAGGTCACACCGCGCCCGGCAGCAGTCAGGTCCAGTACCCAGGCATCCTCGCCATCCACCGATTTTTTTCCCGCCAGTGCCGCGGTGTAGTCCCCCGCGAAATTGGCTCGGGCCAGGTCGCCGTTCGCCACCTGTCCGGTCAGCCGCTGCGACAGCGACAGGCGCACGGGCTGGCTGACGGTGGGCATGAATATCCACAGGTCGCGCCCGCGCATCAGCAGGGCCTGGCCGCGCTCGGAGGCCGGGGATTCGGTGAGCACGATGGTGTTTTCATTGCCTCGCGACATCACCTTGTACTCGCGCACATCGCCGGCCTCGTCGGCGCTGTAGTTGGTCACGGTCACCAGGGTTTCAAAGCTCTCGCGGGGAAAGCGGATGGCATCGGCGCGCTGTACCAGGGCAGTGGCGTCCGGAGCGTCCGCCGCCGGGCCGCCGCCTTGGGTGTCGGTGGGCTCTGCAGCGCCCGCAGCAGTGTCCGCAGCGGCCCGGGGCTCTGCCAGCGCCGGGCTCTGCGCCAGCAGGGAGGCCAGCAGCACCCCCCCCAAAATGGTCAAAAAGTCAGGATTTTTGCGAAGTTGCCGGAACATGGGTGCTATCCTGTGGCCACGTGTAACAGCATTCTGGCGCTGTGTAATGGCGATTGTAAAGGTAGAAAAGGTCAGTAAACGCTATCCACTCGGTGAGCAGGTGGTGGAAGCGCTGCGCGATGTGTCGCTGGCGGTCGAGCCGGGCGCGTTCCTGGCCATTGCCGGGCCCTCGGGCAGCGGGAAGTCCACGCTGCTCAACATCATCGGCTGTATCGACACGCCAAGTGCGGGGCGCGTGTTGATTGACGGGCAGGATGTTTCCGGCAAGACGCCGGATCAGCTGGCGGACGTGCGGGCGCGCACCCTGGGCTTTATCTTCCAGACCTTTAACCTGCTGCCGGTGCTCTCTGCCGAGGAAAATGTCGAGTATCCGTTGCTGCAGCTGCGGGAGCTGTCACGCGCCGAGCGTCGCGAGCGGGTCGCGCACTACCTGGACATGGTTGGATTGGCGCGCTATGGCTCGCACCGGCCTAACCAGCTGTCTGGTGGTCAGCGCCAGCGGGTCGCCATTGCCCGCGCTCTGGCCACCCACTCCCGGCTGGTGCTGGCAGACGAGCCGACCGCGAACCTCGACCGTGAGACCGGTCGCAGCATTCTTGAGCTGATGCAGCGCATCAACAGCCAGGCCGGTACCACCTTCGTGTTCTCCACCCACGACAGCCACGTGATGGCCATGGCAGATCGCCTGGTTCATATGGAAGACGGCCGCATTCTTCGCGAAGAAACCGCTGGGGCCCTGCAGGCGGAGGAGGCGGGCGCGTGAATCGTATGCTGTCCGGCTGCCGGGCAGTGCTTCTCGCCTGTGCAGCGCTCGGGATGTGCTCAGCTGTGCCTGTTGCAGCGGCCGGTAGCGACGCTGCCGAGGCCAATCGGGCTGCGCCTGCCAGCGCCGGCATCCGGGTCGGTCGCGAGGCAGGACGTACGCGCATGGTGGTTGACCTGAGCGCCGCGCCGCGATTCGACCTGTTCGAACTGTCGGGCCCGGACCGCATCGTGATTGATCTCAAGAACACGCAGCTCGCCGAGCCTCCGGCCCCCGGCCTGTTCGCGGCGACGCCGGTGGCGGGTTTGCGCACCGGGGTGCATGAGGGCCATACGCTGCGCCTGGTGTTGGACCTGGCGGACGGTGACCTGCGCCACGAAAGTTTTGTGCTGGGCCCGGATGCCAACGGTGGCCACCGCCTGGTTCTGGATATCTACTCGCGCGAGCAGTCCGTGGCGCGCGCGGCCGCTCCGCCGCTGGAGCACCAAAGCCGGGCGACCGCGCCGTTGGCGGCGGCCGATGCTGCCCGGCCGGCATCCAGTGTGTCCCGACCACAGCGCAGGGAGCTCCCGCAGAAGGCAGCGGCGCCGCTGCCAGCGGCGAGCCCACAAGCGGCTCCGGCGACCGGCGTCAGTGACCTGTTGGTGGGTGGTTACGGCGAGCTGGCGGCCGCCTACAACACCGCGCAACCGGAACACTGGTCCAAGCTCCGCGCCCGCCTGGAGTTGGGGGTGAGCGGCAGCCTTGATTGGGGCGCGCGTTTCAAGGTGGTCGGACGCCTGGAAGGCGACGCAGCCTACAGCGTAGAGGACGACTTCTACCCCCTTGCGGTGCGTCGCGACCAGCGGCACGACGCCTCCCTGCGCGAGGCCTACCTGGATTTTGGCGCTGGCGACTGGGAATACCGGCTGGGGCGTCAGCATGTGGTGTGGGGGGAGATGGTGGGTCTGTTCCTCGCCGATGTGGTGTCAGCGCGCGACACCCGGGAGTTCTTCCTGGAGGAGTTCGAAACCATGCGTATTCCGCAGTGGGCGGTGCGCGCGGAACGGTTTGCGGGGGACGCGCATCTGGAATTGCTGTGGGTGCCGTATCCCAGTTACGACAGGATCGGTGAGCCGGGTGCGGATTTCTACCCGTTTCCGGTAGCGCCCGGCACGCCTGTTACGGAACGTAAGCCAGGCCGCAGCAAGGTCGCCAACCACGGCCTCGGTGGGCGTTTTTCCTACCTGCTTTCCGGCTGGGACCTGAGTGGATTCTATTACCAGAGTACCGACGTGGCACCCACACTCTACCAGACAGGCCTTGGTCTGGAGCTGCGCCATGACCGCATCCAGCAGTTCGGCGGTACGTTCTCCAAGGATTTCCTCGATTTTGTGTTCAAGGGCGAGGCCGTCTACACCCGCGGCCGCAGCTACTTCTCGCTGGACCCCGATGCGCCCAACGGCCTGCGGGAGAGCGACGGCCTGGATTACGTGCTCGGCGTCATGCTGCCCCTGGGTGACTGGCGCTTCGATGCCCAGGTGTACGGTCGTCACCTCGCGGATTACGACGCGGCACTGCTCTCCGACCGCGATGAAACGGGTATCACGCTGCTGGTGAACCGGCGTTTTGGTGACCGTGTCGAGGCCGAGGTGTTGTACCTCACCGGCCTGAACCGCAGTGACTGGTCGCTGCAGCCCCGCCTGAGCTGGAACGTCACACAGGAGTGGCGCCTGCAATTCGGCGCAGACCTGTTCGGCGGCAGCGAGATTGGCCTGTTCGGGCAATATGACGCCAGCGACCGCGTTTTTATTGAACTGCGCCGCTGGTTCTAGCCCTTTACCCGCCAAAGTGTGAGCCAGTGCCGCATTTGCGCCTTGGCGGCTCCCCTTTCCTGCCTTAGAGTGTGGTAAAGAATAGGATGTTACGAGGCGTTACCATGCATATGTCCGTTGCCCGCAAGCTGTGGCTCCCCGCTATGGCCGTTCTGGCGATCTCTGCCTGCTCCAAACCGCTGACCCACGATGAGCTTCTGGCCCGAGCGCAGCAGTCATTCGCGGAAGGGAAACTGAACGCGGCAGAGATCGACGCCAAGACGGCATTGCAGCAGGACAGCCGCAGCGCCGAAGGGCGTCGCGTATTGGGGGAGGTGTTCCTGCGCCAGCGCTCCATGGCTGAAGCCGCTGTGGAGTTTGAGAAGTCGCTGGAAACGGAGAAGGTCGGTGAAGTCGCAGTGCTGTATGCCGAGGCCCTGATTGGCGCCGGCGAGGCGGAAAAGCTGCTGCAGCACGTTGCTGACCCCGGCTATGCGTTTGCCGCCCAGGAGCCTGCCTGGCTGGCGCTGGTGGCGCGCGCGCAGGCTGCCACCGGCGACACGTTCAGCGCCGAGGAGACCCTGCGCAGTGCCATGGACCTCGCACCGGAGGACCCGCAGGTGCGACTCGCGCAGGCGTTTGTCTCCGTGACCCACACCGGTGAGCGCGAGGATGCGCAGGCTATCCTCAAGGACCTGACCGAGAAACATCCCGATTTTGCTGAAGCCTGGAGCCTCTACGGTAGCGTGCTGCAGGCGCGGGGTGACTATCCGGCGGCGGAGCAGGCCTTCGCCACGGCCAGCTCACTCAATCGCTTCCGCCTCAACGACCGCCTGAGCATGGTGGCGGTGCAGGTGGAGCAGGGCAAGCATACGGAAGCCGCGAAAGAGCTGGAACAACTCGAGAAGATTATCCCCGATCATCCCGGCGTGAATTACGCCCAGGCCCGCATCCAGATCGAGCAGGGCAACGCAAGTGCCGGGCTCGGTGAGCTGGCCAAAGTGCTGAATGTCGCCCCGAGCCACCTGCCGAGCCTGTACCTGGCGGCGAATGCCAACTTCCGCGAGGGCAACCTGGCCACCGCCGAGGACCAGCTGAGCCGCTTCCTTGCGGCGCAACCCCGCAACATCAACGCGCGACAGATGCTCGCGGCGGTGTACCTGCGTATGGGTGAGCCCGGGCGTGCTGAAACCATCACCCGCAAGTTGCTGGAGGAACTGCCCATGAACGTCCCTACGATGAACATACTCGCGCTGGCGCTGACCGCGCAGGGTATGCATGGCGCGAGCGCCGCAGTCTACCAGGACATGGCGTCGGTCACGCCGGAGTCCGCGCAGGTGCAGATGGAACTCGGCACCTCACTGGTGCGATCCGGTGACCTCGACGCCGGTACCGCGGCGCTGCGCGCTGCGCGTGACCTCGATCCGGCGGACGGAGAAATCCGCTATCGCCTGGTGCGTGCCCTCTCCGCCGGCGGTGATGCCGAAGCTGCAAATGCCGAGTTGCAGGCGTTCCGTGACAGCGCGCCCGGGGATCCGCTGCCCAGCGTGCTGGCGGCACAGCTGGCACTGGATGCGGGCGACCGGGCAGGCGCTGCGGAGAACTACCGCGCGGCATTGGCACTGGACCCGGGCAATACCCAGGCCAGCACCGGACTGGCATCGCTGGCGATGCTCAATGATGATTCCGCCGCGGCACTCGCTATTCTCAATGAAAGCCTGGCGGCGCAGCCCGATGACCTCCAGGGCATGATGAATCTGGCGGCCGTGCACGAGCAGCGCGGTGAAACCACCGAAATGGTCGCTGTGCTGGAGCGCGCCATTGCCGCGCATCCCAAGGCGTTGGAGCCCCGCCTGATGCTGGCACGCTACCAGTTCACACAGCAGCGGCCCGGTGAGGCCGTGGACCTGCTGACCGCGGTGCGCGATGAACACAACGGTGATCCCCGCGTGCACCAGCTGTTGGCCGGGGCATTTCTCGCGCTTGACCAGCCCGGTGCGGCAGTGAATGCCACCCGTCGCCTGCTTGAATTGATGCCCGACAACGTACGCGCGCTGCGTCTGGCCGCGCAGGCTGAGCGGGCCAATGGCGACCTCCCGGCGGCGGAAGGCCGCCTGCGTCAGGCAGTGGAGCTACAGCCGCAGGATGTGGATTCACGCAAGATGCTCGTAGAGGTGCTGTTGCAGCAGAACAAGCTGGCGGAAACCAGCGAGGAACTCGCGCAGCTGCCGCCCGGCGTGGTGCCCGAGCCCCAGCTGAACCTCGCGCGGGGTCGACTGGCCCTGACCCAGGGTGACCTGGACGAAGCCGAGGCGCTGCTGCGCAAGGCGCACGGCGCAGCGCCCTCCAGCAACTCGCTGGTTTTCCTGTCCTCGACGCTGTTGCAGCAGGGCAAGCGAGATGAAGCCTACCGGATGCTGGAAGGGTGGCTGGAAAGCGCACCGGAGGACGTGGTCGTGCTCAGCACGCTCGGACCACTCTACCTGTCGCAGGGACGGGATGAGGACGCGGCGGGCGTATTCGAAACCCTGCACCGACTGGCGCCAGAGGATGTGGTGGCCATGAACAACCTGGCCTGGGCCTATCGTTCATCAAACACTGCCCGTGCGCTGGAACTGGTGCAGAAGGCGCTGCAGAGTGTGCCCGACAATGCCGCCATCCAGGACACCTACGCCATGATCCTGATGGAGAATGGTGACTTAAGCGAAGCACTGGCCGTGAACCAGAAAACGCTGGACGCGGCCCCCGATTCGCCGCAGTTCCGTTTTCACCGCGCCCAGATACTGGCGGCTGCTGAACGGCCCGCCGAGGCGCTGGAACTGCTGGACACGCTGCTGAAGGGGCCCACGTTCCCGGAAGCGGAGGCGGCCAGGGCGTTGGCGCAGAAGCTGCAGGGCCATTGATCGGCCGCTCTCCTGGATGTAGTGCGCTTGCCGGAGTGTAGTGTCCAGTTTTTTTACACGGGACCGGGTTGATACTGTGAAGGGGTTTGTAACCATTTGTTCCATCGCAACTTTTTGATGCTGGCAAGGTTTTTGCTTTGTTTAGAGCATCAGAAAATCAGCCCGCTTCGGAAGAGAGAAACACGATGATGAACATAGGAAAAACGGTATTTTGCAAGGCCGCACTTGCGGTCTCACTCACCTTCGGTGCCCTCGGCCTGCAGGCGGCCCCGATTATCGAGGGCACCTTCGTTGCTGATGCGGTAGAAGATTATGAGGGCACTCCTGGTGGACGCACCTTCCTGACTTCACTGTTTGGCGGGTCGGTAAGTGTTGTCGCGGGAACGGTCAGCCACGCCTCGGTGGACGCGGGTGACTGGTTCGATTTTCGCGGTAGTTCGGCGATTGTCCCGGTCTCCGGGTCGCGCTTCGGAACCGGCTTCGGCGATGGCACGTACGGGCTGGATTTCAGCGGTCTGGGCGGCATCTTCGGCTTTAGCGGCTGGTTCAGCGCCGCAGTGCCCGGTGCGGAGTCCATCGAGTTCTTCGGTGCAGGCAATGAGTCTCTCGGCGTCATCTCCCGCCCGGCTGGTTTCGGCCCCGGCAATGGCACCATGGAGTTTATCAGCGTGACTTCGGACACCGCAATCCAGTCTTTGCTCATCTCCGGGCAGGAGATCGCCTCCGATGATCTGGCCTACACCACGTCGCGCACAGGCTCCACGCCAGTGCCCGTACCCGGCACGCTGGTTTTGCTGGGTCTGGGGCTGATTGGTCTTGGAGCTTCTGTCGGCGGGCGTCGTAAAGCCTAGTCGCGAAATCTGGCGATACATCGCAAATTTAAGGGGGAGGGAGCGCGAGCTTCCTCCCTTTTTTGTTCCTGCGAAGTTTGTGGCGGGAGTCTGAGATTACTCAGGGCGTTGTGGGGCAGCCATGACCTCCCTTATGCCCGACACGGACCAGTCGGTCGTAATGTCGCCGCGATAGTTAACGATGGTCAGGCGCAGCGGTATGCCGAGGCCGGGTTGCAAGCTGGAGAGCAGGTCCGACGGCAGCACCCAGCCCACATAGGCCGGAGCTGCTTGTTGCAGCGCAAGGTACAGGTCATGCACCAATGCCAGCATCGCCGCCAGGGTGTGGCCATGCACTAGCGCGTGCGGGCTGGCGAAGTAGCCAGTGCCCACCTCGGCGTCGCCGTTCAGCAGGCGGTAGCCTTTACAGCGGATACCGTGCAGCGTGTGGTCGTCTCCAGACGCGAGAGCGCGGTCAACCGCGACCCCTTCCGCTGAATCCTCTGGTCGCTTGAACAGCTGTTGCATGCGCAACCGGCTCAGTTTTGCATGCTCCGGTGGCAGTGCGTCGAGTGATCGCTCTAGGGTGTCTGTCTCCACCTGCAGCCGGCTCGCAAGTGCCGCAACGCTGTCCCGATTCGCGACGACGGAAGGACCGTCATTTCCAAGGGTGATCTGCAGCGTGTCCGTTGCGGCATCGTAGACGCCTTCCAGGCCCGCTGCCGGGCTATAGACCCGCACCGCATCGGCCATGATGACAAGTTCGTGTGTGCTGGTGCGCCCGAATGCCTGCAATTCCAATGTGAGGCTGGTGGCAACCTGTGGAGTTGCCATGCTCAGGGTGGGCAGAAGGAGGGGGAGCAGCCGCAGGAGCACAAGGCCCCGGGTGCGGTGCCTCCGGGGATGTGGCAGGTCATGGCGCCAATATCCGGGGCGGCAAGTCAACCATTGGCTGCTCGCTACCCCGTTGCATCTCGGTGCGCGGTCAGGCGCTGGCGAGATGACGTCTGTGCACAAGGGCGAGGATGAGCAGCCCGAACAGGAACAGCCAGAGTGTCATGGGTGTGGGCACTGTGCCAAGTGCCGCACCGCTGCTCAACAGGGCGAAAGCGCTCAGGCCGAGGGCACGGTGTGCCGCTGTAGTCGGGTGGATCTGATCCCAGAACAAGTAGCCATCGGCGCCGGCGCAGCTCACCTCGGTTCTGCCAAGGCCCAGGAAGCCAGAGGACACCACCGAACGACATTCATCCGTGGTGTTGGTGTAGCCAAAGGGCGCTGGGTCCGCGAGGATACTGTTGAAGACAGAAAATACGTCGAGAAAGTAGATCGATGCCGTTGTGGTGCGTGCCAACCCGTTCAGGCGTTGTTCGAGGCCAGTGTTCCATGCTGTGGTGACGAAGGTGGCGGAGGCCGCTTCAGCGGAGGTACGGAACTCCGGGATGCTGCCAAGGTCGGGCAGATTGGGTACCAGCAGGGTGCCGGCACCACTGGCCACCAGTCCACCGAGCACGCCAAACAAGGAGTCCAGCGTGGCATTGATGGCGGCCAGGGGATCGGCGTCGCCCACGAGGTCGCGCATATCATTGCCGCCTGCCCAGGCAACGAACAGGGCATCGGAGTCTGACGGGCCGCCCCCCAGGTCGTTGTTGTAACGGGCCTGCTGGGTGAGTACGCCGGCAGAGAACCCAACTGCGTTATCGACACGAGCGCCGCCATAGGCGTAGTTGTTGCCCCCCGCTGATGAACGCGTTGCGCGGGGCAGGTCGAGCAGGTCCGCGAGGTATTCGTGCCAGACCGGGCCATTGCTGAAACGGCCGTTGGGGCCATAACCCGCCAGCGCGGCGACGGTTCCGGTGGAGCCTAATGGTACGGCTGCACGCGTGTTGCCGGTATCCGAGAGGCTGTCGCCGAACACGTAGATGTCGGAGAACATCGGGGCGGCGTACAGCTGACTGCTGGCGAGGGCCAAAGCGGCAACGGCAGCGCGCGCGGCATGTTTGAGCTGGCAGAAACGTGATTTCATGGTGTTTTTATTCCTTCCGGTTTGGGTAGACTCAAGCGGCGTGCCTTGTGGCTCAGCGCGGGCGAACTCCGGGCCAGTTGGAGGTCGCTCGGAAGCGGCAATGCGAAATTCATGCCACAAAATAACTTATTGATTTATAAGACAAAGAAATGGAAAAGGCGTCCTGTGTGTAAAAAATTCTGACAGTGGCTGATGCCGGGTCAGTGGATGCATAGTTCCCGGTGCCATGAGCACCTTGAAAATCTGTGAACCAGTGCGCAGTGTCTCGCGCGAGCCTGTGCTAGTCTTTATGTGTGTAATTAGCGGTCCATTGGGTGAAGGTGTCCTTGGGTTAGTGGCGCGCATTCCAGCTGTCAGCTGTCGAATATTTTTACAGACTGGAGGCCTTGGCCGATAACCTTTGGTAATTAACGTAGAAAAATCAGCGGCTTGCAAATCTGGCTCGGTTTTTGCTTCATCGTGTCGTACGCAGATGGTCGTGGTGATAACAGGAGTAGTGTCGTGGAGAATAATCAAACAGGTGACAAGAGGTCGGTAGACGCCACCCGGCGCCGCCTGTTGAAGGCATCTGCTGCGGCCCCCTTGCTCGCCTCACTCACGCCGAACGCCGCACTCGCCATGTCCAGCGCAGCGCAGTGTGCTGGTGGGAACTTCTCGAACATGAAATCGGCCAGCCAGGGCAACAGCCTGCAGGGCGACACGGCCGTGCGCATGGAAGTCCCCTATTTCCAGAAGCAGGGTCGCAGGGTTTCAGGTCTGGCAAACAATCTGTATGACATCAACGGGGTCTATTACCACAACAGTGGGACCGCGTACGCAACGAACCGCGAAGAGCTTCTGCACCATGGGTATGAGGAGTCAACGCGCCACGTCCTGGTGCTCTTCGACGTCAGCGGCGGCACGCCGGAAATTGTCGGGTACTGGCCGCAGATTCCCGAGTCCAGTTTCGATGAGATGCACGCGACGCCCATGACGGGCTCCTGCTGGACCTCGCTCAATCCGTCAAACCTGCGCGCGTTCAACTGAGTAAGCCTGAAGCCGTTAAAGCCGTGGTAAACTGCGGCGATGCAGCAATGGCAACCCGTATCAGCTGATTCACTTCTCATCGAGCACGTGGGTGATTGTTGCGCCGTGTATTCCGGAGCGACCGGTGACACACACCTGCTCGACGCCCTGCCCGTAGAGGTCCTGAGATTCGTCATAGACTCCGCGCCGTGCTCCGTCGTGGAGATCGCCGCGTTGATTGCTGATGTTGTGGATGAACCTGCGGATGCCTGGGTAGTGCAGGTCAGTGAAGTGCTGCAGCGTCTACGGGCCTTACAGCTTGTCGAGCACGTACCACATTGAAGCTGGGCGAACTCCCCGAAGATGAACTGCGGGCCAGGCTGCGAGCGCAGCACCTGTCTGTCGCCAGCGGGCCCTTTCTGCTGCGCCTGCGCAGCAACATCCCCAGCTTCGCCGCCACCTGGCAGCAATGCTACGCGGAACTCGAGATACTGCCTGATGACACGGTCTGCCATTTTCGCGTTGCGGTAGAACGCCAGCAGGGCGTGCGGCGCTGGTATCGCCCACAGGTGGTGTTTCGCGTAGAGGAGCTGACGCCCTTCGACCCCTATCCGCTGGACCAGGCATTCCCCATGTTCGAGTGGGGTTTGAACTGGTGTATCGCCATGTCAGCCCACGACTACCTGATGTTGCACAGTGCGGTGGTGGAGCGCGATGGCTGTGCGGTGGTGCTGCCGGCGCAACCGGGCTCCGGCAAGAGCACCCTGTGTGCCGCGCTGGTCGGGCGTGGCTGGCGCCTGCTGTCGGACGAATTTGGTATTCTGCGCCATGCGGATGGCTGTTTCCTGCCACTGCCGCGAGCTGCTCCCCTGAAGAACGCCTCGATCCCCCTGCTGCGCGACTTTGCGCCACACCTCGGTTTCGGTCCCCGCTTCGACAAAACCCGCAAGGGTGATGTGGTGCATATGTTCCCGCCATCAGAGAGTCTGCAGCGGCAGGCGGAAGCCGCCCGGCCGCAGCTCATCGTGTTCCCCCGCTACGAGGCCGGTGCCGCCCTGCAGGTGCAGCAGCAGGCGCCGGAAGTGGCCATGACGCGCCTGGTAAACAACTCCTTCAATTACCGTGTGAGCGGTGCGCAGGGTTTTCGCTCACTCTGCAGGCTGGTGCGCGAGTGCGCCAGTTATCAGTTGACCAATGGCAGCCTGGATGACGCTGTGGCCGCCATCGAACGCCTGGTACAGGAGCGCCGGTCTTGAAGGCGCTGATTGCCGTGTTGCGCGACCCGGCGAGTGCCCGTCACTTCACCCCAGCCGATTGGGAAGCCTTGCTGGGCGAGGGGCGGCGCACCCGGATGCTGGCGCGTGTGCATCACCTGCTGGCGCAGAGCGTGCCCGATCTGCCCCAGCCTGTGGGGGCTCGGGATATGCTGTCCGGCCACGCACACTACGTTGCCCATATGCATGTGCTGGTGCGCAACGAACTGCGCCGGATTGGCGCCGTCGCCGCACAGGTGGATTACCCCGTGATACTGCTGAAGGGGGCGGCATACCTGGCGGCGCAGCTGCCACTGGCGGCGGGCCGCGGGCTCAGCGATATTGATGTGCTGGTGCCGCGTGATGCACTGGATGATTTCGAGCGGCGATTGCTTGCGGCCGGCTGGGAATTTGATCCTTCCCTGTCTGCCTATGATGATCAGTATTATCGGGCGTGGTCGCACGAACTGCCCCCCATGCGCCACCCGGATTCGTCACTGGAACTCGATGTGCACCACAACCTGATTCAGGTGACCAGCCGCAGCGCTCTGGAGGCGGCACCGCTGATCGCTCGTGCCCAACCGGTGGCGGGAACGCCGTTTCATGTGTTGGCAGCACCGGACAGGGTTCTGCACAGCGCGCTGCACCTGCTGATGAGCGATGAACTGCGGGGGGGCATTCGCGATCTTTACGATATTTACGCGCTGTGCCGACTGGCGGCTGCGGAGGATGCCGGCTTCTGGGATGATCTGGCTGCACACGGGCGTGCACTGCAGCTGCTGCGGCCACTCTATTATGTGCTGGCTGCCGCCCGCGACCTGTTCGCCCTGGAGGTACCGGAGAGTGTCTGGTCGACGGTGCGGGAGGCGCGGCCGGCGTATCCTGTCGATCGGGTGATGAGCGCCCTGGTACGCTGGCACCTTGCGCCGCGTATCGACCAGCCCTGGCGCACTGTAGTGGCCGAGCAGTTGCTGTACCTGCGCTCACACTGGGTGCGCATGCCACCGGGGATGTTGCTGCGCCATCTTGCTCACCAGAGTCTGGTTGCCCTGCGTAGACCTCAGGGCGTGTAGTCAATCCCGCCTTTTTCCGCGACGGCCGCCTCGGGCTCCTCCGCAGCCAGTAACCCCTCGCGCACCTCAAACTGGCTCATCCCGGAACTGAATGCCATCTGCTTGCCCAGGGTGACGGTGCGTTGCTCCTGACCACGCTGCAGCAGCAGGTGATGCCCGGGTGCAAAGCCTGTGCGCGGCGTAATGATGGTCTCCCGGCCCTGCGACAGGCGATTCGGCGGCAGGATCATGACCCGAAGGGAAGCGGCCTGGCTGGCGCCGTCGCGCAAGGTCTGGCACGCCCAGGATTCCGCGCGAGAGGCCAGCACCTCGACGCCGGTGGTCGTGCTGCTGGCGTGGCGCCGACGGGTCCAGCGGATGACGCCAAGCAGCCAGGGATCTTTCTGGTCTCTGCGCAGGCAGAGTAGTTCCCCGTTGCGCACGGTGCCGGGTGCGTTAGCGCCCCAATCGAGGCAGTAGCCTCCGGGGCTGGCGTCCACTGTGGTGACGCGCACGATGCTGTAGTTGGCGGGTAATTCGGTCGGCGCTTCCCGTTCCGTTCGGGCCCGGGCCAGAACATTGATGCTGCCGTCACGGTTCAGCGATGAGTGGCTGCGGTCGGTGTCGTGTGTGGCCGCCCAGGGGTCATCGTCTTTTCGCTCCACCAGAAACGGGTTTTCCTTGCTGTGGCTGGCAGCCCGGTTGCGGGGTTTCTGCACCAGGTCCTCAAGCGCGCGCTCACCGGCGAGATGGAAATGCGCCGCACTGAAGCCCAGCACGGCTTGCAGGGGTTCGCTCACGATGACTCGGCGATTTGCCCGTTCCCGCTCGCTGCCCAGGCAGTCCAGCAGGTGGTCCAGCAACGGCAGGGGCACGCGGGTTTCACCCAGCAACGCGGCGCTGCGGCCCGCTTTGCGTGCCGTATCCCTCGCTCTTGTTGCGGAGGCGATAAGGTCGGAGGTATCCAGCAACCGCACCTGCTTGCCCGGCATCGCCATGCTGCTGCGATAGACCGGGGGGCTGGCGCCGTTGAGGTCGACGGCAAACAGGCCCTCAGCCTCTGCGCCGGGTCGCAGCCGGCAGCCGGCCACTGACTCCCGCAGGGCGGCATGCAACACGGCAATGTCGCTGCGCAGCAGTTGGCCGGTCTGGCAGCAGGCGAGCAGCAGTGGCACCAGCCAGGTATTGCGAATGCTGCTCTCCCCACCACCTGCCCCGGGTACCGTCAGCTCTGTCAGCCGGTAGCGCTCTCCCAACAGGTAGGTCTGGTGCAGCGTCGACCAGGTGCGCGACTCGATGGGCAGCTGGAGGTTGAGCGCCAGTACCACCTTGTGCGCTCCGTAGTGCAGGGCATGTTCCAGCGCCTCGCAAACCAGCCTTGCGGGCGCGCGGCGGGTAATCCTGGCGGGCTCCCGGGCGGCCTGCATGACGCAGATGGAGTAGGCGGTGCAGGCCAGTCCACCAATCTGGTCGGAGAGCGCCGCCAGTGCCTGTAGTCGTGGTGGCATCACCAGGGGCTGATTGACCAGCATGCGATCGAGCAGGGTCAGCGTTTGCGTAAGGCTTGGCCGCAGGGTTTCCAGCAGTTCGTAGCGGAGTTCCGGGTCCACTGGCGCGCGATTGAGCTCGTTCAGTGTGTCGCGCAGTGTCTTTGCCACACCGGAAGGATCCGCCATCGGTAGCGCATCGCACCACGCGGCTGCGGCCGACAAGCGGGTCGCGAAACGGGTAAAGGGTGCGCCGTCCTGCGGAGGGATGCGAAGTTCGACGGGAACAGGTGTACTCATGGCGCGGCGCTTGTCGGTGATCAGAAACGAGAGTACCGCAGGGCGAGCAGCGCGCGCCAGATCGCTTAAGTGACGGGGTTCACACCTTTGGCAATCGGTCGAACCAGGGTGCCGCTTTTTCCAGCTGTCCTGCAAGTTGGAACAATAGTGCTTCCTCGCCGTAGCGACCCGCAAACATGACGCCAATCGGCAGGCCATCGGCGCTCCAGTGCAGTGGCACCGACATGGCGGGCTGCCCGGTTGCATTGAACAGGCTGGTGAAGGCCGATACGCTGATGGCGGCCTGCTCGTAGGGCGCCTTTTCCTGGTTCAGGCTCAGTTCCCCGAGTTTTGCTGGCGGGGTGGTCAGGGTGGGTGATAGCAGCACATCGTATGTTTCCTGCAGCAGCGCCACATCCCGCGTCATCCGCTCAATGTCCTGCATCGCCGCATAGAGTTGTTCGGCGCTGTTGTTGCGATCGGCCCGGTACCGCTCCCAGATCAGTGGCTCCAGATCGTTTTCGGTAACGTCCCGCCCCAGCGCCCGTTCCCTGGCGCGAATCCGTTCGACCGTGCTGGCGGCCATGATGGGACCGAAGGCGGCGAAAAAGCGTCGCGGATCGACGGGCAGTGTCACGTCTTCAACGACGTGTCCCAACCCACCGCAGAGGGTTGCGGCGTTGCGTGCGGCGCTGATGCATTCTGCGTGCACCGGGGTGTGCGTGAGCGGCGTAGTGACCAGGCCAATACGCAGGCGCCCCGGCGCCTGTTGCGCCGCCTGCAGAAAGCTGCCTGCGTGGGGCGGTGCGATCACCGTCTGTCCCGGCTCGGGGCCGCTGGTGGCGTCCAGCAGCGCGGCGCTGTCGCGCACGCTGCGCGATACGGCATGCGTGACAGACATGATCGACGACAATGTGCGCGGCCCGGCTGGCACCCGGCCGCGACTGGGCTTCATGCCGAACAGGCCGCAGGCGGATGCGGGGATGCGAATCGAGCCCCCGCCGTCAGTTGCATTGGCGATGGGCAGGATGCCGCCGGCCACCGCCGCCGCCGCACCGCCCGAGGAGCCACCGGCCGAGTGCGCCAGGTTCCAGGGGTTGCGCGTGTCGCCGAAGAGCATGGACTCGCTGCTGCCCGTGCCGCCGAACTCGGGGCTGTGGGTCTTGCCCATGATAACGAGCCCTGCCGCCTGGTACCGTGTGACCACGGTGCTCGTGTAGTCGGCGACATTGTCGCGGAAGAAGCGCGAACCCTCGGTGGTGACTGTGCCTTCAAGCATCATGCCCAGATCCTTGAGCAGGAACGGCACGCCACGGAAGGGGCCGTCCGGCAAGGGCCCGGCGGCGACAGCACGCGCTCGATCGTACAGGGTTTCCACGATGCAATTCAGGGTGGGGTTGACTGCGTTGGCGCGCGCAATCGCGACCTCGAGCACTTCCCGGGCGGAGACGTCCCCGCTGCGCACCCGTTCGGCAATGCCCAGCGCGTCCCACTGTTGGTAGTCTGCAAATGACACCCCGGTGGGCGCGCTGCGCAGGGCGGGTGCGAGGGCTGCCGTGGTGGCGGCGAGCAGGCCCTGTTTGATGAGTGTGCGGCGGGATGGGTCGTCCATTTCGGGTGTCCTCGGTAGCAGTGTTGAGGCAATATAACCCAGAGCTGTGACATGGAGGGTTCAGTTTATTGTTCCGGTCTGGCCGTTTCCAGAGTTCACCAGCGTGGGAGCAAACACTGCTGCGCAAGATAGTTCACATCGATATGGACGCGTTTTTCGCCAGCGTTGAGCAGCGCGATAACCCGGCCCTGCGCGGCCAGCCGGTCGCCGTGGGTGGGTCCGCCGAACGCGGTGTGGTCGCGGCTGCCAGTTACGAAGCGCGGCAGTTCGGCGTGCGTTCCGCCATGCCTTCGGTGAGCGCGAAACGGCGCTGCCCGCAGCTGATCTTCGTGAAGCCGCGGTTTGACGTGTACAAGGCGGTGTCGCGGCAGATTCGCGCGATTTTCGCGCGTTACAGCGGTTTGGTGGAGCCCCTGTCGCTGGACGAAGCCTATCTGGACGTGACTGAAGATCGTCTGGGCATCGGGAGTGCCATTCGTGTCGCGGCAAGTATCCGCAGGGATATTCTCGCGGAGACCGGGTTAACGGCGTCCGCCGGCATCAGCTATAACAAATTCCTGGCCAAGGTCGCGTCGGACCAGAACAAGCCCAACGGGCAGTTTGTGGTACTCCCGGAGGACGGTGCGGCGTTTGTGGCCGCGCTGCCGGCGCGACGTTTTTACGGGGTGGGGCCCCGCACCGCCGAGCGTATGGCGCAGTTGGGTATCCACACGGGTGCGGATTTGAGGGCCCAGAGCCTCGGCTTTCTGCAGCAGCATTTTGGCAAGTCGGCGCTGTATCTGTATCACGCCAGCCGCGGCGAGGATGATCGACCGGTGCGCCCCGATCGGGTACGCAAGTCGGTAGGGGGTGAGCGCACCTACGCGCGCGACCTGCAGTCCAGCGCCGAGTTGCATGCCGCGCTGGACGAGATCATCGACATCGTCTGGCAGCGGGTCGCACAGCAGGGCGTGCAGGGACGAACGCTGACCTTGAAGATGAAGTACGCGGATTTCCGCCAGGTCACCCGGGCGCGCTCCCTGCCCGCGCCGATTCTCGAGCGCCAACAGTTCGATGAAGTGGCGCGATCAATACTGGGGTGCCTGCTGCCAGTGCCGCTGGGGGTGCGCCTGCTGGGGCTCAGCCTGTCCGGATTTGAGCCACCCTCAGGGTCCCTGGCCCCTCGGGTGGCAGAACCCGCTCCGGCGCAATATCCGCTGCAGTTCTGATCACGGATGATAAACTGCGGCTTTTCAGGACAGGACGCACCCGCCATGACCACAATCGGAACTCCCCTGACGGCCCAGGCCACACGCGTGATGTTGCTGGGCAGCGGCGAACTGGGGAAGGAGGTGGCGATTGAACTGCTGCGCTTCGGTTGCGAGGTGATCGCAGTGGACCGCTATGCCAATGCGCCGGCCATGCAGGTGGCGCACCGGTCGCACGTGGTGAACATGCTGGACGGCGCAGCGCTGCGCGGCCTGATCGAGCGGGAACGTCCGCAGCTGATCGTCCCCGAAATTGAGGCCATCGCCACCGATGAACTGGTGGCGATGGAGGCCGAAGGCTGGCACGTCGTGCCCTCTGCTCGCGCCGCGCAATTGACCATGAACCGCGAAGGCATCCGCCGCCTGGCGGCGGAACAACTCGGCTTGGCAACCTCGCCCTACCGTTTTGCGGAAACGCAGGAGGAGTACGCCGCAGCCGTGGCCGAGATCGGCATGCCCTGTGTGGTGAAGCCCATCATGTCCTCCTCCGGCAAAGGCCAGAGCACCGTGCGCACCCCGGACGATGTGCAGGCAGCGTGGGACTATGCGCAGTCGGGCGGACGCAGCGGTGGGGGCAAGCTGATCGTCGAGGGTTTCATCGATTTCGACTATGAAATCACGCTGCTTACCGTGCGTCACCGCGATGGCACCAGTTTCTGCGAGCCCATTGGCCATCGGCAGGAGAAAGGCGACTACCGCGAGTCCTGGCAGCCCCAGGCGATGAGCGCTACGGCGCTGGCGGACGCGCAGCGCATTGCGGCGGCGGTGACCGGTGAACTGGGTGGTCACGGGCTCTTCGGCGTCGAGCTGTTCGTCAAAGGGGACACCGTCATCTTCAGTGAAGTCTCCCCGCGACCACACGATACGGGCCTGGTGACCCTCATTTCCCAGAACCTGTCCGAGTTTGCCTTGCACGCCCGGGCGATCCTCGGTTTGCCCATACCGCTCATTCGCCAGTGGGGGCCCTCAGCCTCTGCGGTGCTGCTGGTGGCGGGCGATTCCAGGGAAATGCGCTATGCCAATCTCGCCGAGGCGTTGCGCGAACCGGACACGGACCTGCGGCTGTTTGGCAAGCCGGAGGTGCGCGGTGAGCGTCGTCTTGGCGTGGGCCTGGCCCGTGCGGACAGTATTGAGACCGCGGTGCAGAAAGCACTGCAGGTGACCGCTGCCATTAAGGTCAGCCTGTGACGGCGGCCGGCATCCCGCGAGCGCGACGCGCGGCTGCATGAGCAGCGAACCGATACGCGGGGCAGCGCGGCTGCATGAACTGCTGGCCCTGCAGGCGCAACGGCAGCCCGAGGCCACAGCGCTGTGGTGGCAGGGCAGGGCAATCTCCTATGCGCAATTGCAGCAGCGTGTGACGCAGCTGGCGCGGCGTCTGGCCAGCGTGGGTGAAACGGGCGAGCGCATCGGCGTGCTCGCGTTCAATGGGCCCGAATTCCTCGAACTGATCTACGCCGCGGCCGCCAGTGGTCGCATCCTGGTACCCCTGAACGCGCGGCTGGCCCCCGCCGAGTGGGTCTATCAGCTGGAGGCTGCCGGCGTGAGCCTGCTGTTTGGCGATACGGCATTGCTGCAGGCGCTGAGGGCGCATCCGCAAGCGCCGTCCCTGCCGATGGTGGACTTGCAGGACGCCTACCGTGGCTGGATTGGACAGGGACCGCAGGCGCCGCTGCCGGTTACCGGGGCGGCGGATCCGGTATGGATTCTCTACACCTCGGGTTCCACCGGGCGGCCCAAGGGCGCTGTACTCACCCACCAGTCTTTCCTGGCGGGTCTGGCGTCGGCCGCCCTGGCGCGCCCCGTCTTGCCCGGCGATATCTTCCTGTACCCCTTCCCGCTGTTTCACGTAGCGGCGCACAATGTGCTGTTGCAGCACCAACACGGTGCTGCGGTGGTGCTGTTGCGCGCATTTTCGTCGGCGGCCACCCTTAGCGCCTGCCGTGAGCTGAACGTCACCACGCTGTCCCTGGCGCCCACGATGATTGCCATGCTGTTGGACGATCCCGCGTTTTCCCCGGCAGACCTCGCGTCGGTGCGCACGATTGGCTACGGCGCATCGGCCATGCCGGAAACGCTGTTGCGGCGTTTGCTGACGGAAACCGGTGTGGGACTCTGCCAAAGCTACGGTATGACCGAGTTGTCCGGCAGCGCGGCCTTTCTCACGGTGGAAGACCACCAGCAGGCAGTGGCGGGCCAGCCCGAGCTGCTGCGCACGGTGGGCAGGCCACTGGCCACGGTGCAGGTAAAGGTGGTGAATGAGGCGGGTTATGAGTGCGAGACGGGCGTGGCCGGCGAGATACTGGTAAGAGGGCCGCAGTGCATGCGCGGCTACTGGCAACAGCCTGAGGCCACTGCCAGCGCGCTGGTGGATGGTTGGCTGCATACCGGGGATATCGGGCGCTTTGACGAGCGGGGTTACCTGAGTATTGTCGATCGCAAGAAGGACATGATCATCAGCGGTGGCGAGAACGTGGCTTCGCGGGAAGTGGAAGAAGCCCTGCGTCTGCACCCCGCCGTGCGCGACTGCGCGGTGATCGGTTTGCCGGATCCGCGCTGGGGAGAGCAGGTCGCGGCAGTGGTGGTGCTGGATGGGGCAGCCAGTGACGAGGAGTTGGCTGCCCATTGCCGCAGCCTTCTCGCAGGTTACAAAACCCCGAAGGCCTGGCGTCGCGTGCAGGCGCTGCCCCTGAACGCAGCCGGCAAGGTCGACAAGCCAGCGTTGCGGGCCGGGGGCGGCGCGCAGCGGTAACCTCGACTATTTTGCGCGCTGTATCGCCTTGCTGACGTACGCCATGAAATCCGTCATATTGGCCGCCTGGTCCGCGTCCACCTGTTTCGACACGGGCTCCTCCGCCATGCGTGCGTCCCACTCAGCAAGGCCGGGCACAGCGGGCAGGATGTCCCACTGCAGCTGGCTGGGGCCTACCAGTTTGGGCATGGCCAGCGCATAGCGCAGGTAGATGTCAGCGAGTGTCAGCTCTTCACCGCAGACCCAGGGTGAAAACTGCGCCAGCTGAGTGAGGCTGGCAGTGCCCTTGTCCAGCGTGGCGCGCACTTCGCCTTTGACCGCATCGGATACCGGTGCATTGGCCAGTACGGCGGGCAGCAGCCGTCGCGCGGCCAGTTCCAGGTAAAGCTCCGCGACCTTCATCACCTGCCGCACCCGGGCCCGCTGCTCCGGGTCGGCGGGCAGCAGGGGCTTGTTCGGATAGGCGTCCTCGATGTACTCCAGCAGCACGCTGCTTTCCGAGAGCGCGGTCCCCTGCTCGGTCGTCATGGCGGGCACTTTGCCTGCCGGGCTGACTGCGAGCAGCTCGGGGGAACCCGGATAGACCAGGTGCTCGGTGAAGGGTACTCCCTTGAGTAACAGGCTGTGCTTGACGATGTTGTAGTAGTTGCTGGCCGAGAAGCCGTGCAGTGTGAGCATGCTGTTGTCATCCTTGCAGTTCATTGTTGGCTAGCCGAGTGTACGCGTAGTGGCCGGCTTGAGGCCAGCGACCTGCTCTTTAGCTCTGCCCCGCCTATCCAGTAAACTGTGCGGCTTTATCGCACCCCACGCCGGCGGTGCGTCAGCGATGGGGTCGAGGCAGTGACGGAAATGGATCAGGCGGTTGTGGCGCGTGAGGCAGCTGTACCGCGTATTGTATGCAAGTTTGGTGGGTCCAGCCTGGCGAGTGCCGAGCAGTTGCTCAAGGTGCGCGCGATTATCGAGGCTGACCCGCGGCGCAGTATCATCGTGCCGTCAGCGCCCGGCAAGCGTGACCCAGCCGACACCAAAGTGACCGATCTGCTGTATCTGTGCCATCACGCGGCGAGCATGAACAGCGATTTCAGTGCACCGTTGGCACAGATTACCGAGCGTTTCACGGCCATCGAGCGGGAGCTCGGCATGCAGCCCATGATTCAGGGTCACCTGGAGCGGTTTCGTGACCAGCTGGCCTCTGGCGTCAGCGCCGATTTTGCCGCCTCCCGTGGCGAGCATTTTTCCGGCCTGTTGCTGGCGGCCTGGCTGGAGGCCGAGTTTGTGGAGCCGGCGGAGTGCGTGGTGATTGGTGCCAACGGTCTGGTGGACCCCGCAACCTGGCCGTTGCTGGGCGCGCGCCTGGAAGACCGCGCCCGTCGTTATGTCGTGCCGGGTTTCTACGGGCGTGATGCCAGCGGCGAAGTGCGTACCTTCTCCCGTGGCGGCTCCGACGTCAGTGGCGCGGTTGCCGCGCGTGCGGCGCATGCCTCGCTGTACGAAAACTGGACGGATGTGTCCGGCCTGCTGATGGCCGACCCACGTATCGTGCCCAACCCCCGGCCCATGGCTGAGGTGACGTACGCGGAAATTCGTGAGCTGTCCTATATGGGGGCGAGCGTGTTGCACGAAGAGGCCATGGCACCCGTACGGGAAGTGGGCATTCCGGTGAACATACGCAATACCAATGAGCCAGACCATCCCGGTACACGCATTGTGGCCGAGCTCTCACCGGAGGTTATCCAGAGCACGCAGATCGCCGGGGTCGCGGGCAAGGCGAGCTTCGCCATGATCACCATCGGCAAGCACCTGATGAATCGTGAGGTGGGGTTTGTCTATCGCCTGCTGGGGGTGCTCGAGCATAACGGCATACCCTTTGAGCACTGCCCGTCCGCCATTGACAGCGTCAGCGTGGTCGTGGAGGCGCGCTGGCTTGAAGGGCGCGTTGATAGCCTGCTGGATGAAATTCGGCGCACACTGGAACCGGACGAGCTGGAGTTTGTGCCGAACATCGCCCTGATCGCGATTGTCGGCGAGGAAATGGCGCGCACACCGGGCATTGCGGCCAAGGTCTTCGGCGCGTTGGCGGCCGCGGGTGTGAATGTGCGGCTGATCAACCAGGGCGCATCAGAGTTGAACATCATTGTGGGGGTCGCACCGGAGGACTACGCGGCGGCGCTGCGGTCAATCTACAGTGCTTTCGTGGGTTAGCGGCTGTCGCGTCCTGGCGTCATTCAAGCCCTAGCCGATAGAGCAGTACGGCAGCGCGCTTGGCCTGCAAAGTCAGTGCCGGCAGGTAGCCGGTTTCATTCACCGTGTGGCCCTCCGTGCCGCTCATGCCGAGGCCGTCGAGGGCCATGTCGACATGCGCCGCCGCGAAGGCGATATCGGCGGCACCGGCGCGCAGCGGACTGACGGCCGTGACCGGCCCAAAACCCAGGTCCTCGCTGACCTCTGAGTACAGTGCAAGCAGCCGCTGGTTGCCCGCCGAGGGCGCCATAGGGGGGTAGCCTTCATCAAAGGTGATTGCCGCGCTGGTGTGTGGCAGATGCTCCGCAACAATCGCCTGCATGCGCGCCCTGGCGCGTACCAACTGCTCTGTCGAGAGCGCGCGAATATCGCCGTCCACGAGCGCGGATTCCGCCACGACGTTGCTCTTGCCGTAGGCGCTGGTGGTGTTTTCCGCGGGTTCGTCGCGCAGCGTGGTGCCGCCGGCAATGCGCCCCGGGTTAAAGGTCAGATACTGTTCATTGCGCAACACACTGTCATCGTGGAACGCGTTGAGGATGCGCGCCGCCTCATAAATTGCGCCGGAGCCAATGTCCTCCCGGAAGACCTGGGATGAATGGGCCGGGGTGCCCGTGACCCTCAGTTGCCAACCCACGCTGCCCCGGCGCGCGACGTTTGCCGTGCGGTAGTCGCCATCCCCGTTCTCGAAGCCCAACGCAATGTCGGCATGACGCGCTGCGTCCACCAGCGCCTGCTTGGACTGGGCCAGCGGCCTGCCGCTCAGCTCTTCATCCCCGGTCAGCACAACGGTGACGTCCAGCCGCTCCAGTGCGCCCGTTACACGCAGTGCCGCGAGCGCCTGCAGCATAATCACATTGCCGCCTTTCATGTCGGCGATACCCGGCCCGGTGGCATGGTGCTCGTCGATACGGGTAAAGCGCTGGAACGGGCTGTCCGGCTCGAACACTGTATCGAGGTGGCCGATCAGCAGCACCTTGCGCCGCGCCTCGGCACCGGTGTGGCGAGCCACCAGGTGGCCCGCCCGCTGAAAGCCCGCACCGTCTATCCATTCCACGGCGAACCCCTCCCGGGCAAAGGCTTCCCCGAACAGCTCACCCACGGCGCGTACGCCGGACAGGTTCATGGTGCCGCTGTTCATATTGACGCTGCGTATCAGCAGGTCCAGGGCGGCGTCCTCCTGCCGGTCGATGTGGGCCAGCAGGCGCTGCTCAACGGGGTCGGGTGTCGCGGTCAGGGCGTGGGTGGACAGTGCCCAGAGCAGTGACGCTGCGCCCAGCAGGCCGGTACGAAAAACAGTCTGCACAGTGGTTCTCCTTATCAACGAGGTCATCAGTCGCTGTACTCCAGCCCCGCAACGAGTACCCGGGTAGCCAGCTGCACCTCCTTGAGGAACAGCACCAGTGCCACGATCAACAGCAGCAGGCCCAGCACGAAGGCGACGACCACAAAGGTTTCGATGTGTATTGCCAGAAAATCACCGATGAACAGGCTGACCACAACAATACACACCATCAGGGCAGAGGCGGTGCACATGCCAATGGACCAGTTGATGATCCTGACCCGCCGCCACAATGTGCGCAATTCCCGGCTGGCCAGTGCCAGTTTGCTCTCGTCGCTGAAGCTGTTCGCCCGACGCTCGAGCACCCTGGCGCGATCGACAATGCGGCCCAGCCGTCCGGACATCACGTTCAGGAAGCCGGCGATGCCCGCCAGCAGAAATACCGGTGCGACGGCAATCTGGATGATGCTGGCCAGCGCTGTGACGGATTCTGCCATGTGTCTCTCCCTGCGGTGTGGTGGCGGTACCGGTCCATTCTGCGCCAGCGGCCATGCACAGGCAAACGGGTATCGCGCAGCCTCAGTCGGTGTGCGCGGATGCAGGCGGCGCCTCGCTGTGAACCAGGGACTGAAGGGCCAGTGCATGGTCGGTAAAGATCCAGTCTGCACCGCGATACACCTCGCGGCGCAGCGCGCCTGCCCGGCTGACGAAACCGGTGCCCACCTGTCGCCCGCTGGCCTGCAACTGGCGCAGGCGTCGACGCCCCAGCAGTGCGAAGGACCCGGCGACTGCGCCGTGGCCGAGGGCCGCGTTCTCCGCAATGATGCGGCGGGTGTTCATCCAGGCGACGTCGACACAGGCGGCGCGGGGCACTGTCGGGAAACCCTCGAGATGGTCGGGCACCAGCGACAGCAGGTGGAAGTCGCACACCGGTTGCAGTTCGGTCAGACAGGCGAGCACACGCGCCGGGTACTCGGGGCGCTGGCGCCATGATTCCTTGAGTTCCAGCATAAGGTGCACCTGGCCGCCAAGGTGGTGCACGAGTTCGGAGAGTGTCGGGATCGCGGGAATGTCGGCGCGCAGCCTCTCCAGTGTGCATTCGGCAATCACCAGGTCGGGCCGCCCGTGCAGGCGGCCGCAATGCGGGTCGTGACAGATCACCGGGTGCCCATCAGCCGTGAGCCGTACATCGGTTTCCACTGCCCACACGCCAGCCCTGGCACACAGTGCAAAGGCCTCAAGCGTGTTTTCCTGCGCGAGTCCGGGGCCGTGCGCCCCCCGGTGTGCGACGAGTCGCACTTCACGACCGCGCAACGGGGTGCGCGAACCTGGCGCCAGCACCCACAGGCAGTTGGCGAGGCTGTTCAGGAGGCTGCTTGGACTGGGCATGTTGATCCTCTATGCGGGGCGCTGTTGCAACCATACGCGCTCCCTTCGCGCTGTCCAGCGGTGGTCGCGCACTTGTTGCCGGGGCAGGCAAGCAGTATCCTCGGCTAACAAGAATTAGTCGCCGGTAGCATCGTCGCCCTCCAACAGCACGCAGCGGAGCCTTGCCATGGATATGCCCCTCGCCGTTCACATCGGCAACAACGATCTGCCCTTCGTCGACATCGGCGATGGCAGCCAACTCAAGGTGCTGCAGGTGAAACCGGATGAAGGCATCTGGGTCATCGAGAATATTTTCCAGGCAGGCTACGAAGTGGAAACCCACCGCCACACCGGGCCGGTGTATGGCTTCACAACCGGTGGCGCCTGGAAGTACAAGGAATATGATTACGTGAACCGCGCGGGCTCATTCCTCTATGAGCCCGCGGGCTCGGTACACACACTGCAGTGCATCGAGGACAACACTCGGGTGTGGTTCCACATGACGGGCTCCAACATCAACCTTGATGCCGCGGGCAATATCACCTCGGTGGTGGATGGTGCACTCACCCTGGCGTTCTACCTTGCCATGTGTGAGCAACAGGGTCTGCCGCGACCCAACGTGCTGATGGGGTGACTATGGAGATCGATATTTACAGCCCCGACAGCTACGTGCAGGGCATTCCGCATGCACAGTTTGCCTGGCTGCGCGAACACGCGCCGGTGTACTGGCATCCGCACCCGGACGGAGGTGGTTACTGGGTGTTGAGCAAGCACGCGGACATCGTTGCCGTGTCGCGGGACTTCAAAACCTTTTCTGCCCAGCGCGGCTTCGTCATGGTGGACGACATGCCGCCGGACATTCTCGGCATGGTGCAGAACCAGCTGCTCGGCATGGATCCGCCCAATCACGGCCCGATTCGTCGCGCCGTTATCACGCGCTTTACATCGCGGCGCCTTGCCGAGCTCGAGCCCAGGGTTCGGGACATTGCGCGACGCATCATGTCCGGTGTGCAGTGCGGCACGGAAATCAATTTTGTCGACGACCTGGCGGGTGACCTGCCCACCGCCGTGATCTGCTCACTGCTGGATATTCCGGAAGACATGTGGCCGCAGATACGTCGCTGGTCGGACGTGCAGACCTCCGGGTCGGATCCGGATCTTGGCGGTACGCCGGAAGAGGTGACACAGGCGTCCATCGATATGGGGTCCTACGGCTATTCACTGGCAGCACAGCGTCGCGATGGCAAGGGTGAAGACCTCGTTTCGCTGCTGGTCAATCAGGAGATCGACGGGCACACGGTGTCGGAGATGGAGTTTGCCTCGCTCTTCGTGCAGCTTGCCGTGGCCGGCAACGAAACCACCCGCGGCCTGATCAGTTCCGGCATGGATCAGGTGTTGCGTATCCCCGGGCTGTATCGGCAGCTGGCATCCAACCCTGGTGCACTGCCACTCGCGATAGAAGAGATGCTGCGCTGGACCTGCCCCCTGCATTATTTCCGTCGCACGGCCACCTGCGATACGCAGGTGCGCGGGCAGCCGATTCGTGAGGGTGAGCGCGTTGTGATGCTGTACAGCTCGGGCAATTTTGACGAGGAGGTGTTTGCCGATCCGATGCGTTTTGATGTGACGCGTTCCCCCAATCCGCATCTCGCCTTTGGTCACGGCATTCACCTGTGTCTCGGTGCCAACCTGGCGCGCATGGAAGCGCGAATTTTCTTTGAGGAATTTTTTCGCGCCTTCGCCGGCATAGAGCGTACCGGAGAGCCGGTGTTTATCCGCTCCAACAGTATTCACGCTTTCAAACAGATGCCGGTTCGTCTGCAAGCCGCCTGACCAACGGCCAACCAGCAAAATAAAAGGAAACCTGCATGCGTCACGCCGTCTTTCTCGCTCTGTTGCTACTGCCTGTCGCGGCCAGCGCCCAGGAGAAAACCCTGCTGTGGGGTGACACTCATCTCCACACCACCTATTCCTCCGACGCCTTTGCCAACAACAACCTGCTTGCGGACCCGGACACCGCCTACCGTTACGCGCAAGGCCTTCCTGTGGTGCACCCGTATCACGGCGCACGCCTGCAGATCGAAACGCCGCTGGACTTTCTCGTGGTGTCTGACCACGCCGAGTACATGGGCGTGATTCGCCATCTTTATTACAGCGGCTCGGACGGTGTGAACCTGGGCCTTGTCGACAGGCTGAAAGCTGATTTTGTCGGCTGGCTGCTGCGGCGCCGGGTAGACGAGGGACGCGGCCGTGAACTGTTCGTGTCGGTTCTGCCCAAGTCCACCGACGATCCCCGCGAGGCCGCCAAGAGTCTGCGTGTTGGCTCCAGCATGATACCGGACATGCCATCCGTGGAAACCGACACCTGGCGACACATTGCCGAAACTGCAGACCGGTACAACCAGCCGGGACGCTTTACGGCGCTGATAGGCTGGGAGTGGAGTTCGATTCCCGGCGGTGCCAATCTGCATCGCGTGGTGGTCACGGACGGGGATGCGCGCAGCGCGCGCAAATACCAGCCCTTCGGCCTGGATGACAGCCAGTACCCTGAGGACCTGTGGCAGTGGCTGGCCGCCACCGCGCAGGAAACCGGTGATGATTTCATAGCGATTCCCCACAACTCCAACATTTCCAAGGGCTTCATGTTCGACGAAACCACGCTGCGGGGGGAGCCACTGACGGAGGAGCTGGCCAGCGTGCGCAGTTATTGGGAGCCGGTAGCGGAGATTACGCAGATCAAGGGCGATTCAGAAACCCATCCGGCGCTGTCGCCCGATGATTCCTTTGCGGCGTTTGAAAACTACCCGTTCTACATTCAGCAGGGTGCGAGCGATTACACCCCCGCGGCCGGTGATTTTCTGCGCCCGGCCTTGCTCCGTGGGCTGGCACTGGAAGCTGAACTTGGCGTGAACCCCTACCAGTTGGGCTTTATCGGCTCCACCGATTCCCACACCAGCCTGTCCTCGGCGGAGGAGAACAACTTCCACGGTAAATTGGCCACGGATTCCATCCCGGCCAACAAGCAGAATCGCTGGGCTGACGAGGAGGGCCCCAGCGGCTGGGCAATGTCGGCCTCCGGGCTTGCTGCAGTCTGGGCGGAGAACAACACCCGGGAATCCATTCTGGAGGCCCTGCGCCGACGAGAAGTCTATGCCACCAGTGGTCCGCGTATCGGCGTGAGACTGTATGCCGGTTGGAACCTGCCTGTGCTTGGCGCAGACAGTGCGGAAGACTGGCAGGCGGCCGCTGCGGCGGGTGTGCCGATGGGCGGCGAGCTGCCCACAGCGCCTACAGACACCGCTCCGCAGATTCTGGTGCAGGCCTCGCGCGACCCGGTGGGCGCCAATCTCGACCGGATTCAGGTCATCAAGGGCTGGATTGATGCGGCGGGGGCCACTCATGAGCGCATTTACGATGTTGCCTGGTCTGATGCGCGGGAGCTGGATGCAGCCGGGGTACTGCCCGCGGTAGGTAACACCGTGAATCTGGCGACCGGTGAGTGGGACAACAGCATCGGTGCGGCGCGTCTCGCGACGCTCTGGCAGGACCCGGATTTCGATCCGTCCCAGAACGCGTTTTATTACGTGCGCGTGCTGCAGATTCCGACACCGCGCCATTCCCTGCTCGACGCGCTGGCGCTCAAGCAGGAGGAGGCCGAGGGTTATCCATCCACCCTGCAGGAGCGGGCCTATACCTCACCGGTCTGGTACCGACCGACCCGTTGAGGCGACATCGGAGCCGTTGCCCATGTCGCGGGCAACGGCTTCCAGTTCAGTGATCATCTCAGCGATGTGGGTGAGGTGGGGGGCTTCGGCGCGCAGTATGGCGAGGAACAGCCGGCGCTTGTAATCCTGCAGGTCGAGCCCGGCGGCAACCGCCTCAGGCGCTGCACTGCCGACAATGTCCACCAGCCGCTCGGCCGCGGTGAGGCGCCCCCAGAGATAGTCGTTCTCGCGAAAGCGCCGTGAAAAGAAGGCGCCAAAGTTGCCAAACTGCACGCCTTTCAGAATATCCCGCGCGCCACCGTGGCGCAGGCTGTTGGCGTCGTCCACAGCGATGCGATCGACTTTGATCTGTTCCAGTGTGTCCATCTGCCGGCTTTGGCTCATCGGGTAGGTCAGCACGTCGTAGTGGGCGAAGCCCAGGTAGCTGGTGAGCACCTCGCGAACCAGATGCATGGCGCCCGCCGCCTGGCACCAGTCTGCCAGTTCGCTCTCCAGCGCCGTATCGAACTCCACCAGGTTCAGCCGTTCCCGAACGCGCACCAGGAAGGCGTTCAGGTGGTCGTCCAGACAGTCTTCTCCGGGACGCTCCAGATGTGCGCCGCGCCAGTCCATGTGCTCGCGCAGGGTTTCTGCGCGGCCGTACAGCCGTAACTTGAGTTGGTCGAGATGCTCACGATAGCGTGGAATGCGCAGGGTGTCGGGGTCGGTATACAGTTCATTCGCACGGCGGATAAGCAGCATGACCCGCCGCAGCCGGTGACGGATATCGTAGTTGCGCAGGAACTGCACCCAGGGGGTCGCTTCCTGAAAGCGTGCGCTGCTGGCGCTGTCACCCATGGGTCGGATGCGCGTCATGCGCGCCCAGGCCTGTAGCCGGGTGACGGCTTCGGCCCGGGTGAGCCCGCGCGTGCTGCGCTGGAACAGTTCTGCCAACTCATCCAGCAGACCGAGCACCTTTAAACGCGAGTAGCCCTCATAGGCGTAGCCGGCATCGACGGCGGCGCGCATATTGGCGTTCTTGCCCCAGGTGGCAATGGTGGCCGCAGAGGGCGCCTTATTGAGCGTATCGTCCAGTTGGTTGCCCACAGTTGCCAGCACCTGCGCGCGCACACCATCGGCGACCTCACGATGCAGGTGTACGGTGTTGTTGAACTCGGCAATCCATTCCAGGTCGTCGCGAATCGGCTGGTGGCGCGGAATGCTGGAGAGCGCGCCCAGCAGGGTGGTGAAAAAGCCGGGCGCCTCGCGCGCGGTTTCGCGTTCCGGTTCCGGGTTGGGCTCCAGGTAGACCAGTCGGCGATCTGTTTCCCGGTGGGCCGGATGGCGCTGTACGGCGTCCAGCGCTACCGAGACCGGCTTGTTCATCAGTACGCTGCCGTCGATAAAAGCCGCCTCGTCTGCACGCTCGCCCGCGCGGCGGGCGCTGCGCAGCTGGCGTGTGATAAAGGCATTGCGGCCTTCCCAGCGGGTGCTGCGCTGCTCCAGTACCGCATCCATTTCCGCCAGGCGCAGCGGCGGGAAGGCGCCAGGGAAACTGCTGGTGGCGCGCGCTGCAAACGCCAGCGACGGGAGATGATCGCGGCCCAGCGTAGAGGGGTGCAGGTCGCGGTTCTGATTGAACTGGTGGTGAAAGTGGAAGGTGTGGCGGTGTTCCCGTTCGCGCACCGTTGCCGGGTCGTGCAGGGGGATGGTTTGCGGCGAGCCCCAGAAGTCCGTGGTGGTGACGAACAACTCCAGTGGCAGTCCCGGCGGCAGCAGTGACTGGCAACCGTCGGCCTGCTCCTCGCCGAGCGCTTCCAGTGCATCAAGCATCATGTTGCTCATGGTGGGCCCGGAAAAGGGTGGCTCAAACCAGCGGGAGCGCATGAACAGCGACAGGTTCCGCAGCACCTCCGGATCTTCACTGGTAATGCCCGCCCGTCGGTTGTGGCGTTTGCGCAGCAGCCCGGCCAGCCAGAACAGTGGGCGCATGTAGAGCTTCGAGAGTCGCGAGGGTCGCGCGGCGGGGTCCAGCAGTGCCTCGATATCCGCAAGATCCAGCCACAGCTTGCGATGCGCGTCGAGCGAGAGGTCAAAAGCCAGCGCGCGCGCCAGCATGATGCCGTTGATGCCGCCAGCTGATGCGCCGGCAATCACGTCCACCAGCACCCGCAGGCGCACGTGCCCGCCGATTTGTTGCAGCAGCTCGAAGTAAACGGTTTCCGTGTCCAGTTCGCCGCGGTGTGGCGCGGCATCAACATACTGTGCGGCAGCCGCCGACTCCTCGGGCACAGCGTGATAGGCCCTGGACGCCCGCACGAGCTTGAGGATTTCCCGCGTCACGCCATGCATGTACACAGCGAGCGATACGCCGCCATAGCACACCAGGGCCAACCGCAGCTCCCGTTCGGGTGCGGCATTGGGTGCATCTCTGGCAGTCATGTCGGCTCCTCAAACGGGTAGCAAAAAGGTTTTCGCGAAGCGCAGTGTGCCAACCAGTATACCGCCGTCCCGCGCGTCCGCCTCAACTATCAATATACCCTGCGGCTGTCCTTCTGCCGCAGAGGCGCTGCGCCGCAGGTTGAAGCCGTTGAGGAAGATGTCGGTGCGGGTCAGGTGGCTGTCTACCGAAAAGCGTGCATAGCGGTCCCAGGCAATCAGCCGCGCGGCCGGGATACTCTGCTGTACCTGCTCGGCGGTGGCGGGCCGCCCGCGCGTCCGCAGTATCAGGCGGCCGGGTCCGCCGCGGCAGCGCGCTGTGTGGAATACCATGCGCCCCATCAGCAACGTGGCGACGCGCAGGCTTATCACCGTGCGCAGCTCAACATGTGCGTTCATCGCTACAAAGTTGCGGTAGCTGAAGACCACCTCTTCACCTTCTGCCATTTCCCAGTCCACCAGGTGTTCGGCTTCCACGGAATTGAATGTCAGGCTGCTGCCCGCCTGCAGCGGCATCGCCACATGGCTCATGTTCCAGGCGCCATAGCGCAGCCTTGAGAGCAGCGATGACCGCCATTGGGGAATGCTGAAACGCGGCGCCGGGCCCAGGGGCTGGTAGTTCGCCTTGTAGTAAATGTCGCAGGGGTAGTCGGCGGCAATATTCACTTCCTGTCGGTGCCGCACGACGCCCTGCGCGGGTGTTCCTTCAACCTCCAGCAGATCCACATCAATCTCGGTGGAGCGGTCGAAGACGACGCGGGCAAAGACGTACAGGTAGCTCTTGATGGCGATGACCACAAGCCACAGCAGCAGCAACTGCTGCGCAGCTTCGCTGGCGGTGCGGAAGCGGGCGATGGCATTGTGGGTCTGGCGCTGTGCGTCCCCCAGCAGCGCCTGCAGCCGGGTTCGTGCCGTTGGTACCCAAGCCGCGTCCTCGGCGTCTGTCTTCAGCGCTGCCGCCCGCCCGCGCATATCGGCAACAAACTTCCGTTCGGTGCGCGCCCTGGATTTGCGGTAGGCCTTGTTCAGCTCCGAGACAACCAGGTTCCTGGCACCGCAGCCAATATCGGCAAAACCGCAGGAAACGGTGCGCATGCCGGTGGAGGCCGGCACCACGGCAAACAGGCGGCGCGCCTCGCGCTCGGCCACATCGGGAACGCGGTCGACAGTGCTGTCGACGCTGCTCAATGCCAGCTCCAGCCGCTGGTGCTGTGCGGCATATGCCCTGGCAACTGTCCGGTCGATATTGCTGAAGATATCAAGCCGGCTGACCTGCCAGGCGATGGCTGTTTCCAGGTCCGGCGGGCACTGGAAGGGTGCCGGCTGCACGTCGTGGATGTCGTCAAAGGGCAGCGGTGGAACATAAGCGCAGAGGGTTTGCGTGGCGGTTTCCATGGGTGCCAGCCGGGTGATCTGCTCGGGGAGCAGTCGGGCATGGCCCGGGGGGCACGCGAGTATGATGTTCGCATCACCCGCCTCCAGAGCGCAGTAGGGAGTGACCGAGCCGCTGCGGTAGAGCATCGCTTCGCCGCCTTCACTGAGCCGGTTGCCCAGGTGCAGGCCAAGCGCAATCAGCAGCAGCATCGGCCACCAGAGCATCAGTGCCCGGGTGATCAGTGCGCGCATGTTGCTGCGACCGAGATCGCGAGCGAAAGGCAGGTTCTGCCGCACGGATTCCACGGCAAGGCGGCCGACGACCAGGGTCAACAGGCAAAGGGCGGCGGCGCTCAGCGAGACCGCATCATCGAACTGCCACAATAACAGCAGCAGCATGGCAAACAGCGCAAAGCCCAATGACATCACCTTCCCGTGGGCGATGAACAGTATCGCTACCACAACGGCAGAGGCGACGTAGACGCTGTTGATGCCATCTAGCAGGTTGCCCACCGGGCTTGCGGCCAGCGTGACCAGGAGACAGGGTGGCACGGCGAGCAGGTAGCGTTTTCCACCCAGGGGCCGTGCCAGCCACCACGCCAGGCCAGCGATGGCCAGACCGGCAACGCCGAAGGGGTTGTCGATAATGCCGAACGAGTAGCGCTCATCCAGCCTGCCAGGCCAGGTGTGCGGCAGCAACAGGTCGGCGCGGAGGGCAGGGTAGAGCCCAAGCAGGGCGACCAGCCAATAGGCATCGCGAAGACGCGGGGTTGTTATTGTCACGTTGATGCCCCTTGCGTTGATGGCTCCAAGTCAGTGTAACAAACACCCCGGTGTTGTCGTGTCTGACGCGGATTGCGGGTGCCGCAGCCTTGCCGGGGCGACTGTGATAGTCTTTCGGCAAACACCCTTCATGAGTGGGATCGTCCTTGATTCTGACCAGACCTGCCACCGCGCTCCTGCTGGCGGCCTGCGCTTGCGCCCTTGTCTTCTGGTGGTGGTGGCGCGGCCCGGCGCTGCCCGCCTACGAGCTTGCCGTCATGCCCCTGCAGCAGACCGTGGTGGCTTCCGGCCGGGTGGCAGCGGTGTCCCGGGCGCAGGTGGGTGCCGAGATGACCGGCGTGGTGCTGGAGCGGCGTGTGCGGGAAGGTGACCGCGTTGCCCCGGGTGACGTGATGCTGGTGCTGCGGCCGGATGAACTGGCGGCGCAGGTGCGGCAGGCGGAGGTGGCGTTGCAGCAGCTGGAGACCGCAACGCGGCCGCAGGCCGAGCTGGCATTGACCCGTGCAGAAACCACGCTGTTGCAGGCGCGCCGCGAGGCGGAGCGACGCCGCGACCTGACCGCGCGCGGCCTGCTGTCACGGGAGGCGCTGGAACAGGCGGAGGAGGCGGAAACGCTGGCGCAGAATGGCGCTGCGACAGCACGTGTGGCGGCTGCGGCTGTGGCACCGGGCGGTACCGAGGAGGCTGTGCTGCGCGCCGGACTGGCATCGCTGCAGGCCCAGCTGGCGAAGACCACGGTGCGGTCAGAGGTTGCCGGCACGGTGCTGACCCGCGATGTCGAGCCGGGTGACCTGGTGCAGCCGGGCAAGGTACTGTTCACCGTGGCCCGCGACGGCGAAACCGAAATTCGCGTGCCGCTGGATGAGAAGAACCTCGCGTTTCTCGCGTTGGGACAGCCGGCGGTGGTGCTGGCCGATGCCTATCCCGGGCGGCCCTTTGACGCGCGTCTCCGCTTCCTGGCGCCCCGTGTGGATCCGGAGCGCGGCACCGTGGAAGCTCACCTGTCGGTGGCTCAGGCGCCGGACTTCCTGCGCGAGGACATGACCGTATCGGTCAGCATCCTGACGGGGCGACGCGATAGCGCGCTTGCGTTGCCCAATGATGCCCTCGCTGCTGTTCAGGGCGCCCGCGCGCAGGTAGTCCGTGTCAGCGAGGGCCGGCTGCAGCGTGTCGCGGTGGAGCTGGGTCTGCGCGGCACGGCGTTCTCGGAAGTGACGACCGGGCTGGCAGCGGGGGACCGGATACTGGTTGATCCCGGCGTCGCGCTGGCCGAGGGCACGCGCGTGCGTATCGAGCCCTGGCCGCTGCCTCTGGGAGAGCGTAGCGGCGCAGACGGCAACCGCAACGCATTGCCGGTGCAGTTTGACTGAGTCGCCCGTCAGCACTGCGGGTGCGCGGCTGTGGACGGCCTGGGTATTGGCGCTGCAGTTTCTGCGCGATGGCCGCGGGCAGACAGTCACCATCATGGTGGGTGTGGCGGTAGGGGTGGCGGTGGTGGTGTTTGTCAGCGCCCTGATCCAGGGTTTGCAGTCGAACATCGTGCAGCGCACCCTCGGTACCCAGGCGCATATCCGCGTGCTGGCCCCGGATGAGGTGAACCAGCGGCCGGCGTTCGCAGAGGACACCCTGCAGCTGGTGTGGGAAGACAGGCGCGCCCAGCGGCGCCGCTCCATCAACAATTGGCAGCAGGTGGTCGCAACCCTGGACACGCTGTCTTCCGTGGGGGCCGTGTCGCCGGTGATCGCCGGGCCGGCTTTCGCGGGTCGCGGCGCCGCGCTGGAATCCGTTGCGCTGACCGGGATCGACCTGCAGCGCTACCAGCAGATTATCCCGTTGGCTGACTACATCACCGGCGGCAGTGTGCGGCTGGAACCGGGTGAAGCCATGATCGGCAGTGAGCTGGCCGCCACGCTCGGTCTGTCGGTGGGTGACAAGTTGCGCCTGGACACCGGCCGCGACAATCCGGCGGTGGTGAACGTCGTGGCCGTCTTTGAGCTCGGTGTGCGGGAGCTGGATGCGCGCAACGTCTATCTTGGCCTGAAACAGGCCCAGGCACTGCTCGGTCTGCCCGGCGGCGTAACCCAGCTCGACCTGGTGGTGGAGGACATTTTCGCCGCCGACACGATTGCCCGGCGCATTGCCCGGCTGACCGGGCTGGAGGCCGAGAGCTGGATGGAAAAGAATGCCCAGCTGATGAATGCGCTGAGCGCGCAAAGCCTCTCCACCAACATGATTATCGTGTTCGTATCGCTGTCGGTGGCCTTTGGCATCGCCAGTGTCCTGTCGGTGAGCGTCGTGCAGCGCACGCGGGAGATCGGCATCCTGCGCGCCATGGGCGCGGGGCGCCAGCAGGTGCTGCAGGTTTTTCTGATTCAGGGCGCCCTGTACGGCTTGCTCGGTGCCCTGATGGGGATTGCCGGTGCCTACGTTCTCGTCTGGGTATTCAATACCTTTGGTCCGGGCCTGTTTTTTATTCCTGTCGCCGGCGGTCTGGTTGTGTTCGCCCTTGTGCTGGCCACGGTGGTTGGCGTGCTCGCCGCAGCGGTGCCCTCACGGCGGGCGGCGATGCTGGATCCGGTGGTGGCCATTCGCTATGTCTGAAGCACAGCCGGCGGTATTGCGCCTGGCGGGGTTGCGCAAATCCTACAATGTCGGCCTGCCCAACGAGACGGAGGTGTTGCACGGCCTGGACCTGGTCATCGAGCGCGATGATTTCGCCGCCTTGATCGGCCCCTCGGGTTCCGGCAAAAGCACGCTGCTGAACCTGATCGGCTTGCTGGACCAGCCCACTGCCGGCGAGCTGTACCTGCTGGGCGAGCCCACCAGCACCATGGACGATGCCGGCCGCACACGGCTACGCGGTGAGTCCATCGGCTTTGTCTTCCAGTTCCATCATCTGGTTCAGGCCTTTGGCGCACTGGACAACGTGTTGATGCCGTTGATGCTGCGTCACGGCCGTCCGGGCCCCGCGGCGATTGACCGCGCCCGGAGCCTGCTTGCGGCAATGGGGCTGGAGAAGTATGCGCAGACCCGACCCAACCAGTTGTCCGGAGGCCAGCAGCAGCGGGTTGCCATTGCCCGCGCGCTGGTCACCCAGCCCTCGCTGCTGCTTGCGGATGAGCCGACGGGCAACCTGGATACCCGTACCGCGGCGGATGTGTTCGAGCTGATGCGGCGCTTTGGTCGCGAGGTGGGCTGTGCGGTGCTGTTGGTGACCCACGATCCGCGCCTGTCCGCGGCCTGCGACAGAACCATTGATCTGGTGGATGGGCGCATCGTCAGCGATACCCGGGCGCCCACCGGTCCGTCGGTCACCGGTTAAACAGCCGCGCTGCGGCGGCTGCGTTACTCGCTGGGGTCCTGTCCGGGCCACGCGTAACCGTGCGGCAGTGGCGCGCCCTGGGCATCCAGATTGACGAATACAATGCGATCGATAGAGATGATGGTCTGCTTGGTGAGCTTGTTGCGGACCTCTGCCCGCAGCGTCACCGAGGTGCGTCCGCAGGCGGTCACTTCCACCCCCATCTCGACAATGTCGCCCTGGTGCGCGGAGCTGACGAAATTGATTTCGGACATGAACTTGGTCACCAGGTGCCGATTTCCACCCAACTGGCTCATGGCGTAAATCACCGCCTCTTCATCGATCCAGCTCAACAGTTGCCCACCAAACAGGCTGCCGTGGGGGTTGAGGTTTTCCGGCTTGATCCACTTGCGTGAATAGAACTTCATCGTCGTGTCTTTCTGTCAGGGTCAGTATTCAGTCTTGCGCGATTCCGGTCTCCAGGGCAAGCCGGGAATCCCTCGAACAGGCGCTATGGTGCGGGCTCGGGCGCCAGCACCTTGCCGGGATTGAGCAGGTTCTTCGGGTCCAGTGCCTGTTTCAGGGTGCGCATCAGGGCGATTTCTGCCGGCGAGCGGCTGCAGGAGAGAAACTCGCGCTTCTCCAGCCCGATCCCGTGTTCCGCTGAGACCGAGCCCTGCAGCGGCACCAGATGTTCATACACAATGCGCTCGATGCGATGCCGGTCGTTGGCGGGACCAACCCCCAGGTGCAGGTTGCCGTCGCCCATGTGGCCGAAGCAGACCAGCCGCGCCTCCGGGCACTGCGCTGCCAGTGCGGCAGTGAGGTCGTCGATATAGTTGTCCATGTGCCGTATCGGCAGGCTGATATCAAAGACGGCAATCGGGTTGATGCGGTGCACAAGCCCCTCCACGTCATCACGCATCGCCCAGAGCTGGTCCGCCTGCTGGCCGCTCTGTGCGATGACGGCGTCCACGACGTGGCCGTCCTCCAGCAGGGCAGCCATCGCATCCGTGAATTGTGCCTCCAGGTGATCTCCATTGGCACCCTGCGCCTCGATCAGTACGTAGTACGGGTGGTGTGTCGGCAGGAATGCCGGGTGCCGCTGCGTCTCTTCCACCAGCAGGTGGTAGTGGCTGTTCCACATGACCTCGAACGCGCTGAGCTTGCCCTCCAGTTCGGTGCCCAGCCGCCGCAGGAGCTGCAGCAGGGAGGGGAACTCGTCCACCGCGACAAAGGCGGTTTGGGTTGCCCGCGGCGCAGGGCGCAGGCGCAACACGGCCCGGGTGACAATGCCCAGGGTGCCCTCGGAGCCAATGAACAGATGCTTCACATCGTAGCCCGCATTGTTCTTCAGCATCTCGTTCATTGAACTGATGACCGTGCCATCGGCCAGTACGGCCTCCAGCCCCAGTACCTGCTCCCTGGCCATGCCGTAACGCACCACGCTGTTGCCCCCGGCATTGGTGGCAATCATCCCGCCGATGCGCGCACTGCCGCGTGCGCCGAAGTCCACGGCGAACAGCCAGCCCGCTTGCGCTGCCGCCTCCTGTACCGTCTGCACAATGGCGCCGGCCTGTACCGTCATCACCCCGGCGCCGTCGTCGAGGTGCTCGATAGCCTGCATGCGCTCCAGGGACAAGACGATGTCACTCGCCGAGCAGGTGATGCCGTCCACCAGGCCGCTGAGGCCGCCCCAGGGCACCACGCTCTGGTTCTGGGCGTGACAGATGCGCATGACCTCCGACACCTCAGCCGTGCTGGCAGGGCGCACGATGGCTTGCGCCTCGCAGCTGCCCTGGCCCCAGCTGTGATTTGGCCTGGCACGGACATCGGCGCCCAGCAGTAATCCCTTGGGCCCGACCACCGCGCCTATCTCATCGATGATGCTCATGCCTCCGCTCCTCCGTATCGCCATGCCGTCAGACAGGAAAGCATGATTACATATCCGTACTGCGTCTGGCTTGCCCCGGATCAAGAAAGCAGGCCGCGCGCCTGTGCTCTCCGGGTGTCCGCGCAGCGCTTGACATCTTTTATCAAATAAGAATAATTATCATTCAAATATTCAGCGATCAGGATCCATAATGTCGGAACGTCCGTTGCACTATCGGTCGGCTGCTGCGCCGTTGCGGCTCAGGGCGCTGGCAGCGCGGGTTTTCGTCAGCCTGTTCGGCAGCTACACGTTTGTCTGGGGCGTCAGCAGCCTGCTGATCGTGGCGCAGGTGGCGGGCGGCATAGCCTGGGATGAGGCCTGGATGGTGGCGATGCTGGTGGCCTTCCCCGGCTTTCTCGCGCTCTTCCTCTGGGCCTACATTGCGCGCAGCCTGCTGCGGCTTTGGTTGTGCCTGTTCGGTGTGGGCGCAGCGTTCACGGCACTCGCGGCCCATTGGCAGCTCAGGCTTCTGGCCGGGGGTTGAGGCATGTTTGAGACGGTTCGCCAGGCCATGGCCTGGGTGCATACGGGTTTCGGTCTGGTACTGGGCTACGTGCTGATGGTGGTGTTTTTCTTTGGCACCCTGTCGGTGTTCGACCGCGAGATCGATCGCTGGGCGGTTCCGGAAACCCGTTTCGCGGTGCAGCCCATGCCGTCCTTCGATCGGGTGTTGGCACCGGTGTACCAGCGCCTGCGCCCGGATCCTGCTGACCTTGAGCGCGTCGCGCGCCGCGTGGCGGGTGAGCTGCCGGATGCGGCCAGCCTGCCGCTGGTGTCGCTGTTCGCCTACACCACACATCGCGACCCGGTACTGCTGGTGGGCGCGGAGTTCGGCGTGCCCAATGCACCCCTGAACCCGGCAGACGATCACCTGCATGTGCATGGGCGAGCCCAGGTCGACCCGCGCAGCGGGACGTTCCTGCCCGACAATCGGCTGCAGATGGGCACCGATTTCTTCTACCCCATGCATTACAGCCTGCATACCTCGCCGGCGATCATCGGCTATTGGGTGGTTGGGCTGGCAGCCATGTCCATGCTGGCCGCGCTGGTAACCGGACTGGTGATTCACCGCCGCCTGTTGCGCGAGTTGTTCACTTTCCGGCCGCACAAGCGCAGCCAGCGCAGTACCCTGGACCTGCACAACCTGACCGGTGTGGTCGCGCTGCCTTTTCATTTTTTCTTCGCCCTCACCGGGCTGCTGATCTTTGCCGCCATCTACCTGCCCGTGCATGACTCGCTGCTGCGGCCCCTGGACAGGCAACACGATGTGCTGGAGGCGGCGCGCACGGGCTTGCCCCATGAGCCCGCGGGCGTGCCCGCGCCGCTCGCTTCGGTAGATGCGATGGTGGCGCAGGCGCAGGCGCGCTGGGCGCAGCGGGGCATACCGGGGGAGGTGGGTTTCCTGACCATCGAGCATGTGGGTGATCGCAACGGCTACGTCAGCGTTTTTCGGGCGGGCAGCGACCGGGTGGCGCTGGTGGGTGAGGGGATACACTTCAGCGCGAGCACCGGTGAGATCCTGTACGAGGATCCCGCCCCGTCTGCGGTGCATGCGGTGAGTGAATTTCTCACCGGCCTGCATCTGCAGCACTTCCGTCACTGGCTGCTGCGCTGGCTCTATGTCCTTGGTGGTCTGGTCGGCTGCGTGTGCATCGCAACGGGATTCATCTTCTTCACGGAAAAGCGCAAGCGCCAGTGGGTCCATCAGGCACCCCGGTCACTGCGCTGGGTGGACGCCCTCGCGGTGACCGCGGTCACGGGGATGGTGCTGGCGGTGCTGGGCATGCTGGTGGCCAATCGGCTCTTGCCGGCAGAGCTTCCCGCGCGCGCTGCATGGGAGGAGCGGGCGTTCTGGTGCACCTGGCTGTGCGCTCTGCTGCACGCCTATGTACGCAGTGCTGCGCTGCTTCGGGGTGCCGTGTCACCGGCCTGGCGGGAGCAGTGTATCGGCATTGCCGCGCTCGCGGTGCTGGCGGTGACGCTTAACTGGGTGACCACCGGGGATCACCTGTGGCATACGGTCACAACGGGCTACTGGCCGGTCGCCGGCGTGGATGCCAGTCTTTTGGCGGTGGCAGTCATCGCGTTCACGGCGGCAGTCAGGCTGTACGGGCGGGGTGCAGAGGCCACCAGCACCGCTGTAGAGCCTGTGGAAATGTCACGTGGCTGATGTGGCCTGGTGGTGGATCGCTGCCCTGGGCAGCTTCAGCGGCGCAGTGTGGCTGGCGCTGGCGAAGCCGGTGCACTGGGCTCAGGTGATGTCCGCCAGGGCCGCGCGCGGACACCCGGCGCCTGTGTTGCGCTGTCTCGGGTGGTTGGCACTGGCGGCTGCACTGGCCGCCTGTCTGCGCGCGGATGCGCCGACCATGGCGGTGCTGGTCTGGGTCATGCTGCTGGTGCCGGCGGCGCTGGCGGTGGCCATGGTGCTTGCCTGGCGCCCTGCTATCTTGCGCTGTTGGGGGGCCGCCGTTTGCCTGCGTCCCGGCAGTTCCCGGCGGTAAGCACTGCGGTCCGGATGCTTGCTCGCTGATCATGCGGCGTCGGCATTTCCGCAGCAAATAGGCAATGGCCACAAATCGTGGCAAAATATTGCATATCAAGTGTCATTATATGCCCGCCGGCAAGTCTGCCAGGGAGGATCATGGGTAAAGCAGAGCAGACAGCAGCACCTGACGGGCGTCGTCTGCGCAGTGAGCGCAGTCGCAACGCCATTATCGAGGCCGCGGTCGCTCTCATGGAGGAGGGTGTGCTGGTGCCCACGGCGCAGCAGGTGGCCCAGCGCGCGGGTGTCGGCATTCGCTCGTTCTTCCGACACTTCGAGGACATGGGCGCGCTGGCCGAGGCGGTCAATGGGCAACTCGGTGACACCTGGAAAAATCTCTTCACCGGCGGCGACCGCGCGGGCACGCTGGATGAACGCCTGGTGCATGCGGTGGAGTGCTACGCGAATGCCTATGAGCAGATCTGCAACGTGATGTTGTCCACGGCAGCGCAGCGCTGGCGCTATGAGTTCCTGCGCAGGAACTATGCGCGCGCCCTGCGTGGATTGCGACACAACCTCAATGACTGGCTCCCTGAGCTGCATGCGCTGCCAGCCGATGAGCGTGAGGCGGTCGACGCGATCGCCTCGTTTGAAATGTGGCATCGCCTGCGTGAGCATCAGGGGCTCAGCAAGGAGAACAGCACCGCCATCGTTACGAAGCTTCTCCGGGGCCTGATCCCCGACCGGTAGATCGCCACAGAGGGTAGCCCATGGCCGAGCAATTCAAGGAACAGGGTGGCGCTGCCACTATGGATCCGAGCCCTGTGGCGCGATGGATCACCTCCACGTTGATGACCCATCTGTTCAGCCCCGGCACCGTCGACAGGCGCCGTGCCAAAGCGGAAAAACGCCGTGCCAGGCAAGGGGCACCCCACCGGGTCGAGTATTTCCATCAGGTTGATGACGGCTACAGCCACCTTATGGCCCAGGTGCTGCCGCGACTGGTTGCGCGCTATGCCATCGAACTGCACTGTCATCTGGTAGAGGGGCCGCAGGGCCGTAACGTGGCCGAGCCCGAGTTGCTGCTGCAGCTGTCGCGCAACGATGCCTGTCACGTTGCGCCGGAGTATGGTCTTGCCTTTCCTCACCACCCGGAACCGCCGGCTGCCGCGTTGGTAGAGCAGGCGTCATTGATTCTTGCGGCCCAGTCATCGGCGGATTTCGCCACACTCGCGTCTGCCGTGGGCAGTGCGCTGTGGGCGCGCGATGCGGAGACCCTCGCGTTGCTCGCCGCACAGCACGGACAGGCGTCGGCGCAGCAGCTGCGTGCCGTACTCGATGCCGGCAACCAGCGGCGTGCGAATTTGCAGCACTATTCCGGCGCCATGCTGTATTACGGTGGCGAGTGGTACTGGAGTGTGGATCGCCTGTATCACCTGGAAAAACGCCTCGCGGGCCTCGGTGCGGATCGGCAGCCAGGTGAGCCGATGCTGGTGCCACGGCCGGAGGTCGATGTGGGCGAACTGCGCGACAGCGGCACACTGACCCTGGAGATGTACGTATCCCTGCGCAGCCCCTATACGGCGATCGTGTTTGACCGGGCCGTGCAGCTGGCCCGCGACGCAGGTGTCACCCTGCAGGTGCGACCGGTACTGCCCATGGTCATGCGCGGGGTGCCCGCTACACGCGAGAAAGGCTTCTATATTTTTATGGATGCCGCCCGCGAAGCCCGGGCAGCCGGCGTGGCCTACGGCATTTTCCATGATCCGATTGGAGAGCCCGCCAGGCGCTGCTATTCGCTGTATCCCTGGGCGCTAGAGCAGGGCAAGGGCAACGCCTTGCTGTCGAGCTTCCTGCGTCACGCCTTTGCCCTGGGCACCAACACCTGCCATGACCGCGGTCTGCGCAAGGTGGTGGAAGGAGCCGGTCTCGACTGGCAGGCCGCAAGCGCCCACCTGGGGCAGCCGGGATGGGAGCCCCTGCTGGAGGAAAACCGCCTGGCCATGTACGCGGCCGGACTGTGGGGTGTGCCGAGCTTCCGGTTGCTTGACGCGCAGGGCGCTCCATTGCTCGCGTTATGGGGCCAGGACCGGTTGTGGCTGGTGGCGCGCGCGATACAGCGTGAGCTGCAACGCGGCGCGCCGGACGCGGCGTGATACCGTCAGAGACCGCCGCGGGTTTGCACAATGGCGTCTGTGCCCGCCGGTAGTGAGAACGACACACCATCTTTGCCGACCGTGTAACGGGGGAAAATATCCCCGGCGCCGTTGAGGAACAGCGTCTCCTGGCCGGGGACGACCAGCGGCGGCACAATGTGGTAGTAGAGCAGGTGCCCGACACCCGCACTGCGTGCGGTTTCTGCCGCGTCTACAGGGCTGGCGTGGTAGTCGAGGATGTCGTGGGTGATCTTCGCCAGTACGTTGTCGCCGTTCTGCAGGGCGGCGTCGTGCATCAGGTTCACCAGGTTGGGCGCCAGCGCCTCGTGCACCAGCAGGTCTACCCCCTGGGCAAACTGCGCGATATTGGCCAGTTTCACGGTGTCGCCCGTGATCAGCAGTGAACGCCCCTTGTAGCTGAAACGATAGCCCACCGCGGGCTCCACGGGAGAGTGGTCAACCGCCAGCGCCTCTACTTTCAGCCCTCCTGCGTCGAGCACCGTGGTGAGTTCACCCAGGGCAGGCATGGCAAACGGGTTGGCGCCCAGGCCCGCCGCGCGCAGCGGAGCGACGCTGTCGCCGTGGTGCTGGTGGCGGTAGCTGAAGTCCTGTGCGTAGGCGAGGTTGAACCCATCGACAACCGCGGTCACACCGGGAGGGCCGTACACCGGCAGCGGGCTGTCGTTATCCCCGCTGGCCCAGCGGAGGGTGCCCATCTCGCCCAGCCCGTCGATGTGATCGGAGTGGAAGTGGGTCAGGAACACGCCCTGCAGGTCGCCGACCGGGTAGCCCATGCGGCTCAGGTTGCGCACACCGTCGGTGCCCGCGTCCACCACGTACAGCGCTGCGCCGGCGACCACGGCGACGCAGGGTCCGGAGGCATCGGGGGCGGGTAGTGGGCCACCGGCGCCGCACAGGGCAAGGTGCAGGCCATCCTCGAGTTCTGCCAGCGCATTGGCACCCAGGCGTGATGCAAGGCCCTGTTCCAGCAACCGGGCTGCAATGTTGGCGCGCTGGCTGTAGGCGATGGCGGCCAGGACAAGTGCGACACCGATAACGACAGCAGACTTTTTCATGGCATTCTCCTGTTTCCGCGCAGGCGGTGTGGACTGGTCACAGATCAGGCTACATAATGACATAAAACATGTCAAAAAATACGCGGCCGGCGGGCTTTGCCGTTGCAGGCTGCACGCAAGGAGGTTTATTCATGCCCATGACACAAAACGCCCTGCGCGTACTGGTACTGGTACCAGCGCTGCTGTTTATCGTGACCGGTGTGCGCTGGCTGATTGCGCCCGCCGGCGTCGCGCCCATGCTTGGTTTGACCCTCGAGGAAGGCATCGGCCTCAGTTCCCAGGTTGGGGACCTGGCGGGGTTTTTCCTGACCCTGGGCGCCTGCATGCTGATCGCGCTGATCAGTGGCCATAGGCTCTGGTATTACCCGGCCATCATGCTGCTCGCCTTTGCCGCAGTGGGCCGCGTACTGGCGTGGCTGCTGCACGACGCCGCGCTGGCCCTGCAGCTGATCGCCCCCGAGGTCATCATCGCGCTGCTGCTACTGGTCGCCGCACGCTATCTGCCCGAGGCGGACTGAGTGACAGACCGCCACAGGCGGTGCTGTGCGGCGCTGGCGGGGCTGGCGCTCACAGCAGGTATGTACGGCGTTGTTGCGGCAGAGGAGGCGCTGACCGGTGCGCGCGACCCGCGACCGAACATTGTGTTCATTCTTGCCGACGACCTCGGCTTCACCGATATCGCGCCTTTTGGCAGCGAGGTGCAGACACCGACACTGAGCGCGTTTGCTGAAACGGGGGTGCGGTTCACCAACTACCACACCGCCGCCAACTGTGCCCCGGCGCGGGCCATGCTGCTGACCGGCGTCAACAACCATCTGGCTGGCGTGCCCAATATCCCGGAGATGCTGGCACCGGAGCAGCGCCGGCACGCGCACTACCAGGGCGTGCTGGGGGACAACGTGGTAACCGTCGCCACCCTGCTGGAAGACGCGGGGTATCACACCTACATGGCGGGCAAGTGGCACCTGGGGGCCAGCCCAGACAAACGCCCCAGCCGCAGGGGTTTCTCGCGCACCGTCGCACTGATGGATTCCGGTGCCGACAACTGGGAGCAGCGCCCCTACCTGCCCTTGTATGACCGGGCCAACTGGTTCGCTGATGGAGAACCGACCACGCTGCCGGAAGACTTTTACTCGTCGCGCTTCCTGATCGATAAAACCATCGAGTTTATCGACAGCAACCTGCAGGACGGCAAGCCGTTCTTTGCCTATGTCCCTTTCATGGCGGTACACATGCCGGTGCAGGCGCCGCAGGCCTTTACCGACCGCTACCAGGGTGTTTATGACGGAGGCTGGGATGAACTGCGCCGGGCGCGCCTGCAGCGGGCCATCGCTCTGGGGATTGTGCCGCCGCAGACCGCGCTGCAGTGGATGGAATCCCGCGGTGACTGGGACGCGCTCACGGCAGACCGCAGACGTTACGAAGCGAAGCGCATGGCGGTGTATGCGGGCATGATTGAAGCCATGGACTTTCATATTGGCCGCCTTGTGGATTACCTCAGGGCCCATGGTGAATACGCCAACACTGTGTTCATTTTTACCTCCGACAACGGCAGTGAGGGCAGTGGCCCGGCGAACCAGGAGGCCCTGTCATCACGCTTCGGTGCGGCCATGATGGGGTACCACGTGGATTACGAACGCCTGGGCCTGCGGGGCAGCTACAACACCATCAGCCCCGGCTTCGCCAGCGCGGCTGCCAGCCCTCTGGCGTTCTACAAGTTCTATACCGGGGAGGGCGGCATGCGAGTGCCGCTGATTATCGCCGGTGATCCGCTGCCGCGACACAACACCCTGACGCCGGCCTTCGCCTGGGCGACGGACATCACGCCGACCATTCTCTCCCTGACCGGCACGCCGTTGCCGGGCGCACGCTACGCCGGCAAGCCCGTGCAGCCGATCACGGGACGCGATCTGACGCCGCTGCTGACCGGCGACAGGGAGCGCGTCTATGCAGAGCAGGATGCGGTGGGGTACGAACTCACGGGCCACGCGGCCCTGTTCCAGGGCGACTATAAACTGGTGCTGAACCGGCCACCCCTGGGTGATGGGCAGTGGCGGCTCTACAACATCGTCAGCGATCCCGGGGAAGTCGTCGACCTTGCCGCGCAGCAGCCCGATCGCTTCCAGGCCATGCAGTTAAGCTACCAGCGTTTTCAGGCCGAGAATGGCGTGCTGCCGCAGCCGCCCGGCTACTCCCAGATGGGCCAGTTGCTCACCAATACGGTGAAGGCACGCTACGCGGATGCGCTGCGGGTGCTGCTGGTGTCCCTGCTGGTACTGCTGCCGTTCTACGTCGCCTACCGCATGCGGCGCTCGGCGCCGCGTTAGCCGCGGGCACTGCTAGAGGTCGTAGCGCAGCGTCATGCCCCAGGTGCGCGGCGGTGTCAGGAAGTAGGCATCCATATCCGTTACCGGGTAGGGCGTGAGGGTTTGCACGGCATAGGCTTCATCGCCCAGGTTCTTGCCCCACAGGCTGACGTTCCACTGGTCGTTACGCCAGCCCAGCGCCATGTTCAGGTTCTCGCGGTTCTGTTCGTCCTTGGCTTCCAGCTGTGCCGCGCTGGCGGAGTTGGTCCAGTGGTCTCCCATGACGTTGTAGTCGCTGCGCAGGTACAGGTTGCCATGGGCGAGTGGGAACACCAGCGTTGCCGCCAGGCTGCCGCTGAGTTCCGCGACAAAGGGCAGGTTCAGCCCCTGGTCAGGCCCGGCCGTGAATTCGTAGGTATCGAGGTACTGCAGCCCGAGGCTGAGGGTAAGGTTGGGCAGCGGCAGTGCGTCCACCTGCAGGTCAATGCCCGACACCTCTGCCTCGCCCTGGTTGCGGGTCACCTGCCCGAGGCCGGAAGCCGCCTGTTGAGAGCTCTGCAGATTGGTGATCGCTGTGAAAAAGAGCGTTGAATTGATGCGCAGGCGCGCATCCAGCAGAGTGCTTTTTACGCCCAGTTCATAGCTGGTCGTGTCTTCGTCATCGAACTCCCGTTCATCCGTTGCGCCTGCCACGCCGTTGAAGCCGCCGGACTTGGTGCCGGTGGAGACGCTGGCGAACAGCAGCGTGTCCGGGTTGAGGTCGTAGCTGACGCTGGCCAGCCAGTCGACATTCCCGGACTCGCGGCTGAAGCGTTCATCGATTTCCGGGCGTGCGGCAGCCAGCAGCGAGAAGGGCGGGAAAATGCCCTGCTGTGCGAGCAACGCAAGCAGCGGCGCCGGTAGCGTGGCCGGGTCCCGCGCGGTCAGCGCGGTCGAGGTCACCTCCACAAACAGGTCGGCCTCTTTCCTTTCCCGGCTCCAGCGCAGTCCGCCGGTGAGATGCCAGTCACTACCCACGTGCCAGGTGGCGCGACTGAACAGGGCGACTGTATCGGTGTGGAACACGTTGTCCTGGATTGCGCTGTCGCCCGGTGCCGCGATAAACCCGAGTTGCGGGCCGAAAATCTGTGTGCCGACACCGACATCATCGCCCACCAGGGCGCTGAGTTCGCCCTCGAACTCGCGGGTAGTTTGCTGGAAATAGTAGAGGCCGGCCATGTAGTCAATGCGGTCGCTGCTGTTGCTGAAACGCAGTTCCTGGGAAAGGCTGTCGCCGGATTGCGGCTGATTGAGGAAGGTGGTGTCCAGCACCGAACGGCTGGTCTCCTGTGACGAATCGACGTCGTATTCGTCCCAGGCAGTAATCGATTGCAGCGTTCCCCAGCCTGTGTCGTAGTCAATGTGCAGGGACACTGCGCTGGAGTCCTGCTTGAATGGGGTCAGGGTGTCCTGCGCGGTTCTCTGGTCGAAGGGGTCAGTGCCCAGCGGGGGCAGTCCACGGTCGATAATCGCCTGCTCGGCCCGCGGGTCGTGCACTGAATCCGGTGCGCAGCAGTCCATATCGCGTCGGACATGGCTGACTTTGGCCAGCATTGAGAACCGATCGTCGGGTTCCCACAGCAACTTGCCGACGAGACTCCATTCATCGGCATCGTTGAGGTCCTTTCCGGCCAGGTTTTGCAGGTAGCCATCCCGTTGATGCACGTTGCCTGCGACGCGATAGGCCAGGGTGTTGCTCAGCGGCCCCGAGAGTGCGCCGGTGACGCGCCCCATCGCATAGTTGCCGGCGGTGGCCTCCAGGTGCCCCTCGGTCGACTCGAAGCTGGGGCGTTTCGTGGTGATGCTGATGGCCCCGGCGTTGGTGTTTTTGCCATACAGCGTACCCTGGGGGCCTTGCAGCACTTCAATGCGCGCGACATCGACCAGGTCCGACACGGCAAGACCCGAGCGGTTCAGGTAGACCCCGTCGACGAAGGTGCCAACGGAGGGCTCAAGAAACGAGGACCCGGGAGTGCCGATGCCGCGTATGGAAATGCGGCTGCTGAAGGGGCTGATATTGGCATTGATATTCAGCGCAGGCGTCAGGATGGCGATATCCGAAGCATCGCGAATGTTGGCTTGCTGGATGGCGTCCTCAGTGAAGACACTGACGGTGACGGCGATGTCCTGCAGGCTTTCGGCCTGCTTGGTCGCCGTCACAATGACCTCCTCCAACACGCCAGCCTGGGCAAGCGCACCGCAGCTGCACAGGGAGAGCGCGGCGACCAGTGGCCGTAGTGTCTGCATGGTGGCAGTCCTCGCATTATTCTGTAATTACGGCATACACTGTGCCATATTATAATGGCAGAGGATATGCCGTAATCGGCGGGAGGGCAAGCGGGGGTGGCGGGGCCGGCGGCGCAGCGCTGCACCGCCGGGGTAGAGCGCCTACGGCGTCACTGTGTGCCGCCAAAGCAGCTCGTAGGGGACAGGCAGCCCCATGTTCGACCCAGCCTCGATCAGTTCCGACCAGGTCTTCGAGCCGCGCATGACGGTAGCACTGGACCCTCCTGTACCCAGTGCCGGCAGGTGCACACCGGCATAGACCCGTGTTGCGAGATAGTCGTCACTGTTGGCCCCACTGGCACCCGCCGTGGCGCTGAAGAGGTTGTTCACCCGCACGCTGCGCATGGCGTTGAGCATCTGCTGCACCCGTTGCAGGTAGGCTTCCTGGGTTGCCTTGCTGCCGTCGCGGGTATCAATGGCTGCCGCGCCATTGACGTGGCTCCGAATGACCGTGTCCATTGCCTGTCCGAGACGTTCACCAAAGGCGCTTCGACTATTGTGGGAACTGCTGTCGGCCTCTGCGAGCGTGACTACGAGGCCGTAGAACTCGTAGGGCTGCACAGTGTTGAACGTGTAGGGAAAGCGTTGTCGGAACTGGTCGCTGTCCGGCGCATAGGGAACACCCCCTGTCGACAGAAAGCCGGTGTCGCCCAGGGTCACCATCGGCGCAGAAAGGGGTACTAGAGACATCCCCGCCGCAATTTTCACATCGCCCTGAAACCCAGGCCGGGCAAGGCTTTCAGGAGTGCCTTACTTTCTGACTTTCCCCTGAATTGGCTGATTTTTAGCCGGTTAGGCTAAGATCGGGCGTTTTGGATTCCCGAATGAGCCTGAAAAGCAAACGCCTCACCATCCTTCTGGATTCAGAAATTCAGGACTTGTATGGCGCACCGAAGTTGGCTCATGAACAGAAGCGGTACTACTTTTCCCTCAATGACCCTGAAGTCGATGCCCTGCGCTCATTCCGAGACAATTACAACAGGGTCTACTTTGTCCTGTTGCTGGGCTATTTCAAGGTCAAACCTGTTGTTTTAAACCTCCGCTATGGTGATGTAAGGGATGATCTGCAGTTTATCGCTACCGAAATTTTCCCCGGCGTAAAACTCAAGCGCGAGAACCTGTCGCCCGCCCAGAAAACGCGGATGTACCTCCACATATTTAAGCTATTTGACTACCAGCCGTTTGATGATGACAGCGAAGCGGGATTGAACAGACGTGCTGCAGCGTCAGCAGCAGCCTTTATCGAGGCTCGATTCCTCTTCGATGAATCGATCAATTGTCTGGCCAAGCAGTCCGCCGTTGAAAATGTCCAGCACAGTGCGCGTAAAATTGTCCGTGACTACCTACTAAAAACTTGACCACCCACCTGAGCTTCACTACGGTGTTTGAAAGGAGTGTGATTGCAGCTAGTTGCACCTCTGCTCCCCCACTAGTGATAAGAATCTCGTTCTGAAGTGCAATTGACACTAGAGTCAGGCACATAGGGGGTTATACATGGAGCTACAGCTTTGCGTGGTGAGGATTTTAAGCCGCTCACATCACAGTAGTTTAATGTTAGTGTTTAGTTTACTGATTGCCACGGCTCTTGCATTTGTCTCCCATACTGCTTTAGCCCAATTCGGTGTCCTCGACGAATCAAAGGAAATCGTCAAGGGTTCAACTCCACCCAAAAGCACTGATCCGGGGAAGAGTTTCACGATCGATTCTAGAAGTGTTATTGCGGAACCAACTACAACAGATAAATCAGAAGACATGTCGAGAAAATATACTCGGCTACTGGAAACTGAGACTAGAGTGAATATTGACCGTCGAAACGTTACAGGACGCGTTGTAAACCTCTTTTCAAAAAATGGACTTGGTAGAATAGAGAAAAACTTAACTGAGGCCCAAGTTTCAGATCGAAATATTATAAATGATTTTCTGGAAGATAATGATGCGATATTTGAAGGTCTCCATGAGTTAGCTTTTCAGGTTGATGAAGTCGTATCCGGCGGGGTACGTATTGTATTCCGACAATTGATTGGCGACACACCACTCGAATCTGCTTCGCATCTAGACATGGACGAATCTGGGAACGTGATCTCCCTGAATATTGTTACAGCTAACCCTGATAATCCGGAATTCGCCCCGAGAAGTTGGTTGTCAGAGCAGGTCTTGATGGATCTTGCTGAGAAAGTTTGGATTGACCGTTCGATGCCAGATCCCTTCAGTCCACACCAGAAAGGGTTTGTGATTAGCTTTGATCTCAATGATGGCACCTATGTCCCAGTCTATAGAGTGTCAGTAGGCGCTTATCAAATCATGATTCATGCCGTAACTGGCGATACAATACGTTTTATGGATATCATTTCTTACGAAAAGCGCTGTACAAAGACACTGTCAGGTATTCCACCTTTCGTAGGATCCGACTGCACACAAGAGAACGGCAGCAACCAACCCTGGTATTTAACGTTTTGGGACTCAGGTTGCGTGAAAGACTCTCCTTTTTGTGAGAATGAAAAATATAATGAAGTAGCAGGCGAGATACTGAATCTTCGCACTTGGATAAATGCCAGGAGTTCAGTCCAGTTAGGTCCGGGGTATGATTTACGCCTCAACACAATACTAAGGATACTCTGAATAAGTCTGGAATTTTGCGATAATACGCCATGCCCCAAGC